>JAIECF010000016.1 GCA_029068655.1 Muribaculaceae bacterium | reverse complement strand
GCAAAGTTACAACCTTTTTTTCATTCAAGCAAATTTTCGCACATTTTTTTTACTAAAAAATCCCACAAATTCAGATATTTTATTGCATTAAAGATATTTAGGTCAGAAAATATTTTTTGATAACATATCATTGCTTTTCCAATCTCAATTTTCCCATTTAATTTGTTATATAATTATGATTCTTGATTGCCACACACATAAGCAGGATCCGGATCCGCACGCCATTATATCGACATCGCCGATAGGTTTCGTAGCGCAAGGCGACCAGAAATGGTCGGTTGGGCTGCATCCATGGGATCTTCCGCTCTACTGCGCCGACAACCTGAGGATAAAGGATGAGATATGGGTCGAGCTCGTGGCTGCCGCGGCATCCCCATATGTAGCAGCCATCGGCGAATGCGGTATCGACCTTACCCATGGTGGACTCCTCGCCACTCAGATGCTCGCATTCCGCAAGCAGGCTCTGCTTGCCGAAAGGCTTAAGAAACCACTGATAATACATGCAGTCAAGGCCCACGATTTCATCACCGGAATGAAAAAAGATCTCGCTCCGGAACAGCCATGGATAATTCACGGCTTCAGAAACAAACCGACCATAGCGGAAATCTATCTGAAAGCCGGCTGTTGGCTCAGTTTCGGCGAGAAATTCAGCCCCGAATCACTCGACATTACTCCTACCGACAGAATTCTCGCTGAAACCGACGAATCTACACTTCCGATAGAGACAATCATCATGCGCCTTGAAGAATCAGCACAGAAACCCTTGCGGGATTCCATTATTGCAAACGGCAGAATCTTTATGAACTTATGAAAAAATCTATACTTCTTATAATTATTATTTTTGCGATAGGAGTCTCGGTACAGGCACTCCGTCTTGAACCGATCAAATTCGCCGATATGGAAAACTGGGTGACTCGAAACATCACCGAGTCAAAGATCATTGGTGGTAATGGTAAGACGATCTATGAAATAGCCCCGACGGCGACAATCAATGGCAATAAGCCTTACAGTAATACCGGAGGTTCACCATGGGCCAATTCCAACGCCTACGCAAAGGTATGCGGAGTCGTAAAGGGGTCGACTACGGTATCCCCCGCGAAGCGTGGCGGAAGCACCGTGGCTAAGTGTGAGGCAAAGATGGAGCATGTAAAGGCTCTCGGTATCGTAAATATGGACGTGATGGTGGCGGGATCCATATTCCTCGGACAGCTTTTCGAACCGGTAACGTCAACAAAGGGAGCTTTCGGCAAGATGGAGATGGGAATCCCTTACACAAAACGGCCCAAGGCTCTTGTTTACGACTATGAGATAGTTATGCCAAAGGAAAATTCCCGCACAAAATCGACGGGATTCAGCAAGCAGAAAACCCTCCAGGGACGCGACAACGCCGAAGTCTACGTGCTTTTGCAGCGACGTTGGGAAGATAAGGACGGAAATATCTATGCAAAACGCGTGGGTACGGGGCGTGAGCGTTATAATAAGTCCATTCCCTGGACTCGACAGCATGAGCTACCCATTCACTACGGAGATATTACCAAAGAATCCTTCTATAAACCCTGGATGGGGCTTCTTGACGGCGAAAAGGCATACTACGCACGCAACTCAAAAGGAAAGCTCGTACCGGTGCATGAGATAGGCTGGGACGATGCCGATGCGACTCCGACTCATGTCCTCATGATGGCGTCAGCCTCATGCGGGGAACCCTTCATCGGCACAGAAGGCCTGACACTCTACATCGACAACATCGCCTTCGGCTTTTGAGAGCGTTTTACGTTGGATGTCGGACGAAATACCGGAGACTTATAACTGACAACTTATAACTGATAACTGAAATATGAAAATCGCGATAATAGGCTACGGCAAAATGGGCCATATGATCGAGAGAATTGCACTCGAGCGCGGCCACCAGATAAGCGTCATAATCGACGCAGACAATTTAGCAGACATTGATTCCAAAGCATTCCGCAAGTCGGATGTCGCCATAGAATTCTCACAGCCTGACACGGCAGTCAACAACCTGCTGCGCTGCTTCTCGGCGGGTGTTCCCGTTGTATGCGGCACTACAGGATGGCTTGACTCACTCGACGCCGTGAAGTCAGTATGCGAGAGCGGCAAGGGAGCCATGCTCTACAGTTCCAACTTCTCAATAGGTGTCAATATTTTCGAGGCGGTAAGCCGTTACCTCGCAGGAATCATGAACGGATATCCGCAATATACCCCCTCGATGGAGGAAGTGCACCATATCCATAAGCTCGACCATCCCTCCGGCACAGCTATCACCATCGCCGAGGAACTCATCGCGGCCTCAGACAAAGTAGACCGATGGGCCGAACCTGCTGATAACACTGACGACGCGGACAATACAGAAAACACTGACAAGGTTGAAAACGCGGACAACTCCAAAACCCTCTTTATCTCACACCGCCGCGAAGGAGAGGTACCCGGGATCCACATAGTCACTTGGGACTCCCCTCAGGATACTATTACCATCTCCCATTCGGCCAAAAGCCGCGAAGGTTTCGCTTTAGGCGCAGTCCTCGCCGCCGAATGGCTCGCTGAGAAATGCAAGAAGTTTTCAGTGGGTCCTATAAAGATAGGCTCAGGCCAGACCGGATTCTTCACGATGAAAGACATGCTCAAATTCTAATTCCGCATAGCGCGTATCGCGTAGAGCGTATCGGACCACGCAATACGCAATACTCAAAACGCGATACGCAATAACTGAGCAAATGCTCCGTTATAATACATTATGAATTCATTTATTTCTGACCTTAGCGAACGATTGAAAAAGGTGCGCCCAACACGCTGGGTGCGCTTCGGCATAGTATCACTCATTTTCTTCCTTTGGGTGATTTGGATGGGCAATCCTTGGCTGCTGCTCCTGTGGCTGTTGCTCGTGGATATATACATCACCGGCTATGTACCCTGGACCTGGTGGAAGAAGACCAAGGAACCGGCAAGAACGGTTTTTTCATGGATAGACGCCATCATCTATGCTCTCATTCTGGTCTATTTCATATTCGCGTTCATAGGCCAGAACTATAAGATACCGTCATCCTCGCTGGAGAAGTCGCTTCTCGTAGGCGACTACCTTTGGGTAAACAAGACCATCTATGGCCCAAGGGTGCCACAGACGCCCATACATTTTCCGCTTGCTCAGCATACGCTCCCAATCATCAATACCAAGAGCTACATCGACGAGCCGCAGCTGAAATACCACCGCCTCGCCGGACTCCGTAGCATAGAGCGAGGCGATATAGTGGTATTCAATTATCCCAACGGAGATACGGTCGCCACAAAAGTGCCGAATCCAGATTACTACCAGATATGCTACGAACTGAAACGTCGCGGCATCGATGACCCGAAGGCCTACATCGAGGCCAACAAGGCTATGTTTGGAGACCTGGTAGTAAGGCCGGTAGACCGACGTGAAAATTATGTCAAGCGAGCTATCGGACTTCCCGGAGAGCGCCTCAGTATCAAGGATGACGTGATCTACATCAACGGCAAACCCATCGAAGATGCTGAAAACGTTCAGTACAATTACGTGATTCCAGTAAAGGCAGCGATTCCTCTTGAGAAATGGCAGGAGATCGGTGTCAGGGAGGAAGATCATGGAAGCGCACCGGTTCAGATAGAGGGGATTCCGTTCATGTTCTACGACGTACCCCTCACCGGGAAAGCCAAGGCCATAGTGGAAAGCTGGCCGGAAGTTGACGGAGAACTCATAAAGGAGTCGAAGACCGGCTTCTACGAGCTCGGCGGAATGTTCCCGCTCGGCAACGACTACGGATGGACACGCCCGGACATGGGTGAGATCTGGATTCCGAAGAAAGGAGCGACCCTGAAACTGACACTCCATAACCTTCCTATATACGAGCGCGCAATACGCACATATGAAGGCAATGACCTCCAGATTCGCGACGGCAAGATATACATCAACGGCAAGGAGACCGACACCTATACTTTCAAAATGGACTATTACTGGATGCAGGGCGACAACCGTGACCGGTCGGCTGACTCCCGATACTGGGGATTCGTGCCGGAAGATCATATCGTCGGAAGCCCGATGTTCATACTCGCCTCCTTCGATGAGGAGAAAGGTCTCTTCGACGGCAAGATACGCTGGGACCGCATCCTTCGCAACGCCAACCCCGACAAGGACACCAAATGGAAATAGTTCCGGTCTTCAGTCTTCAGTCTTCAGTCTTAAGAAAAGATTCTCCCGGAAATGAAGAACTATTACCTCCTTACCTTGCATCCACTCTGTGGGTGCAGGGAAAAGCCGGAGCACTGAAGACCCGGGATTATACCCGGGCGCTGATAGAATCAAACGCACCGGAAGGAATGGTGCTGACAGTGCCTGTGGTCGGGGGATCATCATCCGTCAAACGACTCAAGGCCAATCAGCTCGAAGTCTCGGGGCATGGCGACTGGCCACGCATCCATCTCGGAGCCATAGAAGCTGCATATGGACGCGAACCATATTTCCAGCATCTTTTTCCGGAAATAGCTGCTGTCATAGCCGATTTTCCGCAACATCTGGCCATGCTAAACGTTCTATTGATGGAAAAAATGATGGAATTCATCGGATATGCCGACTCTATCAAGGAAATCAGGGATCTACGGAAAGTCAAGCGGGAAAGATGCGAAGCCATCGCCAGGAGACTCGAATCAAAGATAGATACACGGCACTCTTTAATAGAGCCCCTCTTCCGCCTCGGCCCCGATGCCATCTTCCTATTATGAATTATGAATTATGCATCATGCATTAAAATTGATATTCACCATTCTCTTAGCTGCCGTAGCTTTCGGGAGCCGGGCCGACGTGCCTGAGATTCCCGAATTCGAGGGAGAGCTTAAGGTCAAGGTTAATCCGGTCAAGGGGTTCTACCGATTTGTAGACGAATACGGAGACTCCGTGCGCATGACAGTCTTCAAGGACTTCCACGTGTATCCTCCGATGAAGTTCAAAAATAAAAAACAGGAGGATTTCTACTGGAAGACGGTGCGCGATGTCCGCAAGACACTCCCCTATGCGAAACTCGCCTTCGCCACACTCTGCGAGACTTACGAATATATCCTTACCATACCCGACGAGAAGACCAGGGAGAAGCACCTCAAACGCCTTGAGAAAGATATATTCGAGCAGTATAAGCCGGTCGTAAAGCATATGACGAAAAATCAGGGCAAGATACTCCTCAAGCTCATCAACCGTGAGACAGACCAGAGCTCATTCAACATCGTAAAAGCCTTCCTCGGAAGCTTCCGAGCCGGATTCTGGCAGACGTTCGGTAAATTCTTCGGCATGAACATGAAAGCCGGCTTTCATCCAGAATCAAACAAAGACGACGCGATGATCGACCGCATCGCCCACCTCATCGAGCAAGGCCAACTCTGAGCACGGAGCGTTTCAGCAGCGCGCGATAAGCAGCGTGCCCCGCCCTTTCATGACGAACGAAGTCAAGACTGCGGGTAGGAGCAACGTCTCGCCACTCTTAAGGGGCATCCTTACTCCCTCGCACTCCACCCTGGCCTCCCCCTCAAGACACATCAGCACTGTGAACGACGAGTCATCATAGGAAAGGTCCATATTCCCGTCAAGAAGCACACGATCTACGTAGAAATGGTCGCACGTAGCCAGCCTCGCATGTCCAGAAGCCGGATCGGGCGCCTCCGACTTATAGTCTTCATGGAAGGTATAGTCAATGGCATCCTTCGCAAGTTCTGTGTGGAGTTCGCGTGGATTTCCATCCGCATCGCGCCGGTCATAGTCGTAGATTCGGTAGGTGATGTCGCTCGATTCCTGTATCTCCGCAAGCAGATTGCCTGCACCAATAGCGTGCACGCGTCCGGCAGGAAGGAAGAAGACATCCCCGGCATGCGAATCGTGCACGGCGAGAGCCTGCTCTATGGTGTTGTCCTCCACCATACTCACGTATTCTTCCGGAGTCAGTTCACGGTTCAGGCCCGAATAGATCCTCGCACCCTCGTCAGCCTGTATGATATACCACATCTCGGTCTTCCCGAGGCTGCCGTGACGCTCATTTGCCAGATCATCGTCGGGATGCACCTGCACCGATAGATTGTCATTGGCATCAATAAGCTTTACAAGAAGGGGGAATTGACCATCGTATCGCTCAAAGACAGACTTCCCAAGAAGTTCCGGGCCGAAGCATTCAATGAGTTCTGTCATCTTCATTCCCTTATAGGGACCCTCAGCCACAACCGATTCATGACCTGGCACGGCAGATATTTCCCAGCTTTCACCGATATTCGGCTCCGGCTGACCGATGCCTTTATATGAACAGATTTTATTTCCGCCCCATATGACGCTCTTCAGATACGGGACAAACCTTATTGGTGCCTTCTCAATCATCCTTCTCTTCCTCCTCGTCTATTTTCTTGAGCGCGAATGAATAGGCTCCGGCTGAGATCGCCTTGCTCGCTCCGAGTCTCGACAGCGTCACGCCGATGCGCTTCATGTCGTCGTATTCAACAGTAAGGTTCGTGCCCCTCACCGCTATCCTCCTGGAATTGCCCTTGGCAAACCGCTCGAACTCTGCGGGGTCATCAAGGTCGAACACCTCCATCTGAACCCTGCGGACACTGTCACCCCCCAGGGTGGCGAGCTCAGACCTGAGTTCCTTTATCAGGGAGGGCAATATCCAGCGCCCTGCAGCGGTGATGCCGCCACCTATTACTATGATGCCGTCGATCAGCTGCGCCGCGATTGCCATCGCGTTGCCCGCAACCTCGCCGAATTCAGCAAATGCCTTGCGCGCGGCCTCCACGTTCCCCTCCCGTTTGCCGTCGGCTATCTCGCAGATCTCCTTCGGCTCGAAGCTGTGGCCGTAGTCACCGGATGCCTCGGCGTAGACACGCTTGATGGCGCGAACCGCGACTCCCTCCTCCACGATTATACCCTCCTTCATCTTGTGGGGAAGACAGAAGGTCTCGACGCAGGAGTTGTCGCCGCGGTTGAGCTGGCCGTTGACAACGATTCCGACTCCGAAACCTGTGCCGAAGGTATAGCCTAAAAGGTTATGGAATCTCTTGGCGCTCCCGGCCTCAGCCAGTCGGTGGTTAACTTCCGGAAGGGCGCCGCAGATTGCCTCGCCGTAGGCGAAGAGGTCGCCGTCGTTGTTGATAAATACCGGGATGCCGAACTCGTTGCGGAGCATCGGACCGAGGGCGACACCGTCGCGGAACGACGGGAAGTTGGGCAGATAGCCGCCGATTATGCCGTTCGGGTAGTCGGCCGGGCCGGGAAAGGCGAAGCTGATCGCCACCGGTTTCTCGTCAAGCTTGTCAATGACCTCATGAAAGCCCTTCACCATCGTATCGAGGCAAAGATCGAGGTCATGGGCGTTGGAAGGGTAAGTGACCGGCTCGGTGATGAACTCGCAGCCGCGCATCGCTCCGAACACAAAATTGGTGCCCCCTGCATCCAGGGTTATGACTGTTCTGTTGTCGTGTCTATACATAATCTATCTGATCGTTTGGATTTATATACTGCAAATTTAGTGTTTTCTTTTAATATACGCAACAGATTAATATTATACTCAATGAAGTTGTTGTAGGGGATTTTCGCTGCAGAAACTTGGATTTGCGTGTTTTTTTTAGTAATTTTGCCCATGGCTTTTAGAGCGGTGTGGCATAGACTCTACTACATCATAATCCAGACCCCGGTCTTACCTTTATATCGTATGGCAAAAAAAACATCTTCAAAAATAAATTACTTCCCGAAAAGGGAATTTGAATTCGTCTTCCATAAGCGATACAATAAAATTGCCTACAACTGCGACGAGCTGGCTCAGATGATGTGGGAGGATATGAATATGGGGGCGGCTCATCTCTTCTATATCGAGCCGGGCGACCACATGTACCATGAGTCAATAGAGAATACTCTCCGACAGGCCGGACTCAACGAAAAAGCCGATGCACTCCGGGAAATCAAAGAGGAATACACGGGCGATCAGGGTGTCAACACTCAGGGAGTGTTATGCGCGTGTCTATGCCTCTCCGATAAAACACCTCTTTCCGCCAACAGTCAGGTGCTACTTGGTGAAGTCAAGGACCTGCCAGCCCTGTGGCATGAATATGGAATAGAATGGGATGAATCTAATGAGGTGATTCCTATTGTCGCCAACCCTGCGTTCTACTACTGGCTCCGCCACCGTGACCCTCATCTGGCCTCTTTCGTCAAGCAGTGGCAGGATCAGAATCTCAATCCCTATAGGATCGCTTATTCCATGTTCCCCGATATGAGCTACGATTTCATCACCGACAGTAAAGACAGCAAAGCGGTCTTTACGCCAAGCGGGATAGGTGAGATGCTCAATAGTAAGGTTATGAACTCTATTAAACGCCTGGAGGCTATCCCTGATCTTGCGAAGTTCGATCTCGAGCCTGGCGGAAGAGTAGAGTCATATCTTCTGTCTCGTCGGCAATACACTCCCGTGATTGAAAGAATTAAGGCCTGTATCAACTCAAGCAGACCCTATAATACCTCAAATAAGCCATCAACCTCCCAAAGTGGATCAAAAAAAGGAATTCTGGAGTCATATATCCAATCGAATCCGAAATATTCATCCCTTGTCGGAAGGATGATCCCAAGTTCCGATTCACCCTATGATATGAGTGATCTGATGGCTCCTCACAACCGACATATCGTCTTATTCCGGATCATCAAGGCCCTGTCCGGCAAGGTATGGTATGAGTTTCCCGATGGGACGAGAATCTACTCCCCTGACGAACTGAAGAATATTCCTGATATCCGGGTGCGGGATGCTCTTATGTCAGGACATCTTGCCGACTGGATAGCCGTTTTCTATCAGGCCGACCCTGACAGAACATTCCCCGACGCCAAAAGCTTTGCGGAAGAGAGCATAAAGTTTACGGAGTATGTGGGCTCTCTCTTCAAGACCTACGTTCCTTTCAGATACGAACCTGAGAAAAGATACACGGATGCCCTGGAAAAGATAGACGCCACGGCAGCTACTTTTAACAAGTATTCAAAAACCGGCTTCGAAACGCAAATACTGCGTTTGTTCTTCGTGCCTGTCGCATGCCTGCTCTTTCTTTCAGCCGCCGTTATGGCGTTCCTGTATGATAATCCTCCGTATTTTAAATTAGCCGCTTTCTTTGTCGTTGTGGCGGCATTCGCCTACTTCGCATCAAAACTTAGGCATGTCTACGATCGGGTGCCCGACTACGCTCATATCGATGATATAAGCCGGCCGGATTTTAAAACCCGTGAAATGGAGGCCCTCCAATATGCCTACCGCTCTGCTTCTTCTAAAGAGGAGCCTGACAGACTCATCAAGGCAAAAATCCACTCCGTTAAGAACCGGAAAAAAGCTACCTTGAAATCACAGTTCGGTTATTCACTCGGAGCAATCGCCACAGCCGCGGTATTCATAGTCTGCATTGTAATCTTCTCCCGCTATTCATCATAGGAATTTTTTACGGAAACGCTTCGGAAGAACAAAGAGGCGGTGCCTGCAGGCACCGCCTCTTTGTTCAGTCCCCTATACCTGACAGCACACCCTATCGGAAAATTCTACCATATCCTCCTTCATGTCCGGACAATAAAACATCTTAAGGCTTAAAGGCGTTATAATCAAAAAGGGAAGCCCCTGTTTCCCCCCATTGCAGATGCCCTTACCGGGCAAATCACCTATTCTAATTCCACACTTATGAAAAAGAAAACCGCCGGTAGGCCTGCCAAACGGATGCGCAAGGCCGAACTTCAGGACAAGATACTGGCTTTCCTCGAGAAGGAAAACCGTCAGTCGTTTAATTATAAACAGATAGCTTTCGCGATTGATGCACAGGATCTCAAGATGGATGTCATAAACCTTCTTGAGGAACTGGCCGCCAACGACGTGATCCAGGAAGTGGGTCTAGGGAAATACAAGGCTCCGGCCAACCGTGGCTCGGAGAATGTCGGTACGTTCATCCGCCGTTCCAACGGCAAGAACGCCGTGCTTATCGACGACGAGCAGATTCTCGTAGCCGAACGTAACTCAATGCATGCCCTCAACGGCGACAAAGTGCGCGTGATGATCTCGGCTGCCCGTAAAGGAGTGGAGCCGGAGGCTCAGGTGCTTGAGATCATCGAGGCGAAAGATCAGGTATTCATCGGCGAGCTTATCGTAGACCGCCACGGAGCCCGCCTCGTGCCAGACTCCAAGTTCCTCGCCGCCGACATTATCCTCAACCGCAATAAGCTCAAGGGAGGCAAGACCGGCGACAAGGCCATAGCTAAAATCACCGTATGGAAAGACGAGGAGATGTGTCCGCGCGGCGAGATTGTCGATATCCTCGGAAAGAAGGGTGAAAATAATGCAGAGATGCACGCCATCCTCGCAGAATTCGGTCTACCTTATAAGTATCCGGAAAATGTTGAGAAAGCCGCCGACAAGATCGGCCCGGGAATCACCCCGGAGGAAGTGGCCAAGCGCGAGGATTTCCGCGGCATCACCACATTCACCATCGATCCCCGCGACGCCAAGGATTTCGACGACGCGCTCTCCATACGCACGCTTGCCAACGGCAACTACGAAGTGGGTGTACACATAGCCGACGTGACACACTACGTAACTCCGGGAAGCATCATCGACAAGGAGGCGCAGAAGCGCGCTACGTCTGTATATCTGGTAGACCGTACCATACCGATGCTCCCCGAGCATCTCAGCAACGGCATCTGTTCCCTACGCCCCGACGAGGAGAAGCTGACTTTCTCAGCCATCTTCGAGCTCGACAAGAAGGCCAACATAATCAACAGTCGCATCGGCCGCACTGTGATCAAGAGCAACCGTCGCTTCACTTACGAGGAGGCGCAGGAACGCATCGAGACCGGACAAGGCGACTATTCGGCAGAAATCAATATACTCAACGATCTTGCACAGCAGCTCCGCCACCGCCGCTACGAGAACGGTGCCCTGGAATTTGACCGTGCGGAAGTACGCTTCGACATAGACAAGGATGGCAAGCCCATCAGTGTCTATTTCAAAGAATCGAAGGAAGCCAACAAGCTCATCGAGGAGTTCATGCTCCTGGCCAACATCGCAGTAGCGGAGAAGATCGGCAAGGTTCCCAAGGGGAAAAAGGCGAAGACATTCGTCTATCGGGTACACGACAATCCGGATGCCGAGAAACTCGCCAACCTCAGCAGTATCGCTGCCCGCTTCGGCTTCAAGATCAATGCCGAAGGAAAAGCGACTCAGGTAAACAAGAGCCTAAACCGCATGCTGAAGGACGTAAAGGGACGCGGAGAGGAAAACATGCTTTCCATGCTTGCCATACGCTCTATGGCCAAGGCTATCTATACTACCGACAATGTGGGCCACTATGGCCTGGCAGTCCCCTATTATACCCACTTCACATCTCCTATCCGCCGCTATCCCGACATGATGGTGCACCGACTGCTGCAGCGCTATGCCGACGGAGGAAGATCTGTGGAGAAAGTGAAACTCGAGGATCAGTGCAAGCATTCCTCCGACATGGAGCAACTTTCTGCCAACGCCGAACGCGCCTCAATCCGATACAAACAGGTGGAATTCATGCGCGACCGTCTCGGAGAGATCTATGAGGGTGTAATCTCAGGTGTCACAGAATGGGGACTCTATGTCGAGCTTGACGAGAACCTATGCGAAGGACTCGTGCCTGTACGTGATCTCGCCGATGACTACTACGACTACGATGAAAAGAACTATTGCCTCACAGGCCGCAAGACAAATAGAAAATACACGCTTGGCGATCGGGTGAAGGTGCAGGTGGCACGCGCAGACCTCGACAAGAAGCAGCTTGACTTCGCACTTCTATCTGACGACGGCAACCCCAACAAGCCCCTGAAGGAGCAGAATAAAAAGCACGGGCGCAACCAGCCTAAGGCCAAGACGCGATCACGCTCCAAAAAGCACTGAATCAATGCATAATGCATAATTCATAATGCATAGTTTATTTATGTCAATCCTTTCAATTGTGCGTTATGAATTACGAATTATGAATTTTTAAGGAAAAATATTTGGCGAATTCCGAAAAAAGCAGTAATTTTGCACACGGATGAGCCCTCCACGACCAGCTCCCCGTGAATCCCCCAGATCTTGACCGAAGCAAGGGTAGCGGGTTGAGCGGTGCGATGAAGTAAGTTCATCCACCTGCCTCTTTAGCTCAGTTGGCCAGAGCACGTGATTTGTAATCTCGGGGTCGTTGGTTCGAATCCGACAAGAGGCTCCCCCAAAGGCGCGACGGCATTTGCCGCCTCGCCTTTTTTCAATTATCAATGATTAATGGTCAATTAGAACTCTCTCAGATTATTCTCAATTGGCTCTGCCCAAGCTAAAGCAATTCTCAATTCTAAATTCTTAATTAAACATGTATATATTCAATATTACATACGTCATCCCCTCTAAAAAGAAAGACTCCTTTATTGAATGGGCCAAGGGTGAGGCCCGACTTGCCGCTGCTTCCCCTAAGCTAAAAGACTATAAGGTGATTACCGTTGCCGCCATCCCCGGCGACAAGGATTTTGCGAAGCAGGATGAAAAGAACTTCTCCGTCCAGATGCATTTCGATTCAATCTCCGACTGCCGCGAATGGAATGAGAATAAATTCCCTTCATTCATGGATTCCTATGCCTCCTGGCATGGTCCCAACCCTCTCTTCTTCGCCACCATCCTTAAGGAGCTCTGATCTCCAATTATGCGTGAATTATGGATTTAAAGGACTATGACCGTATAATAATGGGCATCGACCCTGGCACGAACGTGATGGGTTACGGTGTGCTCGGCATCAGGGGAAAGAAACCTGACGTGATCGTCATGGGAATAATCCAACTGAGTCGTTTCGAGACACATTACATGCGTCTCGGGCGCATATATGAGCGGGTCAGCGGGCTGGTGCAGCAGTATCTGCCCGACGAACTCGCCATCGAGGCTCCTTTCTTCGGTAAGAACGTGCAGTCAATGCTCAAACTTGGACGCGCTCAGGGTGTGGCTATGGCAGCAGCTCTCGCACGCGACATACCGATCACGGAGTATCCTCCTCTCAATGTTAAGAAGGCCGTCACCGGCAATGGTCAGGCATCGAAAGAACAGGTGGCCAATATGCTTAAGCATCTTCTCTCCATTCCTGAAGAGAAGATGCCCGATGCTCTTGACGCCACCGACGCGCTTGCCGTGGCGCTCTGTCATATGTATGAGTCAGCAAAACCGGAGATAGCCAAGGGCCCTAAATCCTGGAAAGACTTCCTCGCCAAAAATCCCGACCGGATAGCCCCCAGATTAAAATAGGGTTTGGGTGATTAATCTCGAATTATATTTATTCTTTGGAGAAGAGCTGTTTGATCGATCCGAGCGACGAGAGCACTGAAGTAGCCTCGTATGGGATGTAGACAGTCTTGTTGTCCTGTCCGTCTGTCATGCTTTTGAGGGTTTCGATATATTTCTGGGCTAACATATATGCAGCCGGGTCGGTCTGTGACTGAGCCACAGCATCGGCTACATTGCGGATGGCGTCAGCCTCAGCCTGCGCGCGTAGCACCTGAGCTCTCGCTTCACCTTCGGCTTTGAGTATGGCCGCCTGCTTTTCAGCTTCCGCTTTGTTGATCTGCGACATCTTCTGGCCTTCGGAGCGAAGTATAAGCGATTGCTTCTCTCCCTCGGCGTTTAGGATTTCCGCACGTCGGTTACGCTCTGCCTGCATCTGCTTTTCCATAGCCACGCGTACACTTTCGGGCGGTGTTATGTCCTGTAGTTCCACACGGTTCACTTTGACTCCCCATTTGTTGGTTGCGTCGTCAAGGATCGATTGCAGTTTGGCGTTAATGGTGTCGCGTGAGGTCAGTGTCTCGTCAAGCTCGAGCTCGCCGATCACGTTTCTCAACGAAGTCTGTGTAAGTTTCTCTATAGCGTTCGGCAGGTTGTCGATTTCATATACCGATTTCTTAGGATCGACAATCTGGAAATAAAGCAGTGCGTTGATCTCTGTCGTCACGTTGTCGCGTGTGATCACCTGCTGTGAAGGAAAGTCATACACCTGTTCGCGCAGGTCGATCACCGTTGTGGTCGAGACTCGCACACCGGTGCGTCCGAATGCACCTGCGGTTTCTACACGACGAGTATATATCACCTTCGGCTTGTCGATGAACGGAATGATGAAGTTAAGGCCCGGCTGGAGCACTGAATGGAATTTGCCGAGACGCTCCACTACTTTGGTCTCGGACTGTGGCACTACCTTAACGCCCGCCATGATGATGAGCACAACGAGTATAAGGATCACGCCTGCTACGATGATGGTTGTCATATTGTTGAGTTTAAATGGTTTAAAGGGTCTGGATGGTTTAGAAGGTTTAGATAGTTTAAAAGGTTTATGATGTTTAGGTGTTTATTAGCTTTCCGGGTGTGTCCTGGTTCTGAGCGGCTTGTCCGCAATATGAAGACTTAAGTCTAAAGACTAAACAGCTTCCACCTTGAGGATTATCGAGTCATAGCCGACTACCCTTACTTCCTCTCCGGGGGTAAGTGACGCTCCGTGCCTCGCTGGTATCACTTGCCAGACATCGCCGTCGATTCGCATCCTCAGGCAGTCAGCAGATTTGATCACGGTCCCGGTGCGTCCTATCAGCGCATCCATTCCTGTAGCCGTATGCTCGGATCCTTTATGAAGCGCCTTGACAAGGCGGTTGCGCCAGCGGTAGGTGGTGGCATACAGCAGGGCGGTAAATGCCACGAAGGTGACAGTTGTCGCGACCCATTCTCCCCCGAGCAACGCGCATACCATAGCTGCCAGTGCCCCGGTTCCGACATAGAGACAGGTAGTAGACATAGTCAGCAGCTCTGCTGCCAAGAAGCCCACGCCGAGTATAAGCCAGAAACTCCAAAGTCCCATAAATTCGTCTGTTTGTGTTTACTTCACAAAGATAAGCAAAAATCCGCAAATCTCCAAGAAAAAAAACTTACAAAACATACCTTGTTTTCCGAATTTTTCATTAACTTTGCATATCGGCACGATATATGCATCAATGACTACGACGAAAACGATGTCAACGATGCCAACGCTGACAACAACGGAAACTTTTCGAAACTAAACCTAAATATTTACGACAATGGTAAATTTCTCACTTGAGGGCAAGGTAGCCCTCGTGACCGGTGGCGTCTACGGCATCGGCTTCGCCATCGCAAAAGCCCTTCACGAGGCCGGCGCGAAAATCGTCTACAACTGCAACACCCAGAAGTCGATGGATCTGGGAATCGCCAACTATAAGGAAGCCGGAATCGACGCGAAAGGCTACCTCTGCGATGTCACTG
>JAIECF010000159.1 GCA_029068655.1 Muribaculaceae bacterium | reverse complement strand
ATTTTCATATAGAGTTATCTTTTTTTTCCCTGCAAAGGTACTCCTATATAATAGAACCACAAAGTTTTTCAAGCTTCAAAATGCAGATTGGATGAAAATCATACACTCTTCTGTATGATTTTCATCCAATAGAAATGAGTGACAGGGCAGTTCCTATGAATTTTCTAAGCATAATTGTCATCCAAATAATTCCGAGTGGGAACCAAGACGGACTAAGCTGATGGTATCACTGTTGGGATCCATCCATATCAATAGGAAATCTCCTTCAATATGGCATTCCATATGACCTCTGTAATTGCCGGTCAATGGATGTGGTCTGTTTTCTTCCGGAATACTTTTCTCCAGCCGAAGTAATTCAAGTATGTCAAATAGTTTTTTTACTTTTTCGGGATTATTTCGATACCGTTTATAGTCCTTCTTGTATTGAGACGTTGGTTTAAGTTTTTTCATAACCCCATGGATTTTTCCATTGCCTCAATGGATGACATGTCAAGAGGAGACACTGTGTCCATAATGTCACTCTCTGCCTCTCTCATAGCAGCAAGAGTAGTGGTATTTGGTTCATGGTAAGCGGCATCAAGAAGTAATGTCTCAACATAGTTGTTAAGACTTCTGTTCTGACGCTTTGCAAGTTGTTTTAGTTTATTTATAAGGTCTACAGAAAGGCGGAAGCTCTGATTCTTCTTTAATGCTATGTCCATATCCATATTATTTTTATATTGCAAAGTTAATATAAAAGTATTACAAAAACAACAATAACATAATGTTTGTTTGAAAAATTTCATTATCAAGGATTCTTATATCATATAGCCGTGGCAAAACATGTCTTATAAATCCAATCGCAGAAATGGAAAAAACATGCATTTCCCGATTGTTTTAGCCAGCTTGTTCTAAAAAAGCGATACGCCCCGAAAGAATCTCTCCCGGGGCATTTTAATGTAAAAATCTGTCTTTTAAAGCAAGCCTTTAATTTCCTTCACATATGTAGAATGGTCGCGAAGGTCAGGACGACCTTTAGCATTTCCTTCCCTGTCTATTAAAATATAGTAGGGGATACCGTCAACTTTGAATCGTTCCCTGATTTTCTCAATTTGTTCGCGATTTAACTTGTAGTGCACGCCCTTGATCTTTGGAATCATCTCCAAATACTGGAAATGGTCAGAAGACTCGTCAGCAATGTAGATCCAGACAATATCGTCGTCGGCCAATTCTCTTTCTTTCAAAGGTTCATTCTCCTTAATCGCTCTACGACATGGTCCGCACCAAGTGTTCCATAGATCCACAACAACGACTTTGCCTTTGTGGGGAGCAACTATTGCATCAAATATCTCATCTACTGACACATCCGGCACTTGCTCGGGTTTTACGGATGCATCCAACGCAGCTATCTTTAGATTCATTTCAGCATAAAGAGAGTCTGCCACCTGCGCGAAGAATGGATTGGACAAAGATCTCATCCCATCCACATCTTCCTTGGTAAGTATGGCATTGTTTGCCTTTTCCTGAAGTTGGGTGAGTCGGTAAAGGGATTTTGACAGGTCGCCCTTCGCTCCATATGCATTCCAGTCAGCCATAGAAAGACCGTTGTCACTTCCGGCAAGAAGAAGATGTGGATTAGACACATCAAACCATGTTGTGACCTCTCTGAAGTCATCTTCTGTCAAGGTAGCAGGAATCGAATCGTATGAGAATTCCTCATCCCATCTTTCGGTAGAAATCAGATACTGATATTTCATCCTTTCTTTGTGTCGCGCTACGGCTTCCATAATCAGATTGCGGAGATTTACATTCAGAATCTCCTTCTCCATCTCCGGAATATTGGCGTTCTGGATTGAGTCAATCGAAGTGAGATATCCGGATCTCAATACTTTCATATAGCTGTCATGGTCGAGTCGATATAGTTTTTTATCTCCTTTCTCAAACCAGTCTGTATATGTATTGAAAGATTGGGAGAGCATACGGTCGTAATTGCTCAGACTTCCGTTGTGCATGACAAACATTTCTCTCGGAATGCCTCCGGTGCCTCGCCGCTGCATCGCCTTGAAGCCACTTATTGTTCCGTCGATATAGCAGTCTATCGTTTCTCCAGGTATGATGTGGAAGTTGGCATAGGGAATATAATAATCGCGGTCGATTATCTGGACTGATGCCGGACCATATTGAGTGAACTTTACTGTTGCAATACCTGAATCGTCGAATTTCATGTCGGCACCTTTCTCTCCGAAGATAGCCTCGTCGATTATAAAGCTTAGCTTAGACGCGAATTCCGGACGATCACCCAAGTAGTGGACGTTGACAGTAGTTTCTCCTATAGTGAGGCTTGGCATGGGCAACGGTCCATCAGTAAAATCCTTTAATATGCCGTCAGGTAATCCCGTGGGGAGTTGGCGCGGTAATGAAGAATCTTTTGTCAGCGATATATCAGCCAACTGCCAGTCATTATCCTCGTCACCCTCTGAGAAATCAAATTTCTCAGTAGTCAGGGGAAGTGGGTCGAAGATAATCGTGAAAGATGCCTTGCCGCTTTCAGGCATCCAGAATTTTTCTCCGGGAGTTATATCCTTTGCAGAACGGAGTGCGTATTTCTTGCCGTCTGCTTTAAGCACAACATCATTACCGACCTGAATCCAATATTTCGGTCGGAATCTCACATCAAACTTGACGAGGGTAGCGGTGTCGGTAAGCTCCACACGTGCCACATCAAGAATGTTGGTGTTGGCGTAGCTGATGAAGGGATAGTCAACAATCCTTGTCTCTGCCGATGCATTGATGGCTATTCCTGCAGATAACGCCAATGCTAAAGAAAGTCTTTTCATTCTATTGTTTAGTTTTTATAATATATGTCTTTATGGAAAAGAAAATGTCTATATTTATTAGACGTAAAAAATAATAAAAAGATTTACCAAGTCATATTTTTATCAATATAGATATATAAAATATTAATTCATAATATTTTATTTTTAATATTATTCTTTCGCAATAATCGTTGAGGGATCTGCGCGCAATACCCAATGGATCTGCCATCCGACAATCATTAATATGAGAATAACGACAATGGCACACCCGAGCATGACGGGTCCTATAGGGGAGAGACTTATGTCAGGAGTTATATCTTTGACCATAGTGTCAACTATACGGTTAAATAGTACGCATACGGGGACAGCAATGATCAGAGAGATAGTTATCAGTATTACATATACTCTTCCGAACATCCTGTAAATGTTGCCACTTTTTGCTCCATTGACTTTTCGCACCGCTACTTCTTTTCTTCTTGCACGGGTATCGAGGGTTACCGTGCTGAATATGCTCATCACACAGATCAGAAGGCTAACGCATCCTAAGATCAGGCCCCCACCTTTTACAGCTTCAATGAATCCCGTGAGCGGACTTATCCTTTCTCGATAATTTGAAACTACCTTGTTAATTAGTTCCGGCTGTAATAGCCTTACTGTTTCATCTACGCTTCTTGCGAGAGAAGCTCCTTTACCAGGCCGGGGAACAAGAAGATATTGCCAGAACTGGGCTTCTTCCCAATTTGGAAGAATAAATACGAGCGACTCATTTACCGAGTCGTAGGCAATACTTTTGATAATTCCCTCGATGGGAAAAGTGATATCTGTATCATGGAATGCCTCGATGGTCAGAGCGTTGTTGCTGAGAATGCCTAACTCTTGAAATCGTCTATATAGTTTATCACTGATAAGCATGTAGATGTCGCGGTCGGTCTTTCCGTTAATCCATTCTACATTCATTCCAAGCTCGGTGATTAATGCCGGGTCATCGGTGAAATAAGAATTGAAATAAGTGTGTCTATCTAATTTTTCAATTGCCTCGGAATTCTCTTTGATTTCATTGATGGATGTATAGGATTGACCGCATAGTATTATTTTGTCAAGGTCAGGAAGACGCTTAATTTCATTTAACAGCTTTTCCTTTTCCGTGCCATACATTGGTTGAAAATAGAGATATTCCTTAAAATGGCTGTTATTATCCGGAATATTGAAATCCTTAATAACCTTGTTTCCTCCATTTATAAGTATGAATGTACTGCACATAAAGACCATGCATATTATGATCTGGATGCCTAACATTACATTTCGGAAGAGATGGTTGCGACTCCTTTGCATGTTTTCTGCAAGTCTACTTCCTTGACTGTAGATTTGGGACAATGCTATCCAGGCAACAAGACAGCAGACAGCAAGCAGTCCACCCCCTATTGTCAGGCTATAATGCCATAGATCACGGATATTGAAGCCGATATTATTGATAATCAGGTTAAGCTTCATATCGCAGAAATCCTGCAATAGAAATCCGAGGATAACGGCGACAATGACAGCAAGGATGATGGATACAAATATCTCGGTAAACATCAGTCCAAACAATCGCAGACGGTTCGCGCCATTGACAATGCGAAGAGCTAATTCCCGACGCCTTATGAGAAACAATTGAATTTCTATGCGTAGGAATCCAATGATTGCAGCCAAAAGAATGAGAGCACCTACGAAATAACCTATCACTTGAATGGCAATTACCATACGTAAATCAGCTCTCTCTGATACCTTTTCCAACTCCACATGCAGTCCAAGAGGCTTTATGCGATCATTTATCTCTTTTTCTAACTGAGCTTTCGTAAAGCCTTTCTTTAACACTATATCTATCCATACAGCATAATAATCAGAATCATCAAAATCACAATCTGATATGTCATCAGCAAGGCAATAGTAGAGTTTATCATTATCCATCAATGATTCCATCACGGATAGCGATTTATATACGTCCACTATCGTAACAGGAATAGGTTGGGAGTTTTTAGTAGCTGTCTGCACTGCACCAATCGGATTTTTATCCTGAAAGATACGTTTTGCGAAATCCTCGCTGATAATGGCTTCCCCGGCTTTCAATTGCCTAATCTTCTTTCCGGTGATAGAGGAACGAAGGCCAGCATAGTCCGCATAAGCCGGATCAATAATAGTTCCATCTACATATCCTTTGCGTATAGTAGAATCCGACAAATGAAAGTCCGCTTTTACGGCTACAGGGCTTCCGTTTGGAACGGCAATCTTATCTACACATCTCGGTCCTCCATCCTTCTTGACGGCTCGGATTATCTCATTATTGATTGGAATTCTTCGACCGTCTTCTATGGAATTGAACTCCATCCGATACGCTCTGTCGAAATATGTTTCATTGCATATAAACGGAAGCCGGATTCTCGTGATCAAAGAATGTGTGAAAGAGAGCGTTACGATGCCGACAGCTATGCTCAGCACACTTATGGCGGTCTGAAGCTTATACTTCATCAGGTTCCTGACGGCTACCTTGAGGTTGTGTAGAATCATGTTCATATAGTATTCCTTTAGTTATCCTTGTTTTACACTGCAAAGATACTCCCATATGATGGATTCTCAAAGCTTTTCAGCCCTCTTAAATGCCGATTGGATGAAAATCATACAGTAGAGTGTATGATTTTCATCCAATCCGCATGATTAACAAAAATATCTTGATTATTAATCATTAATCGTTTATCGTTTATCGTTAATCATTGAACCATAGGTCTTCTCAAGAAATTCCTCAATCTCCTTGATTGGCATATCTGTACCTACGATCACGCCGTCGGAGTTGACAAGGATGATCTTTCCGCCGCCATTTCCTGCTCTATTGATCCTCCAAACATTGTCACGATCATTCAGGTCAACGAAGCTTTCCCACGGATAACCGTCCTTTTCCATAGCGTTATTCATAGCAATGCAGTTGCCGCTTTCCCTTGCGACAGCGATTACCTTGAATCCCTTGTCCTTATACTTTTCATATAGCGGAATTAGTTCTATCGAATGCCTTCGGCAAGGTCCACACCATGAGGCCCAAAGATCTATCACGGCGACATTTCCTTTGATCAGTGAAGATATCTGCTCTGTTGAACCATCCTCTCTCGTGACCTTGAAATCAGGGTATTTGTTTCCTGCCTTAACATTCCTTGCCTCGATCAATCCTGATATCTCCTCGGTATAGGGATGTCCGGGGAATCGTGCCTTATAGATAGTCTCAAAAATATCTTCATAAGCGGGTATATCAATTCCGTCATTTATCTCACCTCCATACATAAGAGCCTGTTTAATAGAATAAAGACCATAAAGCGAAGGATTCTCTGATATAAAGTTGCGTTTCATAAGATCACTTTTGAAATAGATGTCCGTCAGCTCTTTCTCATATTCTAAATATTCTTTAGAATAAAATTTTGAGTGGGCATATGAGTTTTCACGGGCTTCTTTAAATCGTCTGCCGACAAGATCCATTATCGAATCTCTTTCATGACCTTGAGGAAGACTTTCCAACTTATCATAAAGATCCTGAATATCCTTGGGATAAACGGTTTTATTCTCGTATAAAGTATGTATCAGAGCATATAGTCTGTTTTGTTCCTCTTGAAATTCATTATTTTTCATCTTCGTGAATTTCTCAGCAAGTGTATTGTCGCGAATATCAGATATAACTCTGTCATCATCGGCTTTCTCCATGTTATGATAGAAAAGATTTACGTTTCCGTTACCCGAAAAGAAATTCCTTATTCTCCATGTGCCACGCTTCAGCTCATCATCAAAGATCACATTATATGCCATAGGAATAGTATCATGAAGCGTATACGAGAATTTTCCATCCACTACCGGAACTTTTATACTTGGATGTATCCTGAAATCCTTACTGGCCTCTACTATCAAAGCCGATGTTGTTTCTGGTCGGTCAATGACCGTTCCTGTAATTTCACACGTTATCTTATGATTGGGCAATTCCCCGGCTATTTTAGATACATTAAATATATCTTTTTCCTGCGGCGACTGCCCTGGAAGCTGCATCGGCACAAAAAGCATCGAAGCTCCGATCAGCATAGAAATTGCTTTAAAACTCATGTTATCGTCCTGAATCTTTTAAATTGTTATTTTATTGCATATTGCATGCCTATATATTAAGTAGCTAAGAAAAATTAAACGACATATATTGCCAAGTAATCTGATAAGGGTCATGCGGCTATTTTTGACCATCTCGGCCTTGTCGCTCAGTCGCTTAGCTCGCTAAGCTCCCTTACTCCGCTGCCAATCTGCCTCAAAATTATCTCGCATCTATCATATCATTAATTCCCCTTAGCTACTTAATAGACGCAGCAATTCCCAAAAAGATTTAATCAAAGCCTTTTTTATTTCATTGTCGTCAAACAATTGTGCATTATGCATTATGTATTCCCACAATCACTCTTTCGCAATAATCTTAGCCGGATCCGTCTGCATCATGCAGTGTATCTGCCATCCGACGATTGCAAAGATGAGAAAGATCACTGTAAGGCATCCGGAAAGTATAGGAGCGATGGGAGAGAGCGATGCTCCGGGATGGCTCTCAATGAAAGCTGACTCTATTTTACCATTTATCAATACTCCCAACGGCAGGGCTATAAGAAGACACAGACCAACCAGACATACATATAGTTTGCCAATCATAAGATATATGTCCCTGCTTTTAGCTCCATTTACTTTTCTAATGGCCATTTCCTTTCTCCGTGTCCTGGTATCAAGGGTAATGGTGCTGAAAATACCCATAATGCAGATTATGACACTCACGATTCCCAATATCCAGCATCCTGCTATTAAGGTTTCATCATATCCTGCGGCGAAATTGACATCCCTATAGTTGAAAACCATCCTGTTGATCACCTCCGGTTCGAGTCTCTCAACAGTCTCGTTCACTCTTCTTGTAAGTGATTTCCCTTTACCCTTCTTAGGAATGAGCATCCATCCGGATTGGCTATCTTCCCATCTCTTGCTTATGGCTACTATTAAATTTCCCTGACCCTCATAAGGTATCTTTCCGAATGTCCCTGCGACCGGAAGCGTGATATCAAATCCTTTGTCTATTCCCTCTATCGTCAATGCATTATTATTAAGTATTTCTGCATCTGACAGTTTACGGTACAAAGAGTCCTGTATCAGAAGACATTCCCTGCGGTCAATTTCTTTCATTTTCCAGTCTACGGTTATTCCAAGAAACGAAAGCATCGCGGTATCTTTGATGCAGTAGATCTTACTATACGGACTGATATCCAGTTTTTCCTTTGCATCCAGCATTTCAATGACAGGGTAGTGGTCCTGATAATTCATCTCTATTCTGTCCAGATCCGGCAATTTCCTGAGTTCATCATGCAGCCTTTCCCAATTTCCGACAAAAGATGATTTGACATAAAGACATTCCTTCAGAATGTTATCGTTTTCAGGAATCATTGGTTTCAGCTCCTTGTTCAAAAAGTTAATGCATACCAATGATGTGCATACGAAGACAAAACATATCAGCATCTGTATGCCAAGCATGGCGTTGCGAAAGAGATGGTTGCGGCTCCTGCGCATATTCGCGGCAAGGCCATGTTTCGAGCCGGATATTTTATACAGCATCATGCCGGAGGTGATGCAGCATATCGCAAACAGACAGACTCCGATTGTCAGGCTGTAAGGCCAGAGATCACTGATGATGACCCCTGTCTGATCCATAAATGTCATAAGCCTTGTGTTAAGGAAATCCTGCAGAAGAATTCCCAATATAACTGCGATTCCAACCGCAATTGAGAGAGTAATGGCATTCTCTACAATCAAAAGTACTAAAAGAGTCCTTTTTCTGGCTCCATTAACTATACGCAATGACATTTCACGTCTGCGGATCCAAATCAGCTGAATCTGCATCCTAAGGAATCCTATTATAGCCGCAACAAGAATCAGACATCCTATTATATAGCTGACAGGTCTGATGATATTGAAGATATCTGAATCCTCCATTTCTGAGATATTTGACAGCTCTGCGGTTATATTCAACGGCTTCATTCTTTGGTTGATCTCTTCCAAAAGCTGCTCTCTGTTTTTATCTTTCTTTAGAACTGTATATATTCCCCCGATTTGAAAGTGTTCATTTGAGCAAAGTTCCTCGACGCTGTTTTCCGTACTGATGCATATTTCATCGTTTTTTAAAGTCCAGTCTCTGATTGGTAAAGACTTGAAGACATCTACGATAGTCACCGGGATCGGCTGTTGGTCAGAAGTCAAGGTCTGGACGGTGCCGATAGGATTGTCTGAGTGGAGCACCTTTTTAGCAAATTCATCGCTCACTATCGCCTCCCCGGCTTTTAGAGTCCTTATCTTCTTGCCCGTTATGGCGGAACGCAATCCTAAATATGACGGATATTCCGGATCAATCAGTCTTCCTGTCACATTCCCTTTCCTCACTGTTGAGTCCAAGAGATGAAACTCTGCTTTGATACCAAAAATCAGTCCACAGGCCACTGCTGTCTTCTCCGCGCTTCTCGGTCCTCCGTTAGCCTTTAATGCTTTTATTATCTCCGAATTTGCACGTACCCATTCATCTTCATTCAGCGATTTGAATCGGATCCAATATGCCCGTTCATAGTAAGGCTCATCATGGATAGGGGGCTGCTCACAAAGCAATAGCATTGAGTGGGTGAACGCAAGCGTCACAATCCCTATGGCTATACTCAGCACGCTGATGAAAGTCTGAAATTTATACTTCATCAGATTCCGAACCGCCACCTTCACATTATGTATTATCATACTCATTTTCAGCCCACTTATTTTATCTTTAATCTTTACTATTTAATCTTTATTTTATAACAAGTTCCTCAACCTCACCAAACTTGTCATAACCGCTCAGAAGCACTCTGTCTCCCGGTTGCAAACCCGAGATTATCTCATATTGCTGTGGATTCTGGCGTCCGATCTCTATCTCCGTCTTTCGTGCAGTCTTTCCATCCGGTGACAGCCGATATATCCAGTGTCCGGATGTAACCTGATAGAAATCACCTCTTGGAATCACAAGCGCCGTCTCCGGAGATGCGAGTTCTATCTGCACCCTGTAGCTTTTCCCGAGTCGAATGTTTGATGGTTTGTCGGAAGTGAAAAGAAGGTCGCAGGTGAAATTGCGGTCCTTAACTTCCGGCACAACCTTGCTGATACGCAACGGATACTTGTTATCCTGATACTGAATGTTGGCAGGAAGTCCTGACACTATGCGGTCTATATAATATTCCGGAAGCGATACACGCATCTTGTATTCGCTCATCACCTTTATCTCGCCGATTCCACTTCCGGCTCCAACCTGCTGACCCAACGCGACATTGAGGAAGCTTAACTGACCGGCGAGCGGAGCACGGACTATAAGGTTGCCTGTCCTGTCGGCAGTGCGTGTGAGTTTTCGGGTTGAAGCATCTCTGTTTGCGCGTACCATCTCGCGTTTAAGATGTGTGGCTACGGAGTCATGCCTCAGGCTTTGCATCTGCAGCTGTGCCCGCTTGTGCTGATACTCATAGTCTTCTTCCGCAACCTCCAGCTCCGCCTTGCTCTTGATTCCCATACGGAACTCTTCACGGCTCTGTTGCATTGACTTTTCCAATGAAGATATCTGATGCTCTGCATCAAGCGCCTGCTGACGTAGGGTGATAGATCGCTGTTCCATCTCTATCTCCTGCTCATGATAGTTCCGCTGTTGGTTCTCCCACTCAGATTGTTCGTCCTCGATAGCACGGAGTAAGTCAATATTGGTAAGAATGAGAATGGTGTCTCCCGCTTCAAGCATACTTCCTTCCTCTGCTACAATGCGCTCAACGAAACCACTTTCAAGAGCGTTGACCTGTATAGTCTGTATCGGCTGTACGATTCCCTCTACATCTAAGTATTCCATGAAGGGAGTCTCCTGAGCATCAGCAATTCTGTATTCTTCCGGATCGATCTTGAGTCTTCTTGGTCCGAAGGCAAGTATGCAGACATAGACTGCCAGTGCAAAAAAAGCGGTCCCCGCGATGATATATGATATATAGCGAATATACCATGGTTTCTTTTTGAGTTGAATATCCATATTTTAATTCTTTTAGTTGTCTTAAATCAAGATGTATCATAATCTACCATGATGTATCATGATGTATCATGATAAATCATGTTTATTTCCAATTTATCTTATTTACTCAATAATAATTCTTCATTCGTAATTTCTGTATTATGTTCGAAATCATATGCGGTCATGCTGCGGAGAGTATAATATAGGCTCCAGTAGGTGCGCATGGCGGCGATGAAGCTCCGCTTCGCTACATTCTTTTCGTTGACTGCGTTCATGAGGTCAAGGATTCCTATACGACCCATTACGAAAAGTTTCATCGCTACGGAATGCCTCTGTGTAGATCGGCGGGAAGTCAGAGAGGCGATGCTGACTTTGCGTGCCTGCATGTTGAACTGCATTACAAGTTTCTCTACATTCTGCTTGAAGTCGTTCATTCCCTGATCGGCTGTTGTCTCAGCAAGTGCAAGCTGAGACTTAGCCTCTTTCACCTTGCCACGTCCCCGACCCCAGTCAAGAATAGGAACAGAAAGCGTAATGCTTGCATATTCCTGATGCAGCAGATGACTGAGCGATTGCCCTATATCCTTTCCGGTCTGCGAAAGACCGAACTGCACGTAGAGATCCGCTTTCATCCGAGCGTTAGCATTCGCGTATGCGAGATTGCTTTCACACTGCCTCACTATACGGTTGTAGTATTCAGGGTCGGGACTGTTGCTTAGGGCTAGAGCCATGGCATTGTGTAGGGGAACTTCGAAATCAGGGACACTGTCCGGTACTGTCAGGCCTATCTCAAGATAATCATCCAATCCGAGAAATGAACGAATGCTCTGCTGCGCCTCACGGAGGTTTATTTCAGCATCCATAACGTTTGTCTCTTCATTAAGCCGATTGATCTCAAGCTGAAGCATCTCGTTCTCAGTTATGGTGCCTATCTCATAGCGCCCTTTCGCCATTATGTAGAGCGTATCAGCCGACGCGAAGTTCTGACGTGCCATCTCAAGCTCATTCTGGGCGGAGGCAAGGGTAAAGAATTGATTGCAGGCAGTTGCAGAGATAAGCTCGAGAGTCTCGGCATATTGCTTCTTCGCCTCACGAAAGCGGATAGGCTCGATTTTACGATCCCATTTTAAAGAATTATAGCCGAAAAGACTCTGTTGATAACCTATTACAAGGGGTTGGCTGCTATAGGCAGTCGTCCCGTGCTGAAACTCATCAAGTCTGTTTAGCGAGCTTTTTAGGAAGAAACTTCCTCCGGTCAGACTGATATTCTGATTTATTTTTAGCGTAAGATCTGCGCCGAACTGATCCTGACGGATGAACATAGCGGTACCGTCAGACTGAGTGATCTTGTTCATCTCTTTGTTTACATAGGGAGAGGAAGTCAGAGTTACAGATGGAAGATAGTTTGCACGATAGTATCTATAGTTCCAATATGCAGATAGAAAAGTATTGCGCGCACTCTGCGCCGAGGGGGAGTTCTGATGCGCAAGTCTGATGGCTCCATCAAGTGTCAAACTCAATGTGTCGGTTTCTGCGGCAGACATGTTTCCCCAGCCAAATATCAAAACCAATATGATGATTATTTTCTTCATTGCTTTGTCTTTAATACTGCAAAGATACCTTCTTCTCTTGATTAAGCAATGAAAATATACTTCTTGAAAGGCAGATTGGATGATTTTCATACACTCCATCGTATGAAAATCATACACTTTTATTCTATCTGTAGCTAAAAACATTCAAAATCTATATTTTTCAAAAGAAAATGATTACCTTTGCACTGGAATCAATAAATGGCGACTTTGTCGCTTCCTGATTTCTAATCAAAGCAGGGCTCAGGTCGGAGACCTGACGATTATCTTGAAACCCCAGACTTCAGCCTGGGGTGCAAATAAGTAAACTCAGTAGCCTCGGAGAGGCGATTTATGATTTTTCATACGAATTAAGATTAAATATTATGAATTATGGAACCATACTGATTGTCGATGACAATCACGCCATCCTGACTGCGTTGAAGATTTGTCTTGGAAAAGTGTTTGAACGGATTCTTACGCTCACCGAGCCGGAGAATATTCTCATAACTCTTCGTCAGGAGAAAGTTGACGTGATTCTTCTTGACATGAATTTCTCCAACGGCGTCAATTCCGGACAAGACGGTTTGATTTGGCTATCTTCCATCAAGAGACGTAATCCAGATATACCGGTAGTACTTATCACAGCATATGCTGATGTTAAGTTAGCCGTCAGGGGATTGAAAAACGGGGCTGCGGATTTCGTCACAAAACCGTGGGACAACGAAAATCTTATCAGAGTGTTGAAGGATGCCATAGATAATGGTAAGGAAGTAGTGCCGCTTCATGAGATGGAAAGAGAGCACATAAAAAAAGTAGTTGAAAAATGTCACGGTAACATGAGCAAGGCCGCCGAAATGCTTGGAATCACTCGTCAGACACTTTACAGAAAATATCAGCCGTGATCATAGCATTAGCAATAGCTGCAGTGATAATAATCATTGTCTCCATTATCTATCGTCATCAATGTGTTCTAAGGGATAGGGCAGGACTCATGCGCGACGCTATTCGCCATAGGGATTTCTCTTTTAAATTACCTGTAAAGGGATTACTATTCGGGGAGCGTGCCTTACAGAAAGCACTGAATGAAATGGGACACGATATCGAAAAACTTGAAGCCCATAATGAAGTGGAGTCATGGCAACGTCTTACACGAGTATTGACCCACGAGATCATGAATGTAATGGCTCCTATTCAAAGTATAAGCCAGGCTTTTCTATCAGATCCTGATATTAAGGCAACACCTTATGAAGAAGGTCTCCAGGCAATACATGACTCAAGCTCAGGATTGGCGGTATTCGTCAGCAACTATCGTAAGATGACGCAACTTCAGGAACCGGTAATGAGAGATATTGAGTTTAATGCTTTCATTTGCGGTATAATATCGCTTTATACAGAATTGAGCTGGAATGTCTCAATACCAACTGACTTTAAGTTGAACGCAGATGTGGATATGCTCCGCCAGGTGTTCATTAATATAGTGAAAAATGCTAAGGAGGCAGGAGCGAAAACCATAGGCATAAAATATTATAAATCCTCACTTCTCGTCAGCAATGACGGGCATACAATACCAGATGACGTAGCACGTGAGATTTTCATTCCGTTTTTTACTACTAAGGCGGGTGGCAGCGGAATCGGCCTATCGTTATCGCGCCAGGTACTGATGAGCCAGGGATATCTGCTGCGTCTTGCAGAACGTCCTGAATCCAGTTATAATGTCACTTTCGTACTTGAATGGTAGACAAGCTAATTAGAGTCAACTTCCACTCTATTTCTCATTAGCTCCATCACGGAGGGATTTCATATATGCACTGAGTTTTGTCTCTGCGGGATTATGCTGAGGAGTCCAGAATCGGGCTCCAGCCAATCCGTCGGGAAGGTACTGCTGGGCGGCGTAATGATTCTTATAGTCATGAGCATACATGTAGTCATGACCATATCCCATTTCTTTCATCAAGGAAGTAGGTGCGTTCCTAAGGTGAAGCGGCACCGGAAGGTCTCCGGTCTGTCTGACCATTTCAAGAGCATTGTCGATGGAAAGATATGCCGAGTTACTCTTAGGCGATGTGGCGAGATATATAGTACATTCAGCAAGTATGATACGTCCTTCTGGCCAACCTATCTTCTGAAGAGCATCAAATGTAGCATTGGCAAGCAGAAGAGCATTAGGATTGGCAAGACCGATATCTTCAGCTGCAAGTATTACA
The DNA here is from genome assembly GCA_029068655.1 of Muribaculaceae bacterium. Lineage (GTDB taxonomy): Bacteria > Bacteroidota > Bacteroidia > Bacteroidales > Muribaculaceae > Lepagella. The sequence goes on along the minus strand of JAIECF010000159.1, from coordinate 3,922 downwards.
AGGCGCCGAGCGATAAATTTCGGGTCCTCCCCCCCGGCCACCATACGTGCCAACCAGTAGATCGCGGCATCGGGGTCGCTCCCCCGAACAGACTTAATGAATGCAGAAATAATGTCATAGTGCATTTCACCATTACGATCATACGCAGCAGGATTCACCTGCAGGCTATTTGTGACAAACTCATCGTCTATAACAACAGGCGCCCCCTCGGGAACGCTTTGCTCCAGGAGGTCGAGGATGTTTAGGAGTTTACGGGCATCTCCACCTGCAAAGCGGAAAAGAGCCTTGGTGGATTTAATCTCTACTTCTCTTTTAGAAAGGATACGGTCGTTCTTCAAAGCACGATCCAGAAGAATCTGCAGATCCTCCTCCTCAAGCGACCTGAGAGTATAGACCTGAGCTCGACTGAGTAAAGGACGTATCACTTCAAACGAAGGATTCTCAGTAGTTGCTCCGATCAGGGTCACGACCCCTTTCTCAACTGCACCTAAAAGAGAATCTTGCTGAGCCTTATTAAAACGATGGATCTCATCAATGAAAAGAATCGGACGGGCCTTTGCAAAAACACTTGAGGCTTCACGTGTACACCGATCAATGACATCTCTTACATCCTTTACACCTGATGTCACCGCGCTAAGAGTAAAGAAAGGTGCCTCAATTGTATTGGCTATAATACGAGCGAGCGTAGTCTTACCGACACCCGGAGGACCCCACAAGATGAACGAATTGATTTTGCCTGACTCGATCATATTACGAATGATACCCCCTTCTCCTACCAGATGCTTCTGGCCTATGTAGTCGTCAAGAGTATTCGGACGCAGACGTTCCGCGAGAGGTTCGAAATTATTCATAGCCTTATCCTCTCGTCTTTAATACTTCCTCGAGTCTGTCGGGATATATATCCGCTACGGCATTGACTACAATGTCGCTGTAAGGTTGAATATCGGAAGCCTTTAGAGTTCCTGCGACTCCTATCACGAATGCTCCAGCAGCCTTACCTGCTTTCACGCCTTGGAGAGAGTCTTCAAATACAGCACACCTCTTCGGATCTATACCTAAAGCAGCCGCGGCAGCAAGATATCCTTCAGGATCAGGCTTGGAGCATTTCACTTCATCACCTGTTATTATGACATCAAATTTTTCCTTAAAACCCGGCATGTCATGCCATAGATGATCCATTTTGAGTCCATTGCTGCTTGTCACCAATGCAATAGGAATATTCTTAACTCTCAATGCATCAAGAAACTCTAAAGCCCCGGGGAGAGCACCATAAATCATCATTCCTTCAAGCCTAATGAGCTCTTTGGTGACTTCTTCCCTGACATCCTCCGGAAAGTATCTCTCAAGTATGTCTTCAAGCGTCGTCCCTTTGATCTTATATGCAAAGTTTGCTATTCCTGTAGGCCACTGTTTCTCTATTGCTTCCCAAATCTTGGTGTATATCCGTTCGCTGTCGACCAGAACTCCGTCGAGATCAAACAAGCATGCTATGTCGTTATTTGCTTTCATATTTTACAAAATTACTGAATTTTTATGAAGTGCCAAAAATATTTATTAACTTTGTAGTGAAAACATTCAGACGACGATTTTGTTGCTGTTTAGTTTTAGTGACAGAACCTATTTACAGAAAATGATAAAGGACATATCTCTTCGTGTATCTCCAGATATAGCTGCTACTCCCGAACTGCTTGCACCGAAAGTGTTCGGAACAGCCGGTTGCAAGGTCAATGACTGGAAGGTGGTGCGTCGGTCGATCGATGCGCGCAAACGAGACATAATCATCAATCTAACGGTGAGAGTGGCATCAGGAGAGGACCATATTGTGCCTTCCGGCTTTGTGCCCGTGTCTTTTCCTAATGTATCGACCTCGAAAGAGACTGTTGTAATAATTGGGGCAGGACCGGCCGGCCTTTTCGCCGCTCTTGAATGCATACGTCTGGGAATAAGGCCAATAGTTCTTGAGAGAGGGAAAGATGTAGATTCGCGTAGACTTGATATAGCCGCCCTTAATCGTGACAAAAAGATTGATCCGGAGTCAAACTACTGCTTCGGAGAGGGAGGGGCCGGAACTTTTTCAGACGGGAAATTATATACAAGGAGCAAAAAACGCGGTAACCCAACAGAAGTTCTTTCTCTGCTTGTTCAGCATGGAGCAAATGAAAATATTCTTGTAGACTCTCATCCCCATATAGGAAGCGACCGCTTGCCTGCCATTATGAAGAACATACGAAACACCATCATAGACTGCGGAGGAGAGGTCAGGTTTCAGACAAAGGCTGATCGCCTGCTTATTCACAACAATGAGGTGAAGGGTGTCATCACTGGAGATGGAACCAAGGTGACAGGAAATGCCGTAATACTCGCTACTGGGCATTCCGCGAGAGATGTATACCGTAATCTCGCACGCGATGGAGTGAGGATGGAAGCTAAGGGTGTTGCCGTAGGAGTGCGTCTTGAGCATCCTCAACAGACGATAGACAGAATTCAGTATCACAATCCGGGTGGAAGAGGTCGATGGCTTCCTGCCGCCGAGTATAATTTCGTGACTCAAGTAGATGGAAGAGGCGTATACAGTTTCTGCATGTGTCCCGGAGGTGTTGTAGTGCCGGCCGGTAGCGGATCAGAGGAACTTGTTGTCAACGGCATGTCGGCGTCATCCCGTAGCAGCATATGGGCTAATTCAGGTATGGTCGTAGAGCTTCGTCCCGGAGACTTTCCGGAATATGCAGAAAAGGGTGAATTAGAGATGCTCGATCTTGTAGAAGATCTTGAAAGAAAGATGTATGAATCTTCCGGTAAAAGTATAGTAGCTCCGGCACAACGAATGAAGGACTTTGTAGAAGGAAGAAATTCAAAGAATCTTCCACCTTCAAGCTACATTCCTGGACTTCATGAAGCCCGAATGGATCAACTGCTCCCTCCGTTTATATCCTCACGTCTTCAAAAGGGATTTGTGGAGTTCGGACGCAAGGCAAAGGGCTTTCTAACTAATGATGCTATCCTGATTGGTTTAGAGTCGCGCACTTCGAGCCCCATCAGGATTCCAAGAGATAAGGAAACTCTTTGCCATACGGAGGTAAAGGGGCTTTATCCGGCAGGAGAGGGCGCAGGATATGCCGGCGGAATAGTATCTGCGGCTATAGACGGAATGCGCTGCGCTAAGAGTATCAGACAGGAACTTTCTCTCCAGAATCAAAATAATCCTTCTACCAAATAACTTCACTATTAAAACTTCACCATTACCAACATGAGTACAATACTCGCTATAGAGACTTCCGGAAAATACTGCAGTGTGGCGCTGATCCATGAAGGACTTGCGGAATTCACACGTGAGGAGAAAGAGGAGATGAACCATGCCCGTGCAATTGGACCATTTGTGGAGGAGTGCGTCAAGGAAGCGCGCCGACGCGAATGGAAGATCGATGCAGTTGCGGTAAGCATGGGACCTGGAAGTTATACAGGACTTCGTATTGGTCTGTCAATGGCGAAAGGACTCTGTTTTTCCCTTAATGTCCCACTGATAGGGGTGTCGACTTTGAAACTGATCGCTGTAAAGGCTATGTTCAGAAATATCGAATGGCAGGGAGATGAGATACTCGTTCCTATGATTGACGCACGAAGGATGGAGGTCTATACTGCTGCCTATGATTTCCGCCTTGATGCCCTGATGGATCCTCAACCACTGATACTTACGGAAGAATGTTATTCCGAACTTCCAAAAGATCGGTCGATTTACTTTATGGGTGACGGCTCCGGAAAATCAAAAGAATTATTAAAAGGAGAGGGCCGGTATTGGATCGAAGGCGTAAATCCAAGGGCTTCTGACATGACAGCCCTCGCAGAAAAGGCCTTTAGAGAGGAGGACTTCATTGATGTTGCTTATAGCGGGCCTGAATACCTTAAGGAATATGAAGCTAAAAAA
>JAIECF010000158.1:10408-18181 GCA_029068655.1 Muribaculaceae bacterium | reverse complement strand
ATGGCCGGACGCTGTGCCTCAAGTTCGGCAAGCTCAGCCATCTTCTTGTCATAACCTTCTTTTGTGAGGTAAGTAGCCATGGTCTGTTAAGTATTCCGGACATAGAGTCCGTGTGGTTGATTGTAATATTGTTGTTTATCTCAAGGTGTTAAAAAAGATGAGTCCGCTTTATCGGCTTTTTTAGCCTCTAAAAAGGACCCTTCCTCATTCTGGATGCAAAATTAGTAAAAAAAAGTGAGTTACGCAAATTTAGACCGCTTCCTTTTTCTTAAAAAATGTTGTGCGATACCCCTTATAGGCAATTACGATGTTAATAAAAAATAAGACGGCGTTCCTTGTGATGTATGACGCCGTCTTGATTATGTAGTATTTATATCGTGAGATATATCGAGATGTTTTTAGGTGTCGATGTTGGCGTAAGTGGCATGCTCTTCGATAAATTCACGTCGTGGAGCCACTTCCTCGCCCATCAGCACTGCGAAAGTATGGTCGGCGCTTGCGGCGTCTGTAAGTGTCACTCGCTTCAGCATACGGTTTTCAGGATCCATTGTTGTTTCCCAAAGCTGCTCGGGATTCATCTCACCAAGACCTTTATAGCGCTGCAGCACGAACTTGTTCCGGTCGCCTCCGCAGTATCTGTCTACGAATGACTGCACCTGTTGATCGGTCCATGCGTATTCAAATACGTTTTTCTTACCTTTAAGCGTGCATTTATATAGCGGTGGGGTTGCTATGTAGAGATATCCGTTGTCTATGATCGGTCGTATGCGACGGAAGAAGAAGGTCATAAGCAGAGTTGCGATATGAGCTCCGTCGACGTCGGCATCGGTCATGATGATGATCTTGTGATAACGCAGCTTGGATACGTTGGGTTCCTTTGAGTCTTCCTCTGTACCGATAGTAACGCCGAGAGCCTTAAACATGTTGACGATCTCCTCCGACTCGAACACCTTATGCTCCATTGCCTTTTCCACATTAAGGATCTTGCCTCGGAGCGGCAGAATGGCCTGATAGTTGGGGTTGCGCCCTTGCTTGGCGCTTCCGCCTGCGGAGTCACCCTCGACAAGGAATATCTCACACTCTGCTGCATCACGGCTCTTGCAGTCAGCCAGCTTTCCGGGAAGTCCGGCTCCTCCCAATGGAGTCTTGCGCTGCACTTTCATACGCGCGTTATAGGCAGCCTGTCGGGCAGTGGCGGCAAGTACTACCTTGTCTACTATCGCACGTGCCTGCTTGGGATGCTCCTCGAGATAGTTTCGGAGAGCCTCGCTCACAGCTGTCTGTACAACACCCATCACGTCGTTGTTGCCGAGCTTTGTTTTCGTCTGGCCTTCAAACTGCGGCTCTGCTACTTTTACTGATACCACAGCGGTCAGTCCGTCCCGGAAGTCCTCTTTCGAAAGCTCTATCTTTGCTTTGTTAAGCTTATCGAGAAGATTGTTGTCGTCAGCATATTTCTTCAGGGTTGAGGTGAGACCTCTGCGAAATCCCGTCAGGTGAGTGCCTCCTTCTATAGTGTTGATGTTGTTGACGTATGAATAGATGTTCTCGTTGAAGGATGTGTTGTAGGTCATCGCTACTTCCACTGGCACTCCGTTACGCTCTGTCTTGAGGTCTATGATGTCTTCGATCAGCGGTTCTTTTCCCTGATCTATGTAGCGCACGAACTCCTTAAGTCCTTCCTCGCTGTGAAAACGGTCGGTACGTGGATTGCCGTTCTCGTCGCGGAAGCGCTCGTCTGTAAGGGTCAGGGTGATTCCTGCGTTGAGGTAGGCGAGGTCGCGAAGTCGGTTGGCTAGTGTTTCGTAGTCGTAGATAGTCTCCGTGAAGATGGATGCGTCGGGGTGGAAGATGATGGTGGTTCCGGTATGGTCTGTCTCTCCGATCACCTGTAGGTCGCATGTGGGCTTACCGTATGCGTATTCCTGCATATGCACCTTTCCATCTCTGTGTATCTCTGCGCGGAGATAGTCGGAGAGCGCGTTGACACAGCTTACACCTACACCGTGCAGACCGCCAGATACCTTATAGGAGCCCTTGTCGAACTTGCCGCCTGCATGAAGCACGGTGAGCACAACCTCAAGGGCCGGCTTGTGCATTTTTTCATGCATGTCTACCGGAATGCCTCGACCATTATCGTCTACGCGTATGGAGTTGTCTTCAAGGATAGTCACTTTGATGTCCGACGCATAGCCTGCGAGGGCCTCGTCTATAGAGTTGTCCACCACCTCGTAGACGAGATGGTGAAGGCCGCGGCCGGAGATGTCTCCGATATACATCGCGGGGCGCTTGCGCACGGCCTCAAGGCCTTCGAGCACCTGGATGTTGTCTGCCGCATATTCGTGCTGCTGTATTTCTTCCTGTTCCATTAGTTGGATTTGAATTTCTGTTTGTAGGTCTGCCTTACTTAGCTTCAATGGCTTTTACGATGGAGTTGAAGATTCCGTCGACATTGCCGAGGCCATTGATCTGCATATAGTTTCCTTTCCCCTGATAGTGCTCCTTGAGGGGCTCTGTCTGGTTGTGGTATACTTTCAGGCGGTTGAGGATGGTGTCAATGTTGTCGTCGGCACGCCCGGTCTCCTTGCCTCGCTTGAGCATACGGGCTACGAGTTCCTCTTCAGGCACTTCGAGACCTACTACTCCTGTCAGTTCCGTGCCCGTTTCTGCAAGTAGATTCTCGAGCTCCACAGCCTGAGGTATGGTACGGGGAAATCCGTCGAAGATCACTCCCTTGCAGTCTTTTGGGAGCCCCTTGAGCTCCTGACGCAGGATGTCTATCATAAGGTCGTCGGGAATAAGATGACCTTTGCTGATGTATGAGTCAGCTATCTTCCCGAGCTCTGTGCCTTCCTTTATCTGCTTGCGTAGCACCTCACCTGTAGAGATGTGGTGGAGCCCATATTTATCGATTATTTTTTCGCTCTGGGTGCCCTTTCCGCTGCCGGGGGCACCGAATAATACCAGATTCAACATGTGCGGTTTAGTTGTATTTAGAGTGTGTGAATAGGCTCAGTCTTCTTTTATGACATAGATGTCGGGTATGTTGCGTGCCTTCCCGTCAAGGTCAAGCCCGTAGCCTATTATGAATTTCGGTGGAATGGTGAAAGCTGCGTAGTCTGGAGTGAAACCTGTCTGGCTGCTCACCGGTTTGTAGAGCAGAGTAGCGAATTTTACGGATGCGGGGTTCTGCTTCCGGAGGTCTTCTATCATGCGGCATGCGGTCAATCCGGTGTCTACGATGTCTTCGATGATGATCACATCTCGACCCTCGATGTCGTCTGTCAATCCGATGATCTGTTTCACAGTGCCTGTAGAGGATGTTCCTTCATACGACTTATACCTGATGAAGGTAATCTTGGCGTCGTTAAGCCCGGTTTCGCGAATGAGGTCGGATGCGAACACGAACGCCCCGGTAAGCACACATAAGAAAATAGGAGCTTTCCCTTCATAATCCCTGGCTATTTCGCTGGCTACGCGCTTGACCTGCACTGCTATCTCATCTCTGGTGAGATACGGCACGAATGTGAGGCCGTCTACGATAACTTGCTTCTCTGTCTGCATATGTCGATAGTTTGTGCAAATTTACAAAAAAAATCCGACATTAGCAAATCCGTTTCCCGTTTTTCAGGGATTTCTGAGATTCATTCTCCTGAAAGCCTGACGAGTCGGTGGCTATAACAGCTCGAAGTCTGTATCTATGGCAGTAACCTGGAATTCGGTACGGCGGTTGATCTGATCGGCTGCCTCTTGATCCTCTTCCGAAAGGGTTTCTATGAACTCCGGTGTCAGCTCGGTTCCTTCTTCAAACTGAGGAAATTCTTTATTGATACGCTTAGTGACTGTCTTGGGACGGCTTTTGCCGTAGCCGGTCCATGTGAGGCGCGATTGTTTGATACCTTTATCTACAAGATAATCCACCACGCTCTTCGCTCTACGCTCGGAGAGGTCTATATTGTATTCCTCACTTCCTTTTCTGTCGGTATGCGCGCTCATCTCTATTGATACGTTGGGATTGTCTTCAAGCATCACAGCTAGCTCGTCGAGAGCTTCCTTTGATTCAGGTCGTAGCGTGGCCTTGTCAAAATCATAGAATATATTTTCCACCACGCTTGGCTTGGATATCGAGGCGAGGATAAAATCCATGCCGTATTCTGCGTCTTCCTCCGCGGAATCGCTCTCAAATTCTACCTTTTGATTAAGATAACCCTTAGCTCCTGCCATCATGACATACTTGACGCCACGCTGAAGATTGAACCTGAAGCTTCCGTCGTCGCGCGCCACTTCCTTCTGGTTAGAACCGTCATTGCCTACTATGCGGATTATGGCGTTTGGCACCGGCTCGTCATCCTTGTCTACTACCCATCCCGCTATGCTTATCTTAAGGTCTGGCAGCAGGAAGGAATATATGTGGTCGTATCCTCGCGCATCACCGCGGTTAGAACTGAAAAATCCCGATTCCCCGGGACCGAACGTGATACCGAAGTCATCTCCGGTAGAGTTGATTGGTTGCCCCATATTGTCTATGCTCCAACGGTCGCCCGTCGAGTTTAGACGGGCCTTGAAGATGTCAAGTCCTCCATAGCCTGAATGGCCGTCGCTTGAGAAGTAAAGAGTAGAATCGCTTCTTACGTAAGGAAACGATTCGTTGCCCGCTGTGTTGATCTGTGGACCGAGGTTTTCGAGGCTCCCACCTCGTTCCTGCAGGTTAATTCTCCAAATGTCGAGACCTCCGTAGCCGCCCGGCATGTCGGAAGTGAAGTAAAGAAATCTTCCGTCGGGCGAAACTGCCGGATGTCCTACAGCCGTCACCGTATCGTTGAGGATCTCGAATTTCTGAGGCGCGCTCCATGAGGCCTCGCTGCGACGTGAAGTATATATTTCAACTGATGTACTCGATGTTTCCGAACGCTTAGCAACTGTCAGATACATCGTCTGGCCATCCGGTGAGAAGGATATGATTCCTTCATCGGCATCCGTGTTGAGTTCCCCTTCTACTGGCTCCGGCCGTTGCCATTCTCCTTTTTCGTTTTTCTTAGCCATCCAGATGTCACCCTTCTTCATCCCGGTGATTTCAGACTTGTTGTCGCCTGTCGCCTTTTCGTTGGTAGTGGTATAATACAGGATGTCATAGTTCTTGTCAAAATACATAGGGGCGAAATCAGAGCGACGCGAGTTAAAGAGTTTCGGCTGCTTCACTATGTATCTGCCCTTGGGAGCTTCCTTCTGTGATATGGCTATGTTGCACCCTCTGATACCGGCGCGTGCGATTGGATCATCTGGTTGCCACTCAAGATATTTCTCATATTCGGTTATAGCCTGCGAATATTTGCCTGATGCCTGGAGCATCTGTCCGAGCCGAAGATAGATCGTCGAGTCGGTCTGACCGTAACGGAGAGCGTTCTGATAGCTTGCGGTTGCGTTGGCCGGACGGTTTAGCCGTTGGAAGCACGTCGCGAGCTTAAGTGCCACCTCTCCTCTTAGCGGACGCTCTTCCGGCTTGGTGAGTCGGTTGTAGATTTTCCGGTACATGTTTGAGGCTGCGAAGTATTCTCCGCGGGCCATGGTGTCGTCTGCATCGGATAGCTTGACGGCCTTACATGAGGATAGTCCCGCTGTCATGGCGGCAGCAGCAATAAGCAAGATGAATATGTGCCAGAGTCTATGCATATATAGTAAAGAACGACATGGTAAGCGCGTTTATTGTAGTGGAGCATGAGGCTTTATGCTGTAAAACATATATGGGATTCGAACCAAAAGGTTTCGTCTGGGTTATATGAATAAGGCGGAACTCCCTGCCAAGAAAAACACGTAAAAATTATGTCATACAAAATCGCAGAAATCGAAGGCATCGGAGATACCTATGCCGCAAAACTACAGGAAGTAGGAATCAAGACCACAGAGGATCTTCTTAAAGAGTGTGCTACGCCGTCGGGCCGCAAGAAAGTGGCGGAAGAGACAGGTATCAGCCCTAAGCTTATCCTTAAATGGACAAACCATGCTGATCTTTTCCGCATCAAAGGTGTGGCAGGACAGTTTGCTGAGCTTCTCGAAGCAGCTGGTGTCGACACAGTGAAGGAATTCCGCCATCGCGTAGCCGCGAATCTGCATCCTAAAATGGTCGAGGTAAACGAAGAGAAGAATCTCTGCAACCGTGTCCCGTCAGTTACAGAACTTGAGAAGATGATAGCTCAGGCAAAAGAACTTGAACCCGTCATCAAGTATTAAGCGTAAAATACAGATAATATAAAATTACGGCCCCGAGACAGAATGTCGCGGTGCCGTATTTGTTTTAGTCGGGTTGCTTTGACTATTATGTTTGATCTTTTTAGGGCAGTTCCCAGAGATCGCGGCGTGGGAAGCTATTGTTGTAGCGCGACCGTAGATTGCTGATGAGCTTGGTCATGTCTCGAGAGAAGTTATGGCCTGTCCATACTCCTGAATTGGTTATCATCACCCAGCATTCTCCGTTTGGAAATCGCTCTATTAGTGTATGGGTGGAGGAAAGTGTGCCTGTCCGCCTCCATTTGCCGTGTTCGTCTATCTCACTCCATCCCCTTGAGACTTTGTCGTCTTTGGCGTAGGCCGTCAGGGAGTCGATCGAAGCATTGCTGATGATATTGCCTACATGCGGGTATTTGTCAGTGGCCGCCACAAGACGGGCCAGGTTGGAAGCTGACGCGCACCATCCTCCTGCTCCGACCAGTCCGTTGACGTTGCTCCCTCCGTACACACGTTCTACCATTCTGCCGCTGCCGTTGTATTCCTCTACCGGGTCATTGTCGGGACCATAGTAATGCACTTCATTTTCGTTACGGTCTGCATAATAGTTGGTGGCGGGCCGGAATTGATAGCAACCTGCGGGATGCAGCACCTCTTCCGTCACGTAATCCCAATACTCTTTCCCTGTGACCCTCTCGATGATCAGGGATAAAAGCATGTATCCGAAATTTGAATATCGGAATCCCTGGCCGGGTGTAAAGGCTATTTTGCGGCCGAGTACTATCTCTGTCAGTTCCTCGTTGGTGGGAGGCCCGGGAAGATGTCTGGCTGCAATGATATCTTTTGTATTGAACATTGGGTCGCCTGCTCCCAATCCGAAGCCTCCTTTGTGTTGTAGTAGGTGGTCTACAGTAATGTCGAAGAGGCGTCGATCCTTTATGGCGTTTGTGTATATGGTATCATTGAGGATACCGTCAAGTCCGAATACTTTTGATCCAAGTGTCAGTTTCCCGTCTTCAACAAGGCGCATGATGGCAATGGCAGTTACGAGTTTTGAGGCTGACGCAAGCCGCATGATGTTTTGAGGTGTCATACGGCGTCCCTCTTCGACATCTGCCATGCCGTATCCTTTTGCATAGAGAAGTGAATCATTGCGGGTCACTGCCAGCGACAGCCCCTTGATGTTCCATCTTCCGATGAATCTCTCTATTTCCCGGTCCATTCTGTCAAGTCCGGGAGCATCTGAGAGCTCGTTGGTAAGCCGGTCTGACCAATCTTCAGCTGAAATCGCTGCGGTCGCTTTCTGCTCTTCGCTACCGGAGTTCTTTTGCTTACGGAACGCAAGCAAGAAAATCACAACTGTACACACTACAGCTATGAAAAATATAATGCTTATACCTGTTTTTATGTCCCTTTTTCTCATCTTCTGTTAAATAATGTTAAATTCAGAAAGATTTTATATGTTTTATAACATCATTTCGGAATTTATCACTAATTTTGCATCGAGTTTTTCATGGTATTAGATTTTAAGGTTAACAGAAGATTGGTTGT
>JAIECF010000158.1:0-10398 GCA_029068655.1 Muribaculaceae bacterium | reverse complement strand
CTCTTCAAGGGCTTTCTCGAGTACGATCAGAGCCTTCCCAAGCTCTTCACGGTTTAGTACATATGCTATTCTGACCTCGTTGCGACCTGCTCCCGGAGTGGTGTAGAAGCCAGAGGCAGGAGCCATGAACACCGTAGCGCCTTCGTAGGAAAATTCACGAAGACACCATTCGCAGAATTTATCCGCGTCATCCACGGGCAGACTTGCCACCGTGTAGAATGCTCCCATGGGAATAGGAGAGTAGCATCCCGGTATCTTGTTTATGCCGTCGACGAGAAAGTTGCGTCTTGCCACATACTCGTTATACACATCGAGCATATACTCTCTGCTTGCGTCTACCGAAGCTTCCGCTATGATTTGCCCTATCAGCGGTGGACTTAGACGTGCCTGACAGAACTTCATTACGTTAGCACGAAGTTCTTTGTTTTTCGTAATCAGTGCGCCGATGCGTATGCCGCACTCGTTGTATCGCTTCGATACAGAGTCGATGAGAACTACATTCTCCTCAATCCCGGGCAGATGGAAAGCCGACACATAAGGAGCGCCTGTATAGCAGAACTCACGATACACTTCGTCGGAGAAGAGGAAAAGGTCGTATTTCTTCACTAGGTCGCGTATCTGCATCATCTCCTTTATTGTATATAGATATCCGGTGGGATTGTTTGGATTGCAGATTAATATGCCTTTGGTACGAGGAGTGATAAGCTTTTCAAACTCCTCTATGGGCGGCAGTGCAAATCCTTTGTCGATCGAGGAAGGGATGGATACTATCTTAGCGCCTGCAGAGATGGCGAATGCCATATAGTTGGCGTAGGCGGGTTCCGGCACGATTATCTCGTCGCCCGGATCAAGACAGGCCATGAACGAGAACAGAACAGCTTCAGAACCCCCGCATGTCACGATGATATCGTCGATATCTACTTCAATGTTGAAGCGATGGTAATATTCCTTGAGTTTGGCGCGAAGCGTGGGAAGACCGTCGGACGGACTGTATTCAAGCACCTCGCGGTCTATATTCTTCAGCGCCTCGAAGGCCTGAGGCGGGGTCGGAAGGTCGGGTTGACCAATATTTAATCTATACACCTTTATTCCGCGTCGCACAGCTTCGTTTGCGAGTGGAGCAAGGCGTCGTATTGGGGATGCGGGCATTTCAAAGCCTCGTTCTGAAAGATTTGCCATTATGGGTTTAGGATTTTTGAGTTGAGTTGCAGTGAAGTTTTAGGCAGTAGGATACTCCGTCGCGGGATTCTGTAGAATCAAGAGGTAATCGCGTGCTGCCATCCGGGCTTCGGGAAGATTCATAAGCAGGTAGTTGCCGCAATCTTTGGGTGTAGCCCCTGGAACTTCTCCCTCGAAATTTGCGATGAATTCAAATGTCTCCTTTAAAAGCGGAATGATGTCTTCGCTCGTGCAGTCGCCGTTGAGCAGGAGATAGTTGCCGGTGCAGCAACCCATGGGCCCCCAGTATACTATTCTATCTCCCCATACAGGATGGTTTCGGAGAAAGGTAGCGGCGAGATGCTCTATCGCGTGGAGGGCGGATATGGAAAGGGCCGGCTGCCTGTTGGGTGCTGTCATTCTGATGTCAAAGGTAGTGATTACATCACCCGAACCTGTAGTATCTTTTCGGCTCACATATACCCCGGGTGACAGGGTAAGATGGTCGATCGTGAAACTTGCTATCTTTTTCATGGTGCAAAAATACTAAATTTTTTGGATACATCCTTAATTCTGATGAAAAAATCACTCGGGACAATATTTCGCGGTTGCTTTTTTATTGTGGTATTTGCAAGTTAGAAATTAAATCATTAATTTTGAATTTGGAAACCCGATGACATATGAAATGATATGGAAAAGAAAGAAATGAAATATTCCGACGCGATTGCCGAACTGGAGGCTATCACCGCAAAAATGCAGAGTCCTGAGTGCGACATCGATTCGTTGGCGTCCTTGACCTCCAGAGCTCTTGAATTGCTGAAAATCTGCAAGGAAAAACTCTTTAAGACTGATGAAGAGGTGCGCCGCTGTCTTGAGACCCTCTCCGACTCCTTGAATTAGTTTATAATGCATGTTATTTATAGCAGCCGGTATGAATCCGTTGGTCTGCTTTATGCCCGTTTATACTTTGTCTAATTTGTGTATGTGATGATTTCAACAAAGATAAGGTTAGTGTTTCTGTTCATTGTCCTACAGTGCACCATTGCGTCGCATGCGTTGGTATGGTATGACGGACGGTCGCCTGTCTCATTCTCGCTTTCTGAAGGATGCGATCCAGTTGTGAAGGTAGCGGCAGATATGTTTTCCGACGATATTGAGGCAGTCACGGGAAGTAAAGCGCATGAATCCAAACCGGATGACGCTAAGATACGGCTCTATCAGATAGACAATGCTACGGAGGCGGATCTTAAAGCAGCTAAATCTGCCAGGATCGACATTAAGAAACTGTCTGGTCTCACCGACGGCTTCGCTATCAGTGAGCGTGACGGAGTTATCCATATAGCAGGATCCAACGGCCGGGGAGCAGCCTACGGTCTTCTCGAGATGTCGCGTAAGGCAGGTGTGTCGCCATGGGTTTGGTGGGGCGATGTAGTCCCTATGAAAAAGGACACGCTTGAGATTGAGGATGGCTATTCCGACATGCAGGGTGCTTCGGTAGAGCGACGTGGAATTTTCATCAATGATGAGGATTGGTCGCTTCGGCCATGGAGTCATCTTAATTTTGAGCCCTCCTCAAAAACTGAGATAGGCGCAAAAACCTATCGAAAGATATTTGAACTGCTGCTCCGTCTGAGAGGAAATACGCTCTGGCCCGCGATGCATGAGGGCACAACTGCGTTTTTTCTCGTAGACGGGGCAAAAGAACAGGCTGACAGCTGCGGTATTATTATTGGTACTTCCCATTGCGAGCCCTTGCTCCGAAACAATGTGGGAGAATGGGATATTGAAGATCGGGGCAGGTTTAACTATAAGACGAATAGAGATGAGGTGCATCGGTATTGGCGGGAACGTCTTCAGCAGGTTAGAGGCTCAAAGGGTGGTAATATCTTTACAATTGGAATGCGTGGTATTCACGACAGTTCTATGGAGGGGTATGATACTCCAAAGGAGAAGTTAGATGCTCTTCAGCAGGTGATAGACGACCAACAGCGCCTGATAGAGGAAAATATTGGAAACCCGGCGTTGCAGGATCAGGTCTTCGTGCCATATAAGGAGGTTTTGGAACTTTATGAGATGGGTCTAAAAGTGCCCGACTATGTCACGCTTATGTGGTGTGATGACAACCATGGTTATCTTACGCGACTTAGCGACTCGAAGGAGCGAAGAAGGAGTGGAGGAGGTGGCGTTTACTATCATCTCAGTTATTGGGGACAGCCACACGATTACCTTTGGCTTACTACTACTCAGCCGGGGCTCATTTGGCATCAGATGCGGAAGGCACACGACAGCGATGTCAGAAAACTCTGGATAGCTAACGTTCATGATCCAAAGGTTGCCGGGTATGATCTTGAGCTGTTTATGGATATGGCATGGAACATTGATGCTGTAGACGCTTCCACCCTGCGCGCTCATTACAAAGCTTGGCTGACACGCCAGTTTGGCTCTCAGGTTGCCGAGCTGATCTTTCCGGTGATGCATGATTTTTATCGCCTTTGCGGAGAGCGTCGTCCGGAATTTATGGGTTGGTCGCAGGTTGAGAAAGACCGTAATCTATATGAGCGTCGTCTGACTCCGGTTCGATCCACTGATTTTAATCCTAAGGAATTTGGCAACGAACTTCAACGCTACGTGGATGAATTTGATAGGGCCTCCTATGTGGTAGATTACGCTACCAAGTTTGTGGATCCGTCGCTCTACGACGCCTATTTCGCTGCTGTCATATATCCCGTCTGTGCTTCGGCGGCACATGCACGCTGTATGCTGAAGGCGCAGGAGGCAAAGAGCCTTGCATCCGGACGTCACGGCATCTCTGACCGGTTTGCCCATGAGGAATTGATAAAGCAGAAATGTGCCGAGAGCCAGCGTGCTTACCAGGAAGTTAGGAAACTAACGGAGTACTACAACGATGTTGTGTCCGACGGCAAATGGAAGGGAAGTATGGATATGAGGCCACGTGACCTTCCCGTGTTTGCTGCCCCATCGTTACCGCTTATTCTCACCGATAGTGAAATGATGAGATATCCCACGCCTCAAATTGGTAATCCTGCGCCACCTTTGGTGGAAAATGCTGTGGTAGCCAATGCTGATTCATTTGTGAAAGTTAATGGTTCCGCTACACCTGTCGGAATGCTTGGTCACAGTATGAATGCCGTTTCTCTTGAGAAAGGAAGCTCGTTGATTTATGATTTTGAAGTAATTGAAGAAGGTGATGGTGTAATGAGAGTTGCAGTTATTCCAACTCATGCCGTCGACGGGGCAGATGTTCGGTTTAGCGTTAGCGTAGATGGTGCCGTTCCTGAGGTATTCAGTCTGAAAGAACCTTTCCGGTCAGAACAATGGAAGCAGAATGTAATGCGAGGGCAGGCTGTAAGAACTATGCCATTATCCCTTAAGCCTGGAAAGCACACTATGGAAGTGAAGGCTCTTGACGACAATATAGTGGTGGATCAATGGATGTGGGACCCCGTTCCCGACCGACGATTCTATCTTTTTCCTATCGGAGCTTGAGCATCCTGCCGATAGGTAATGTCTCGTTTTCATTCAGCATATTCAGCTGGCGAAGTCGTATCACTGAAATTCCGGCCTGACGGGCAATGCTCTCCGGCGTGTCGCCAACGCGCACGATATAGGTAGACTCATTTTTGAGCGATCTGGATTGATGTGTGTATATCGGTGTTTTGGGTGGCGCCTGCGTGGTCGTCTGTACTTCTTCGTTAATATATCTTCCTATCCCATAGAAATCAAATATAAGTGTAGGATCTACCGCCACGCCGCCAAGGCGGGTCTCGAAGTGCAGATGCGGGCCGGTGCTGTTGCCCGTATTTCCCCCAATGCCCAGAGGTTGACCGGAATATATGAATTGGCCTTGAGCCACTAACGCATACTGGAGGTGGCCGTAGACAGTTTCCATTCCATCGGGGTGTGATACTACTACGTAGTGTCCGTATCCTGTATGGTCATATGCTATTTTCTCAACTGTCCCGCTTACAGCGGCTTTGACTGTATCGCCGATCTGAAGGGCCAGATCGACTCCATGATGCATCCTGTGGAATTGCGGTCGCCATCCGAAACGTGATGTCATTATGCCTTTTACAGGCCTGTAGAAATCAGATCTGCCTAAAGTGGGGCGGTAGAAGTCTTGTTCCCAGTCATCATATAATCTATACTCTTCTCGTTTCTGCAGTCGTCGGGCTGACTGTCTTTTCATGGAGCGGAAGATATCATCAAGCAGAGAGGCATCGATCTCGAAAGATGAGGCGTTGGCCTGATACCTTGGTCGTGTGTCGAATCTGGTGGCCTTAACGTCTTTTGCTATCCTGACAGTATCTACCGATGCAGCGACAGCCGCCACAAGATCCGACAGTTCATCGGCTCTTGTGGCGGGAGTGCCGGCGGCAATGGCCGCGAGAGTTAAGAGTATGGTTTTTAAATTGTTCAATTATTTGTCCTTTCCTTCATCCTGTTTTTTCTGCTTCATTTCTTCAATGAGCGGCTTGCCATAAAGAATCCAGGCAGAGCAGGCTACGAAAGCCAGAAAGACGAATCCTACAAGTATTAGTGGCTTGCGTGGTGACGTGGGCTTGATCGGCACTGTAGCCGGTGATACAGTGGCGTAGACAGGGGTGTTTTCCTGAACCTTTGCTTTGGCTACCTGAACCTGCTGAGCCGTCTGATTGTAGAGGTTGAATGCGAGAGTAGCCTCATTTTGCAGACGCTCGCGGGTGGTCTGCGCGCTATGGAGAATAAGTCCGTTATTTCTGTCAAGATAATCGGCATATTGCTGTTGCGCCTTGTAGTAGTTGTCCTGAGCCTCTTGGTTGAGAAGTTCAGCATATTCAAGGTCCTTACGCGCTTTATTGGTGCGGTAGTCTGTGATGTATTCCTGAAGTCTGCTTACGACAGTGTCTGCAAGGGTTGCAGATATGAGAGGGTCCTGCATCATTACCGAAATGGTGATGACGGATGTCTTGGTATCTACAGAGGCGGATATTCTTTTCTGGAGCGCGAGCACTACGTTGTCTTCTTCTTTTGTAAGCTTGAATGTATCTGTCTTCTTATTGGGGTCCGCTTCCTCATCGGAGCCTCTGAGCAAACCGATAAGCTTGAAAGGAGCTCCTATTACTGCTGACCACCATGGCGACTTCAGGTCTTCTTCCACATATTCACGTAGGTCTATCTTATGTTCTCCTTCGATGTCCTCTACCGGGACATCGAAGAGCCCTACGAGGAAGGGAACTGAGCTTACTACGTCCGGATAAAGGGTAGGATTGACGGCATCTGCTCCGGCCTGGGCTCCTCCGCCTATGCCTACCATTGCAGCCATTGCTCCCAGACTTCCGCTGATTTTCTGACCGTTGCCTGCTTCAGGCGCCAGTTTCACAGCAGTGGTGTATTCACGTGGTATGCTGAAAGCCACTACTAATCCGATCACTGCTCCTACAAGACACCATATGGCTATCTTCTTCTTTTGATTCCATAGCTTCATCGCAAGCTCAAGAAGATCGATCTCCTGCTCGTCGTCCTGCTCCTTACCTCTTCCGGCGGTGGAAGTGCGGAGCTCTATTTCTTCGTCTTTACTGTTTTCGTAAGATTTCATAATGATATCGGTTTTGTGGAGATCACTTCTTGAATATTGCGACTACTGCCGCGGTCATGGAGGCAAGAGATCCTAATGTGGTTGCGATGGAAAGTACCTTTGTCCAGTCGAACCCATCATTATCCGGCTTGCTTGGAACTATGATCTGGCAACCTGGCTCGATAACCGTATTTCCTGACGCTTTAGCCGCAGAACCATTCATATAGACCACGTAAGCCTTGTTCTTGCGTGCACGCTCTCCGTAGCCGCCCGCCTGATCGATATAGTATTTTAGCTTTTTGCCGGGAACGTATACCACGGTGTTGGGGAAAAGTACGTCTCCTGATATCTTTACAGTACTTTGAAGTTCAGGCACCACCAGTCGGTCGCCCTCCTGAAGCACAACATCATAACTGCTGCCAGGATTCTCGATTGCTTTCTTAAGGTTGATACCGACACTTGACACTGCATCCAGAGCCAGTTTATCCAAAGAGATTGAATCGTTCTCTTCATTCGAATTTGCTCTCGCCAACCTCAATGTTTCTTCCTGTCGGGCTCTTTCTTCGGCTGTGATGCGTCTTTTGAGGTACGCACCCTCTACATATGCGCTCTCCAGTAGTCCGCCGCTACGCTGTATAATCTCTGAAAGTCGTTCGTTGCGTGATTGAAGGACATAGGATCCCGGGAAAAGCACCTCGCCTTCGATAGTCACCTGTTCCTGTACGGTATAAGTCGGACTCTTGCGGATAGTCACTATATCGTAAGGCTGGAGGATGAACCCTTTGTCTTTTCCGGCAGCCATGTTGTCTTCAATATCAAAGGAATAGATTTTTGCTATCTGTGAAGTTGCGTCAGTGGCTTTAGGATCCACTATTCTTCTTGCTACGTCAACTTTGGCTCTTGATGCGCCTTCGAGCAGACCTCCGGCCTGAAGGATAAGGTCTTCGATGGTAGTCCCTGCCGCGTAGGGATATTTGCCCGGGAAAGCAACATAACCATTGATAGAGAAATCTCCGCGTTCAGTCAGCTCATTGATATTGGATATCTCTATGATATCGTTTTTGTAAAGAGGTATGTCTGCTACTGTTCCGTTTACTAAATCTCCGATATTGATTGCAACAACTTCGAGTGAGCGGTCCGGACGTTCACGATATATGAGTGCACGGTCCAGATAGGCGTCGTCGAGGAGTCCTTCCGCTTTGTTGAGAAGCTGACGGAGGGTGCTTAGGTTATCACTTATAGCGTACTTGCCCGGTAGCTTCACAGCACCTTTAAGCTCCACTTGATTGGTGTATTGATCAGTGATAGTGCCGATAGTCACGACGTCGCCGTCTTTGAGCCTGTACGATGAAAAGTCAGCTTTGTTTACTGTGAATAGTTCCTTTTCAAGTCCATTGAGACGTTCTACGCGAATTACGTCGGAATAGGCATCGCCTGAGAAGCCCCCGGCATATTCGAGAAGCTTGGAAAGACTTTCGTTCTGCTTCATCTCATAGAGCATCGGTCTCTTGGCATTTCCTTCTACACTGATGAGCTGAGAGTATGCTGGCACGATGATCATATCCCCTTCTTGCAGACGGACATTGCCTGCATCAGTGCCATTGAAAAGGAAGTCATAGAAGTCTACGGATGCAATTTTTTTGCCGTTGCGCACTACGTTGATCGTACGCATGGAGCCTATGTCGGTAAGGCCTCCGGCGTTATAAATTGCATGAAAAACGTTTGAGAACGGTGAAAGGCGGAATGTGCCGGGAGTGTTAACCTCTCCTACTACGTCTACAAGAATCGAACGTATGTTTCCAAGTGTCAGATTGATATCAGTGTCTGTGCCGACACCTGAGTATTTCTTCGCAAAGAGGTTTTTGACATATTTGTTGGCCTCGGATACAGTCATTCCGTTGAGGTGAACAGGACCTATCTGTGAAATTATGATGTTGCCTTCCGGAGATATTTCAGCACGTATGTTGTCTTCACTGGCTCCCCAGATGTCGATAATCACTTCATCACCGGGGCCAAGACGATAGTTCTGAGGTGTAGCCATATTTGTGTTCGGCTCAAACGACATAGTGCGTGAATTGAAAATATCATGTCCGTATATGCTGTTTGCGTTTGCGTTGCGGTCCGTATTATGGTCGGTAGGTACGTTAGGCTGCTGTTCATTATGATATTGTTCGCCTGGCAGCATCGGACGACTTTCAGGCTCAAGGGCACCTGATCCTACATTGTTTTGCTGTCCGAGCTGATTCTGATCTCTGAGTCTTGTAGCAGCGGAAGCCGCAGTGGCAGTAGTGCCTTGTTTCCCTCCCTCTTGCTGATCATACTGGGCTTTTATACGCTTTATCTGGTCGGGTGTGACGCCTTTTGCCATCAGCTCCTTTGCGATCTGGTCTTGCGATTTGCCGGCGGCAGCCTGGGTCTTGATATAGTTGATCACTTGGTTGTCGGTCAGAGCCATTGCCGGCAGGGCCAGTAAAAGCATCAAAGGGACAAAAAAACGGGTTAGCTTCATATCCTATGTATGGTTGTTTTCAGAGATTTCACATAAACTATGCAAAATTACTAAAAAAACTCCATACGTACAAAGTTTTTAATACAAAATACTTTTATTTATGATGTTCGGTCATTACTTCATTAGTTAGCTCGGGCTCTGTCACATTCCATTCTCCTTTCGGAAGACAAACTCAAGAAGTGCTGGAAATCATGATGGGCGCTTCCGGTTATAAGCAATCAGAAGATGAATTACTGAACTTTCGCATGCTCTTTTATTATCGCAAAGGCGCAAAGGGACAGGGGTTCAGGACCTTATAAGCTTAGCGACATAGTTTTTGCAAGCTCGCAATGAATTGCGGCCTGCTGCGCATCGGCCGGAGGACGCAGAGAAAGCTACGCACTTTTAATGTTCTGACCTTTGAACAACAATAAATTAGAACTAGCGAAACTTAAATTAAGTAAAATATTACCAAGCGTCTATTCCTATTCGATTTTATATTCAGGGACTGTAATTGGAATACCTTTTTTATTATGCTCTCTGATAGTGTAATTCGCAAGATCTAATTCTTGATTCATTCTATCATAGTATTTTTCCGGGATACCATTTTCAAGAGCCTTTTCTTTAGATATGGTAAAATGGTATGCTGAATCTTCCAACACAATGTATTGGGTCATTTTTTCTGCGGCTTCTCTAAATGCAGGAATATCCTCTTCTGGCAACATTTCAGGTTGTTTGGGCTTTTTTTCTGCACAGCCGATGAATAGTATCAAGAGGAAGCTGACAATCAAATTTTTCATTTTACAAATTTAAAAAAAATTCAATTTATAACCGTCATAGGCTTTTTATCTTCAAAATTATCCTTTTTTTTGCCCCTTATTTGTACTTCTTCACTGTAACCTGCAAATTTTCAGGGCTTAGAATTTTTGTATTCCAACTCTTTGCCATAACTTTTATGCCATTATATAAGGCAAATCTCAGAAAAATTCGTTATCTTTGCAACTACAAAAAACTAATCCCGATAGCTTGAAAAATCAGGGGCTACCGGGAATCAACGCCACAAAATTAGCAATTTTTTTTTCGACAGCAAAATATTAGGCTAAAAAAATTGCAAAAATTCCAATAAGAAGTGCAATGGCGTTTTCGATGCGTCAGCCACCATATTTTTCCCCCGCGT
>JAIECF010000157.1 GCA_029068655.1 Muribaculaceae bacterium | reverse complement strand
ACATATTGTTATTTGTTTTTAACTAAAAAAGTTAATTGAAATATTCCTATATTCAAATCTTTTTTGTATCTTTGCATTATGAAACTTATGCACGTACTTGTGGCGGGCATGGTTGACGCGCCTTGGATTGCTGTTTTTGGCGCTTGAATAAATATAACGAACAATAATACTTAATCGGCCACTCCGCTCTTGAAACGAGCATGCCTGGCCCTATCTTACTACCACTTTTCGGAACGAGCAATGAAAAAGAAATTAGTTCTCCTGACCCTTAGCCTCCTTATGGCTATCGGTATGTATGCCGATGTCGTGGTCACGGGTAACGTTACTCTTAAGGACGAACCTGGTGAACCGGCTATCGGCGCTACGGTGATGATCAAGGGAAAACCTAAATCTACTGTCTCCGTAGACATCGAAGGTAATTTTAAGATTACCGTGCCTAATGAAAAAACTATTATCCAGATTTCCTATGTCGGCTGTAAGACAGCCGAGGTAAAAGCTTCCACGCAACCTTTGAAAGTTGAACTCGTATCTGACGCTCAGCAGCTCGGTGAAGTTGTGGTTACAGGTATGGGTACGGTCGACCGTCGACTCTTCACCGGCTCTGCCACTAAGATCGATGCCGAAAAGACTAAGCTGTCAGGTGTGGCTGACGTTGCCCGCTCTCTCGACGGCCGCGTAGCCGGCGTGCAGATGCAGAATGTGTCCGGCACTTTCGGTACGGCTCCAAAGATCCGTGTGCGTGGTGCGACTTCTATCTATGGTACCAACAAACCTCTGTGGGTCGTAGACGGTGTCATCCTTGAGGATAACGTAGAACTCGACTCCGACGACCTCTCGTCAGGTAATGCCGAGACTCTGATCGCTTCGGCTATCGCTGGCCTTAACGCCGACGATATCGAGTCGTTCCAGGTGCTTAAGGATGGTTCCGCGACATCTATCTATGGCGCGCGCGCTATGGCGGGTGTGATCGTCGTGACCACCAAGCAGGGTCGCGCCGGACATACCAACATCAACTATACAGGTGAGTTTACATATCGTCTGAAACCTAACTACCGTAACTTCAACATCGCTAACTCTCAGGAGCAGATGGGTATCTATAAAGAGATGGAGGAAAAGGGATGGCTCTCTTTCGCTTCCCTCGCCAACTCGTCAAACTCCGGTGTCTACGGTACGATGTACAAACTCATCAACACTTACAATCCCGAGACCGGCCAGTTCGGACTCGCTAACACAGAGTCTGCGAAAAACGCTTATCTCCGTCAGGCTGAGTTCCGCAATACCGACTGGTTTGACCTCCTTTTCAACGACAATGTGATGATGAACCACGCCGTGAGCATCTCCGGCGGTACTGACAAGGGACAGTTCTATACATCGTTCTCATATATGGGCGACGATGGTTGGTATAAGTCATCCAACGTTTCGCGTTATACTTTCAACGCTAACGCTTCCTACAACCTGTCCCGCACTCTCAAGTTGAAGATTCTTACGTCCGACAGCTATCGTCATCAGAAAGCTCCGGGCACTCTCTCTCAGGAACTTGACGTCGTTTCCGGTGCTGTCAACCGTTCTTTCGACATCAACCCCTACTCGTATGCGCTGAATACAGCGCGTACTACTGACCCGGACGCGATACAGACACGTAACTACGCTGACTTCAATATATTCAAGGAACTTGACAACAACTACATCGATCTCAACGTGATGGATGTCAAGTTCCAGGGCGAGCTTACATGGAAGCCTATCACAGGCCTTACCCTTATGGCTCTCGGTTCGTTCCGCCGCAGTTCTTCGGCGCAGAACCACTACATAATGGACGACTCTAACCAGGCGATGGCTTACCGTGCCGGTGTGGATCCGGAGAACGCCACCATTCGTGGCTCCAACCCCTACCTCTACACTGACCCGGACGATCCTAACTCGCTTCCTATATCTGTGCTCCCCAACGGCGGTATCCTGCGTCATACACTATATGCTATGAATCAGTGGGACTTCCGTGCTACTGCAACCTACAACCGTGACTTCGAGGGTAAGTATCGCGTCAACGCGATGGCAGGTCTTGAGGCATCTAAGATCGACCGACTCACTGAAAACTACGAGGGCTGGGGCATCTGCTACAAGAACGGCAATATCCCCTTCACCGACTGGAAACTCTTCAAGCAGCAGAATGAGGAGAATATGAACTACTATTCATACACTCCGACCACTTTCCGCAATATGGCATATTTCGGCACTGCAAGCTTTATGTACGACAACCGCTACATCATCAACGGTACGATTCGCTATGAGGGCTCGAACAAGCTCGGAAAGTCTTCACAGTCTCGCTGGCTTCCTACTTGGAACATCTCCGGCGCATGGAATGCCGATGCCGAGTCTTGGTTTGTCAATCCGGTGCTTTCTACTGCAAGCCTCCGACTCTCTTACTCTCTTACCGCTGACTCTGGTCTTGCAGCTGTCTCCAACGCTTCGGCTGTATACTATCCCTCGCGCCCCTGGCGTCAGGATACATTCGCCTACGAGCAGACTCTTATCCTCGATCAGCTCGCCAATGGAGAGCTTACATATGAGAAGAAGCATGAGTTCAACGTTGGTGTCGACCTCGGTTTCCTCAACAACCGCATCAATTTTGTGGCTGACTGGTATAAGCGCAATAACTTCGACCTTATCGGACGCATCTACACTCAGGGCGTCGGCGGTGAGATCATGAAGTTTGCCAATGTAGCTTCGATGGCATCCCATGGTGTTGAGTTCACTCTCACTACCCACAACATCATGACCAACGATTTCAACTGGACCACCGACCTTACCTTCTCTTACGCTAAGAATAAGATCACCGATCTTACTTCTCGTTCACGCGTGATCGACCTCGTGCAGGGTACAGGTTTCCCGATCCAGGGCTATCCGGTGCGCGCCATCTTCTCTATTCCGTTTGTCGGTCTGACCGAAGACGGTATCCCGCAGTTCATCAACGAGAAGGGTGAAGTCACTACTTCCGACATCAACATGCAGGAGTGGGAGAAACTTGACCACCTCGTGTATGAAGGTCCCGTTGATCCTCCTTTCACCGGTGGTTTCGGAAATACGTTCAACTATAAGAACTGGACTCTCAATGTCTTCATGACATATGCTTTCGGCAATAAGCTCCGCCTTGACCCTGTCTTTGCTGCCGCTTACTCCGACCTCACGGCTATGCCTAAGGACTTCATGGACCGTTGGGTAGCTTCCGGCGACGAGAAATTCACCAATGTGCCTGCGATCGCTTCGCTCCGTCAGGCTGAAAACGACAACTATCTCTCTTACGCATACAATGCCTACAACTATTCTACGGCTCGTATCGCAAAAGGCGACTTCATCCGCATGAAGGAAATTTCCCTCCAGTATGAGTTCCCGGAGAGATGGACCAATGCCCTCCGCATCGGTAGCGCTTCTCTTAAGTTTGCGGCTACTAACCCCTTCCTGATCTATTCTGACAAGAAACTCCACGGTCAGGATCCCGAGTTCTTCAATACCGGTGGTGTGGCTTCCCCCAACCCTAAGCAGTTCACTTTCACCGTCCGCGTAGGTTTCTAATCAGTCTGCGTAACACGTAACACGTAAAACGAAAATGAAAAAACTAATATATACACTGGCTCTGAGTGCCGCTCTTGGTCTCACTTCCTGCGGAAGTGATTTCCTCGGCACTCCGACCGACTCCCGAGTGGAACTCGACACCACCGAAAAGCTCCGCATGTTGCTCGCATCGTCATATCCTAACTATAATTATGCGTGGCCCTGCGAGCTGATGTCCGACAACATTGAAGACAACAATGCTCCTGATGCCGACGGCCTTCGCTACAACCTCGCCTCCTATGACCGTGGCGACGAGGAAATGTTCCGTTGGCAGGTATGTCTCAGCAATACTTCCTCCGATTCCCCTTCCGGAATGTGGGAATCTCACTATAATGCTATCGCAGGTGCGAACGCCGTTCTCGAGGTTCTCGACGAATGGGAGGCTAAAGGACCGCTCGACTCTAAGCAGCGTGCCGTTAAGGGTGAGGCGCTCATGATCCGCAGCTACTGCCACTTCATGCTCGCCCAGATATTCTGCCACCCTTATCGCGGCGATGTCAACAATGAGTCTCTTCTCGGTATTCCATATATCAAGAGGCCCGAGAAGACAGTGAAACCCAATTATCAGCGCGGCACTCTGAAAGAGACTTATGATAATATCCGTGCCGATCTTGAGGCTGCGCTTCCTCTCATCGACAACAGCATCTACGAGATTCCGAAGTATCACTTCAATAAGACTGCTGCTGATGCGTATGCTGCGCGCTTCTATCTCGTCACCCGCGAATACGACAAATGCCTCAAGCACTGCAACGACGCTTTCGGTGGAGAAAATGTGGACGCCGGCATCTATATGAGCACCATTTTCCAGAATCTTGGTAACTTCTACTATATCTATGATTTCGGTAAGTTCAACCAGGGATCTGACAAGGCCCGCAACTTCATGCTTATAGCCACATATTCTCAGGCATGGCGCCATTATGCTGCAAGCAATCGTTTCGGCGTGATACGTGACGCGCTTAATTCTACCATCCATGGTTCCTCTCCTTCCTGGAGCAGGTTCCAGTGGCGTCTCTCTAATGGTAAGGGTACTACTTTCGTCATGCATCCCTGCTTTAACGGAAGCTGCGGTTCTAACGGAAAGAGCGAATACGGAAGTTATTTTGCAGGCAACATCTCAGAGCAGTTTGAGTATACTGATAAGGTGGCCGGTATCGGCTATACGCACGTTACCCGCTCTGAATTCACCGGCGAGGAGGTTCTCTTCACCCGTGCGGAGGCTAAGCTTTTCCTCGGCGATATCCAGGGCGCTGTCGATGATCTCTCTATCTGGGAGAAGTCTCGTCGCAATTGTCCCGGTGCGGAAGGTAGCGAGGATCTGTTTGTCGACCTGACCATCGACAACATCCGTGCCTTCTATGTCGATAAGGATCCGGGATATGGAATCGCCAAGACCATCAATATAGATCAGATCTGTCCTTCCAAATGGTCTCTTGGCGGCGATGACGCTTTGGGCGTGCTGCAGTGTATTCAGCATTTCCGCCGAATCGAGATGATACACACCGGCATGCGTTGGTTCGACATCAAGCGTCTCGGTCTTGAGTTCGACCGTAAGATCGGTAAGGATGAAATGGACCATCTCGGCATCTTCGACGAGCGTAAGGCCATTCAGATTCCTGCGGAAATCGCAGCGGCAGGTATGCAGCGCAATCCCCGTCCCGATGATGAGGATACCAAGGTTACTCCTTCAAGCGCTTATGAAGCCGTAGTCTCCAAATAACAGCTCTTACAACTGACAACTGATAACTGACAACTATGAAATTTTCAAGATATATCATCGCAGCCATGGTCGCTCCTCTCTTCGCGGCCTGCTCAAGCGACGACCTCGGACCCACCATCTTCCCCAATGTGAGCGATGAGCCGGATCCTTCTTCCTACACATATAAGTTCGACAAGTGGCTTAATATGAATTTCCGCGACATCTACAATGTAGATTTCAAATATCTGATGGAAGATGTGGAGGCGGATATGAAATACAATCTTGTCCCTGCTACATACGACAATGCCCGCGACCTCGCGCTTCTCACGAAATACCTCTGGTATGATTCCTATAAGGAACTGACCGGCGATGAATTCATCAAAAGCTATGGCCCCCGCATCCTGCATCTTGTAGGCTCTCCCGCCTATAATCCGCAGACCGGTACCGAGACTCTCGGTCTCGCTGAGGGTGGTCTGAAGGTGACTCTCTTCAAGGTCAACGAGATGGATCTGGACGATATCTTCATGCTTAATGAGTATTATTTCCGTACGATGCACCACGAGTTTGGCCATATCCTTCACCAGACGAAGTCTTATCCGACCGATTTCAACCTCCTTTCTACCGGCCGATATGACGACAGCGCATGGCAGTCACGCCAGCCGGGATACGTGGCATCTCTTGGATTTATAACTCCCTACGCATCATCTCAGGCGCGAGAGGATTTTGCCGAGACAATTGCCAACTACCTTACACGTACTCCCGAGCAGATGGATCTTATTCTCTGGATGGCGCAGAAAGGCTGGACTACAGGCAGCGATAAGGCTGATGGTGAACTCGAAGATGAGAACGCAGACTATTTCTGCTATTATTACTACGACGATCCTGCAAATGTCGAGACAAAACATTATTTCCTCACATCAAGGGAGCAGCTGTATAAGAACTATCGTGTCGGACTTGTTGGCCTGAACGGTGAGTATCTGACTACTGTTGAGGATGTAGAGGCTTATCTTGACACTGTCCGCGAGACCCATGAGATTTTCCCGGTTGAAGACAAGGACAATGTGAACGGTTACGATGTCATCATCCAGAAGCAGTCTATCGCTCGCAACTGGTTTGCCGATCAGTGGAAGATCTCGTTCGATCAGCTTCGCGACATCGTTCAGCGCCGTCAGAATAGTTTCGATATAGATGCCCTCCGAAGCGAAATCGAATCTATTCAATAATTATGCAAAGCAGGCTTCACGGCCTGCAGCATGGAACGCCGAAGAGTTCCCGATTCTTCATTTATTGTTTAATGCTTTACACATAATACTTTGAAAATGAAATTTTCAACATATCTCGCAGCCCTTGCGGCCCTGGCTCTGACAGCCTGCTCAAGCGAGAACGACGATATATTCGATCAGTCTGCTGCTGATCGCCTCGAGCAGTACAAGAAAGACTACACCGAAGTCCTTACAGCAGATGGTGGACTCTGGACTATGGAGTATTTTTCAAATCCCGATGAGCCCGGTTATCTTTTCGTTATGAAATTCGACAAGAATGGTTCCGTCGAGATTTCTGCCAACCATAAATGGATCGGTGGTGAATTCAAGCAAGAGACTTCATTATGGAGAATGATTGCAGACAATGGACCTGTTCTATCTTTCAACTCTTACAACAATCTCTTCCATATCTTTTCTGATCCGGCCAATATCACGGGGGCTGATGCGCCTAAAGGTGAGGAAGGTGACGACATAAACGAAACAGGGTATGGCCACGAAGGTGACTATGAATTTCAGGTGATGGAGGTTTCCGACGATCAGAATACCGTCCGTCTTCTTGGTAAGAAACGCCTTTATGATATCTATCTCCGCCGTATTGATGCCAATACTGATGTTAATACCTATATGGATGATTATAAGCAGCTATCATCTAATCTGTTTTGTAAGGAGATATCGAAGGTGTTCTTCACAGATGAGACAGGAGAGAAGTATATCGTGCAGAATGCGCATACCGGTGTTTTGAGTATATATCCGGCTGGTGGCGATGCTGTTGAGCAGACAAGAACCGCTAACTTTATTGTGACCCCTAACGGCATTCGCTTTATGGAGCCTTTTGAGTATGTTAATGCCTCTGGACAGGAAAGATACATATCTGAAATGAAGTTCTCAGGTAATTACAGTCTTGTTGACGTCGACAATGATGGATGCATTTTGAATGCGGGGACATTCGCAGAGACTTCAGCTCTTAACAAATGCAATTGGAAAGTCGATATGAAGTCATTCGATGGATCCCTAAAGACTGCAATGGATGAGTGGATTGAAGAGTTAAGGACCTTGTACAATTATAAGTCTGCCAACGTTAATGAAATGTATTTTGATTATGACTCATCAAAAGGCTCATATGTTGTAAGATTCTATATTCGTATAAGTGCAAAAGGCTACGAGACAAATCGTTTTATAGTTGATTTCTCGAATGCTGATAATGGGGTAAGGATAAGTTGTGGTGAGGCGTATGATAATGACTCGCAACTCGCTTATAATGCCTATCCTAAACTGAAGGAGTTTTTGAATCTCCTCACATCTTCTGTTGCACAGTATTCAAGTAAGAGTGATTGCGGTCCTAAGTCTGTTATCTTGACAGTTAATGGTGGTAGCATGACTATAAACGCGTTATAACATAATGTTTATTTTTTAATTCAAAATTTTATGGTAAGACAATTCCTTGTACTGGCAGGTTTGGTCGTGGGTGCTACGACTTTCGGAGCCAGCTATGAAAAGGTCTCGACAGATCAGGCTCTAAGTCAATTGGAGTTTAAGAAGGCCGATCCTATTCATCATGATATGATCATGGCCAGATTATTCGATGGTTCTTCATCTCAGACATCAAAGCGTAAGGCTGCAGGTTACAGAGTAAGCTGGAAGCGTCCCGCCGGTCAGTTCTGGGGTACTGGATACAGTCCTGAGAATAAAGGTTGGTATTATGTCACACCACTCTTACTTCGTCCCTGGGTGGAATATACTTTCGAAAATCTTTCTACGGATTTCAATGGAACTCCAGAATGGGCGCTTGAAGTGCTTGCAAATGCTAATACCGGCGAATATCAGACAATAACTTCTAATGAGAATACAGTAACTGCTTCTTATCTTCAGTATGAATGGGTAGCTGCACCGAGATTGTCTTACAAGGATCAGATCCCTTTCCCTACTCAGTTTGAAAAAGAAAAGGAGACACCGGCACCATGGAATGAAATACAGGTACTTGTGAATAATAATTTTCAGGATACGCCTTCTGCTTGGGACATGCCCAACATATTAGTCTCGTCACACTATTGGGGTTTCACCCGTATGCCTTCTGAGAGCGGTGCAATTGCTACATTTGGAGGAGCTCCGACATATGAGGGTATGAAATCATGTCCATGGTTTGGTACTAATGCCGGCGGTTGGAATGCAATGGCTACACGTTTTGAAAAACCTGATCAGCCATATCTCCTAAATGCTGTATATTGGTATTATGGTACTAACGGTGATATACCAAATGATATACCTTTGAAAGCATATGTTTTTAAAACGGCTAATGATGCTGCTGAGAGTACACTTCCAAGTGGTGCTGTTCAAGAGGTTGCAGAGCTTGGGGAATTGATTGCTGTTTCAGAATCATTTATTCCCAAATATTCAGGAGGAGAGAAAGATGAAACTGTAAAATTTGAATTCAAGGAAAAAAATACTGTTACCGGCGCTGAACATGCAGTAAGCCTTGAAATAGAAGATGATATCATCGTCATTGTTACAGGCTATGATGTGAACTTGGGCAATGGTAATTATATTACGTCTTTCGTATCGCTCGATGATATCGATGAGGGTCATGGAAACCTTGGTTTTCTTGGAAAGTTTGAGATGAGTGAGGAAGGAGTTCCAGCTTATAATCTGGTTGCATTGAATAATTTCTTTGATGGTGCTCCGATTGGCAACACAACACTCGGTGTTCTTGCCGACGTTTCATATCCTTGGTTGGTGCCTTACAATAGGAATCAGGAAAAAGACATTCTGCTTCCTAATGAAGGTGAGACTACCGATGAAGTACAAGGACTTGAGTATTATCTTTACTTTATGTCGACAGCTGAGACTTATGACATGGAGGTGACATATAATGGAGAGGAAGAATGTGATTGGCTTTCTGTCTTCAGTACATATGACGATACTGAAGTGAATGAAGATGGAGAGGAGGAATTCACTGGAATTGCAGGTCTTGCTTTCGAGGCTGCTCCCAATCCCACAGATGAAAATCGTACATGTGTAGTGAACATTTCCATTCCTGCTGCTTCTTATCAGATTACATTCCGTCAGGGCTCTAACAACAATGCTGTTGAAGTTGTTGGTGTTGAAGCCAATACAGAGTACTTCGACCTCCAGGGCCGTCGTGTTGCCAACCCTGAAAAGGGTCTCTACATCAAGAAAGTAGGCAATAAAGCAGAAAAGGTTATCCTCTAAGAAAGCGTCTTTTAACTTAACCACGAAATTTTGGCCGTAAAAGGCGACCAATGCCTATACCAAGAGCATCATCCAAAAGGATGGTGCTCTTTTTCATTTGCCTAATCGTTTTTTTCATTATATTTGCACAAAACTTCTGAATCATGAGCAATCTAAGATATCCTGTCGGAATGCAGTCGGGTACTCCGACATTTCTTGCAAGATGGGTTCGTGACTCTGACTATAGAAAGCTACGACCAACATTCCCAGCTTTTTACCCTCCGTATTCCAAACAGGGAAGTGGAACTCGGATTCTATAGATTGTTATTGGCAGCCAGAAAGACCACCGTGGCTTCGAATGCGAAATAAAAGAAACATCCCCCTATATATCTTCCTAAGCCTCAAAACTGAAGACTCAAGACTTAAGACTTAAGACTTAAGACTGAAGACTCAAGACTGTTAATTAATATTATTGCAACTCGCATGTAACATCATTGTAACATTATTTTTATTACTTTGCATCACAAATCTCCCCTGCACTAATCAATTTAAAAAATAATGGAATTCTGGTTCATCATAGTTCTCTCAGTCATAGCTGTTTTGGCTATCGCTCTTCTACTCTTCTTTGAGTTGATGGGCGAGGATGCAGCGCGTTTGAAGAAACTCAAGCACAAGCGTGGTGACTATATCAACGACCAGACCGCTGTAATATGCCAGTCCATTAAAGATACTGTCGACTCCGCGAAGGCATATACATTGTTTATTGAATACATATTTATCAACAACAGACAGTTTGTTGAATATGTGAAGGACACCCTTACGCAGGTAAGCAATGCCTATAATGCCGGTGACTTCCCTATGCTTGAGAAATGCATAAGTAAGACGAAAGAGATGCGTATCGAGCTTAAGGATCAGAAGGAGACTCAAACTGCTTGTATTGATACAATCGATAACACTACTTATATAGAGTCAGCAGCATGGCTGCATCTCTCCAACGACTGTCGATTCAGTATAAACGATGGCGTCTGCCACATGGCGCAGGTATGTCTGGAATATCCCACCCGTTTCTCCGAACCATTCCCTGAAGTCTACGCTGAACAGCTTGAATATCTGATTGGCGATATCTGCAATATATGCGATACATGTCTTTCGCTGATAGGCACTACCGACATAAAGGGAATGCGTGAGCTTCGCAAGCGCATGTCTGTCATTCTCGACGAATCCTATGCCAACACACAGAGGCTTTACGAGGTGCTTCACGACGGACGAAGTGAATTGGACCCTGATAAAAGAACTGCACTTCAGTATGCTCTCAATGCATTTCAGGAATTGCATTGCATGATCTACACGCTGCGCCGGTTCGTGCTCGCCAATCTCTGCATCACCCTCTCCATCATGACATCAGACGCTAAATCCAGCAATCCTTATCCATCTTCTCCCGTAAAAAACTGACATATTGTCCTTAGATGGGGTGCACTTTTCCAACCGACTGATCGGTCCGTTTGCCAACCCCTTCAGTAGTAAAACAATAAGCCCGAAGAATAAAAAGAACGGATTCTTTACGAAGAAGAATCCGTTCTTTCTTAATCTTAATCATTAATCATTAATCGTTAATCGTTAATCGTTAATCGTTAATCGTTAATCGTTAATCGTTAATTTAAGTTTCGCTAGTTCTAATTTATTGTTGTTCAAAGGTCAGAACATTAAAGGTGCGTAGCTTTCTCTGCGTCCTCCGGCCGATGCGCAGCAGGCCGCTCTCTCGGC
>JAIECF010000156.1 GCA_029068655.1 Muribaculaceae bacterium | reverse complement strand
AGCAGGGATAACAAGCAGAATAAAAATTTGTGGGATTATTTTGTTCTCTCATATATTTTTCTTAACTTTGCGTATCACACAAGCGACAAATGAATGAAGCACATCAGTGAATAATACATATAACCCTATAAATTATAGCAATATGTCAAAAGTAACAGTTGTAGGAGCAGGAAACGTAGGTGCTACTGCTGCCAATGTGATGGCCATCCGCGAAGTGGCTGACGAAGTAGTCATGATAGATATCAAAGAAGGTGTATCCGAGGGCAAGGCCATGGATATGATGCAGACAGCAAACCTTCTTGACATGAACACCCGCATAAGCGGCGTTACAAACAACTACGAAGCTACCGCAAACTCAGACGTAGTAGTCATCACTTCAGGCATTCCCCGTAAGCCAGGCATGACCCGTGAGGAACTTATCGGCGTAAACGCAGGAATCGTGAAGCAGGTAACTGAAAGCGTGCTCAAATACAGCCCTAATGCTGTGATTGTATGTGTTTCCAATCCTATGGACACTATGACCTATCTTATCCACAAGGTGTCAGGTCTTCCTAAAAACCGCATTATAGGTATGGGCGGAGCACTTGATAGCAGCCGATTCAAATACTATCTCAGCAAGGCTCTCGGAGCGAATCCCAACGAGGTAGAAGGGTTCGTAATCGGTGGCCACGGCGACACAACAATGATCCCTATGCGTCGATTCGCAACACTTCGCGGTATACCTTGCGAGACTCTTCTCGACAAAGATACTATGGATAAGGTCGTAGCTGACACAATGGTTGGCGGCGCTACCCTTACTAAGCTTCTCGGTACAAGCGCATGGTACGCTCCCGGAGCTGCCACAGCTGAGGTGGTTGAGGCTGTGATCCATGATCAGGACGCAATCATACCTTGCTCAGCTCTTCTTGATGGAGAATACGGCGAGAAAGACCTATGCATCGGTGTTCCCTGCGTGCTTGGCAAAGGTGGAATCAAGAAGATCATCGAGATCGATCTCAACGATGAGGAAAAAGAACTCTTCGCAAAGAGCGCTGCTGCAGTGCACAAAACCAACGAGGCACTCCCCTGCTAATAGAGGTATTACACCAATAAAGGAACGCCCCGGCCTGCATGCAGACCGGGGCAAAATCTTATAAGAACATATACATTTAAAAAGCTGCAGAATACACAATATATTCCACAACCAATGCTATAACAAAAAGAATCCCGAAAAGCAGTGCTATCTTAGAAAGCACCATTCCGGAATGTGGTATCATCCTTGTTATCAGCAAAGACATCATCCAAGTGAATACAGTCATGAACAGGGCGAAACAATCTGCAAAAACCCACCAGCCAAGTTCCTTCCTTAAATGAAAAGTGACCGCAATATAGACTATTGAAACTATGAGTGCCAATAGGGCAAGCAACATCTTCTTTTTAGTAGACATCATCTATAAAGTTTTACCGCATGTCCTATCCCATCATGATCAAGTGCCAAAGCAATATAGAAACCATTGGGATGAGATGCAAGATCGACATGGGCCACGTTAGTATTACGATACTTCCTATTCTCCACCATCATTCCGGTGACATCATAAACTATAACCCTCTCAATATCCATAGGCAATGACAACACAAAATGACCGGCGATATTTGAAGTGACCATAGGAGCCTCAGGTATGGCAACAGAAATAGTCTCTGCAGGAGCATATGCATATTCAACCGGATCTTCGATCTCGAAGTCGAACTCTGTGGCGACCCTACGTACCATCCAGAATGATTCTCCATCATCATACGATACCGCATAATAGTCGTCGTTGTCGGGATTCTTAAGCATGTCAAATACAACCTCGGGATATGTAGCCCACTGCTCTATCGCATCGGAAGGAATTCGACTGTCGTAGCGTATCATCTCAATATCGCGAGAGAATTCTGAAAGTATATCCTTCACCATAGGAGTCATCTTGTCTTTATCAAAATTATCCTTTAACGAATAGGCAAGAATGGGAAACGCCTTGTTTTCGGCAGACACAACTACAAAACCTCCTGCCGGAGAATTGAAAACATAGAAAGGTGTAAAAAGCCGCTGAGTGGTCAGATCCTTCCCATTGTATACGTAGGAGACAGGTGGAGTCACATAATTGCGAGACTCATTAAAGAACTTTTGGGCCATAGACTTAGCCTCTTTCTGACCTATAGTCTCAGCATGCAGAAGATGGCCACCTGCGGGCGTAAGCGCGCAGACAGCCATCGTCAGTAATATCTTCTTTATCGGTCTCATATCTATATAACGCCCGAACCGGCGCAATAGTGCGTTACGACCTAAAAAGAAATCAGAAATGAGTTTATTCCTCAGCTGCAAGAATCTCAGACTCTCCGACTTCAGCTGCATTCTTCTGAATATTCGGAAGCTCGAGGCCAAGATGCTGTCTCTTATCTATGATCTTAAGCCAAATACCGATCAGAAGCGCTGCCACGCCAAGACATGCGAGCATCACAAGAGGCCAGGTATAGTTGTAACTTACTGCGGCTTCGGCCTCGGTCATAGTGCCATTGGCAAGTCCTTCAGCTATCTCAGGATTAGTATTGTCGAGCACCTTACCGATAAGAAGGGGGAAAAGCCAAAGTCCGATATTCTGAATCCAAAATATTAGCGCGTAGGCTGAACCTATGATCTTGGCATCAACAAGCTTTGGAACGGATGGCCAGAGCGACGCCGGTACAAGTGAGAACGAGGCTCCAAGCACAAGTATTGTCAGATATGCCACCACTACTCCTCCAAGATCATTTCCCTTAAACATCGGAAGTATAAAGGCGAAGGTAAGATGACATATAATCAGAAGTAGTGCACCGAAGACAAGCATCGAGGCAGCCTTACCCTTATGATCGACATATTTTCCGAGAATCGGAGTGATACCGACAGCGAGAAGCGGGAATACTGCGAAAATAGATGCGGCACTCTGGCACATGTAGCCCATCCAGCAGTAGCATAGCAACGCGGCAACAGCGAGTACGAGCATACCGGCCTTCATGCCTTTGTTAGATGAGAAATTGCTTACAAACGCAGCAGCAGCGGCTACAAGCATAACAATATACTGCACCACTGTCTCAGCATCAGAAGCCCAGAAACTTTCGGGATCCACTTCTGTAAAGGTAAGATTGCACTGTAGCATGTTGACAGCATATTTCTGGAATGGGAATATAGCCGAGTAATAAAGCACGCACAGGAATGCAACAAGCCAGAAGCCACTGCTTCGGAGTATCTGACCAAGATCGCTGATACGGAATGGATCATCCTTCTCTTCTTCTGCATGAGTCTGTGAATCAAGTTTGCGGTCCATGAAGAAATAGACGATAAACATGATTAGGGCAATCATTAGAAGAACAACACCAAATGCAACTGAGTTGCTTACCTTTGGAGTGGCACCGATATAGGCAAACAGAGGTGAGAAAATCATACAAGTTGCTACACCAAGACGAGCAAGAGCCATCTCGGATCCCATGGCGAGAGCCATTTCCCTCCCCTTAAACCATTTTACGATGCCTCGGCTGACTGTAATGCCGGCCATTTCCACACCGCAACCGAAGATCATGAATCCTATTGCGGAGAACTTGGCGGAAGCCGGCATACCTTCATAGAACGGAGACACACCGAGTTCATCGAAAACAGGAATGTAGTTGAGATGTTCTGTAAACCATACGTCTAACGAACTACCTGCAAACATATCGGTGACGGCATACCAGTTGATGGTCGCGCCAATAAGCATAACGACTCCCGAAAGAAGAGCCGTAAAGCGTACACCCATTTTGTCGAGGATGATACCGGCGAAAATCAGGAAGAAAATGAAGACATTCAGGAATGTCTCGCTGCCCTGCATTGTGCCGAAGGCTGTGTTGTCCCAACCAAGCTGGCTCTGCACCAGATTCTTGATTGGCGACATCACGTCCATGAAGATGTAGCTACAGAACATGGCCATGGCCAGAAGGAGCAAAGCTGTCCATCTGGCCCAGGCCTTATCACTTAAAATAGTCTTGTTGTCAGCCATTACTTAGATTTCCTTATCGTGCTCAAGAAGAAGTGTCATGGAAGGACGATCGCACACCTCGGATGGACCGAAATACTGAATCGGGCCTGGATAGAGGTATAGTGTATTGAGCATGAGGGTCTCACGCATTGCGGCAAATTTTAGGTACGGCTTACCTTTGAGGTCGACGAGAGCCTTCTGGATAACCGGCTTCATATGACCATGTCGCTTCTCCATATTCATCATCATAGTAATAGGAATACCGCCTGCGATCCAGTTCTCGGGCTTATCCGTTAGATTACGTACGGAACTCATGTATCCGGTCACACCGCTGTTGATGAGCATAGTGGCGTTGTAGCCGAGGGCATAGCAATAATCAGCATCGAAATTAGTCGGATCGGCGCAACGGCCCTCGTATCCGAAGAAGTGGTGCTGGGTAGCGTACTTGCCATGGTATTCACCTTCTTTTTTGAGCTCGGAAAGGCGCTTGCCAACCATGTCGGCAAGCAGTTCCTCTGTATCAATCAGAGACACCTGCACATTGCCGTGGCTGTCACGATCAAGACTAAGCTGAAGAGCGATGTTCTTTGGAAGAGATAGGAAAAGTTCGGCTTCAGCAGGCTCAAGGTATTTCGAAATAGCTGTAAGTTTCTCTTCATCCCTGAGAGCGTCAAATTCAGAGGCATGCTCGGCAAGGATATCATTGAGCTGAGCTATAAGCACCTTCATGGAGGGAATGAACTCGATAAGGCCTTCGGGAACGAGGACAGTTCCGAAGTTCCAACCCATCTTGGCGCGCTCAACGATCATGTAGCACAGCTGGTTGACGATATTGTCGAGTGTCATGCGCTTAGCCTGCACTTCTTCAGAGATCAAGCAGTAGTTGGGCTGGCATTCGAGGGCACACTCGAGAGCGATATGGCTTGCAGAGCGACCCATAAGCTTGATGAAGTGGTAGTATTTCTTTGCGGAATTGCAGTCACGCTGGATGTTACCGATCACTTCCGAATAGACCTTGCAGGCAGTATCGAACCCGAAGGAAGTCTCGATCCACTTGTTCTTCAGGTCACCATCGATAGTCTTAGGCACTCCAATCACCTGAACATCAGCACCATTGGCTTTGTAATACTCAGCAAGGACGCATGCATTTGTATTGGAATCATCTCCCCCGATAATTACGAGAGCCTTGATATTTAGTTCCTTAAGGATTTTAAGACCGGAATCAAACTGATCGGGAGTTTCGAGTTTTGTTCGTCCTGATCCTATGATGTCAAAGCCGCCAGTATTACGGTAGTCCTTGAGAAATCCCTCTGTGATCTCCATATACTGATGATTGATGAAACCGGCAGGACCCATGAGGAAACCGTAGAGACGGCACTCCTTATTGAGTTTCTTAAGTGCGTCGAAAATACCGCTCACGACATTGTGGCCGCCGGGAGCCTGGCCGCCGGATAGAATAATACCGACATTGAAAGGCTCCTCTACACGCTGAGGATTCTCATCCTGCTTAAACTCCACGATGGGGAGTCCGTATGTGTTGGGGAAAAGTTTCTTGATTTCTTCCTGATCGGCCACAGACTCTGTAGGAGCGCCGACTTCCAGTTTCACTGCACCCTGAAGTGCTTTTGGGAGTTTGGGCTGATATTCAGCGCGAACTCTCTGAAGGGGACTTTTTTTCATATCGAAATATAACCTAATATTGAGTTATTCATTATACCTCATTTGCGGACAAAGAGACGATCAGCAAGCAACAGGTCATGCATACTGCATCTCCTCTTTTGAATGCAAAATTAATCAATTAATTCAACTAATCCAAAAAAAACGGACGTTTCAGTTTTAAATGATCGATTTTTTCAAAAAATTGAGTCAAAAACCACTTCCACTATCATAAAATTTTGAAGAAAAAAAAATAATAGCTATATTTGCACATTAATCAGAACAAATAGTCCACGATGGATCAAAAGACATTTTTAGAGACTCTTAGCCAAAGGGTAAATGCAGGAAAAGACGAGACAGCGGAAATGATCAGTGCCTTATGTCAGGTGCTGACAGACGCGGCGCTTGCCGGCGACTCCGTGACATTTCCTGGATTTGGAAGTTTTGAGCCCCGCAAACGAATAGAAAGAATCGCCGTGCAGCCATCTACAGGTAAAAGAATGCTGATACCACCAAAAATCACAATGACGTTTCGCCCATCCACATTGCTAAAGCAGAAAGTCCGTAACCATGAATGACAAAATAACATTTCCACGACTCTCGGCAATGCTTGCCGATCAGTCAGGAAGATCCAAGAGATTTTCAGAGGATTTCCTAAGAGAATTCTTCGCCCTTATAAGCGAGAGTCTTGAAAACGGCGACAGCATAAAGATAAAAGGTCTCGGAACCTTCAGACTTTCCCGCGTTGAACCGCGCCGAAGTGTTGACGTGACAACGGGTCAACCTATGGAGATCTCCGGACATTCCAAAGTTGTCTTCATTCCATCGAAAGAACTTGCCGAGGCTGTAAACTCTCCTTTTGAAGCGTTTACTGCAATTGAGATCAGCGATGATGCTGATATCTCCCAACTCATGTCAAAGGATGAAATTGATCTTGGTGATACATCTGACGAGCCTTCGAACTCCATAGCCTCCTTCGTCACAGAAGAAGAAACTAACGAGATGAGTAATGACAATGAAGAAATATTACCTAATGCAGAAGAAGAAGCACATGACACTGAAGAGAATATAGGTGTAGGGGGGAAGGACGAGATACCAAAAGACCTGGCAGCCCCAAATGAGGGCCTGGAGACTCCAAATGAAGAAGAGGAAGTCGATCATGAGAATGCCGAAGAAGGGGAAGTCGAGGAATCAGAGGAAGAGCAGGAATACATTACACCCCCAAAACGCAAGTGGGGAAAAATCGCTGCAGTTTCTTTTGCGGTGGTATTAATCGCGCTTTTCGCCACTATCGGTATCTGGTATTTCTTTGCGACCGATGATTTCAACCGTGTTTTCAACAAATACAGAACAAACATAACAAAACTAACGACAGATAAGCCAGTGGCATTAAATGCCAATAGTTCAGCAGAAACAGGTTCACGTGTGATGGAGGAAGGCATAAACACATCAGTCGATTCTCTATCTCTGACAGATGAAGCTGAAGTGCCCACTGCACCATCGGATGCTTTGGTATATGACACCATCAGTACCACTCGTTATCTTACGAGCATGGCAAGGACGCACTACGGCAATTTCAATTTCTGGCCATATATATATGAAGAAAACAAAGCGATTCTGGGTCATCCGGACAGAATCAGGCCAGGTACTCCCGTTGTAATTCCCAAACTCAGTAAATACGGTGTCGATCCACAAAATAATGTGGATATAGAAAAGGCCAAAAAGATGGGAGTAGAGATTTATGCCCGATTTGGTAAGAAAATATAATTCTTAAATCTCTTTTGTTAGTCGAAAAGCCGGGATTTAGATGAGAAATATTGGAATTACGACGATTTCTCTCATGAATTTTGATTTTTTTCCTTAAAAAATTTGCACAGTTGAAAAAAAAGCATTAACTTTGCATCGCAAATATGACAAGAGACTTGTCTAAATGCGTATGGTTCCATGTCCGAGTGGTTAGGTACCGGTCTGCAAAACCGTTCACAGCGGTTCGAATCCGCTTGGAACCTCTAAAAGTTCTTACGACGATGTCGTAGGGACTTTTTTTTTCATTTCCCATAAAAAAATCTATTCGAC
>JAIECF010000155.1 GCA_029068655.1 Muribaculaceae bacterium | reverse complement strand
GATGAGCCGAAAGATAAGTCCGAACTTATAGACTTATGGGTATCCGCTGAAACCACAGTTACATATCTCTGGGGAGATGACAACCACGAGAATCCTATCGAATGCATGCAGGTCAGGTATTCTCCGAATGGATCACTGGAACCGATGCTATTAGGAACGATAGAAGGTTTTGAATATGAAATAGGAGTGGAGTATGAGTTGAGCGTGCTTCGCACTATGCTTTCCAATCCTCCTGCTGATGGGGACGCCTATACATACCGTCTTGAACGGATCATAACCCATCGTGTTGTGACGGCCAACATGAACGGTATGGCAGGGAATGGCTTATCGATTGTTTGCCTTTTGGGATAAGGACGAAAATACTCTTGTTGTAGCTACTCATGGACTGGTAAAGAAAACCCAAAAGACCCCCAAAAACGAGATTAAGAAAGCGCAAGCTATCAGAAAAGAGTATTTTGATAATAAGAAAAAGTAAAAGATATGGAAAAGATGAAAACAACATCATTTGAAGAGTTGAAAAACCGTCACCTCGGCGAAATAGGGACACCGGGACGTGATGCTTATGAGGCTGAAGTAAGACAGGCAATCCAATCCTACCATATCGGAGAAGCGATTAAAGCTGCAAGAAAGGAACGTAACATGACTCAAGATCAGCTTGCGGAACTCATGGGAGTCAAAAAAGCTCAAGTGAGCCGCATCGAGAGAGGTGCCAATCCTACACTCAACACGATAACAAGAGCCTTCCACGCTTTAGGGCTGGCTGTATCTCTAACTTGCGGCAATATGCAAATCAACCTCGGATAAGGGAAATCCCAGTATTTGAAAATAAAGGGCAATCACTGTGGTGCGAAAGCATGTATTAATTTGAGTTTCCTCCGGGACTCCGGCCCTCACGACAGGATAGTACCTGTCCTCCGACTTTCTGCGTATCCCGTCTATGACGGCGAAGCTGTCGTCGATCCCGAGGACCTGCTCCATGTCCTTTCCGGAGACGGATTTCAGGAGTATTTCCCTGCCGGGTGACACTGCCATGTCGGCCGGTATCTCGAAGCTGCTCCCTGTCCCGGTAGTGACTATATTGGGGTTGTCCATGCTACCCGAGGCAGTGTGATAGGACATAGAGATCTCCGGGCGCATGGGCGTACAGCCTGTCGTGGACGCTCAGGGCTATCCCCTCGCCGACGGGGTTGCCCTGGCTATTTTAGGATTGCACTGCCGGAAAATTCTCCCTTGTCAACCTCATTATTACGTTCAACTTTCTTTCCATAGCCAAACGTATAAGTGGCAGAAATGGAGAATCTCATATGTGCAGCCGGAGAAAAGATTGTACGGGTATAGTCATAAAACTCGGATCTCAGAGTCTGCACTCCACTTACCCAGCTTCTACGTAAAAAATTATAGGCGGTCGCATTTAAATTGAAAGTTCCATTGCCCCATCCGACCTGCAGCTGATACTGTTCGGGAATTGTTTCCCTGTATTCAGCCTGAGTTGCAGGATGCTTTCGTCTTGAAGAATATGAGCTGACAAAATAAAAATTATTCAGGTAATAGGACGCTTGAACGCGTCCTATAAAATCCTCTACAGAATATGAATATGCACCCGACGTTCGGTAGATCCAATATTGAGGAATCAGACTTAAGATTAACCTTCCATCAAAAAACTTTGCCGTGGCATTAATATTGAACATCCAGACATGATAGTTTCCGCCATTCACGTATTTGCGGAGCATTGTGCCATCCGGAGCAGTGGGCGTATAGATGGTGACGCATCTGTCATCGAAATTGTAAAAACCACCTGTGGCAGACATCTGCCATCGATTGTTGGGCAGCCAAGTGTAGTTTAGGGATGAGTATAGAATTCCACTCGCTTGACATCCTGTATTCCCATCCCCTCAAGATCCTGACGGGTTGCCTCATTATAATCAATGAAGATAGTTACATTCTCGCCACTGATGGTTTTTACCGATAGAGATGACAGGTCAACATCGATCTGTGGAATTGCCATAAGCCCCAAAAGAATGACTCCTGATTGAACTGCATTCTTCTGTCGGTAGTCTGGAACATATACCGATTTATCCATATTAAGATAAGCATCGTCTGCCTCCACATTCAGCTGGCCAAGCGCTATCACTTGTTGGGGCATAATGATCGTACCTATGGAGAATTTTGAAAATCTCTCAAAAAACGTCTTATAACCTAAGCACGATATTTTTCCGATTACATTCTTCTTGTCGCATGGAATCGAAAAGTATCCGGTTTCATTTGATATTCCATAGGTTAGAACCGTAGAATCTTTCGGCGAAAGAAGAAATATAGTGGCAGCAACAACAGGTTCTCCGTCACTCCCGATAATTCTTCCTTTAAAACGAAACTTACCATGTTGAAATGCCTCCACGAAAATATTACCTTTCTTCTCAATCACGGACACCGGATTTAGACCTATAAGCTGACGAACCGCATCATATGCCTTATCTGTCCGTATGCGCGCTGATGTATGATAATCATCAAGTTCTGAGTATATGAAAAGCAATGTTATATCCGTATGATCTTTTCCAATCTTGGCAAGTGCCTCTGATAAAGGGGTATCATGAAAGTCGTATGAGAACTTATAAGAGTAGGCAGACACAAAAGACATCACAGACAGCAATAAAACAATAAGCTGCCTGAAATGCTCTTTTGTGAAGAGTTCAATCGTAGTCTTATCCATCATCTAAATGTATAGGTTTTGTTTACC
>JAIECF010000154.1 GCA_029068655.1 Muribaculaceae bacterium | reverse complement strand
CATTTATATGTTACTTACAAATAAATTTTTATTTTGTTACTCGTGTGTTACTCAAAACTTAAATGTTAGATATAAATATTTGTATATTAAGGATATAAAATTTGTCCTAATATTTAAGGGAAATAAATTAGAAGAACTTACAATTGAGGAAGGCCCAAATATGGTAGGAAATTATGCGTTTAATAACACAGCTTTGCGCAAACTTGTCTATCCGGGTTCATTAGGAAGGCTTCCCGGGCTGTATAGTCCATCCTTGGAAGAGCTAAAATTAGGAGAAGGAATCATTGAAATTAATGAAGTGCTTGATGGGGGCAAATTGAAAGAAATGATATTCCCAAAATCATTGAAGATAATAAGCAAATGCCAATTGAATGCAATAGATGGTAAGTTGACACTTGGCCCAAATATCAAAGAAATTAATCTGAGTTTCCA
The DNA here is from genome assembly GCA_029068655.1 of Muribaculaceae bacterium. Lineage (GTDB taxonomy): Bacteria > Bacteroidota > Bacteroidia > Bacteroidales > Muribaculaceae > Lepagella. Next base: position 6,756 of record JAIECF010000154.1, on the reverse strand, counting down.
GACTCCTCAATTCAGTGAATTGACTATATCGGGAAAGTCTGCGAAAATATGGGGAAGTTTTGATGATTGTGAGGCGCTCGAGAATGTAGATTTGTCAGGCGTAAAGACGGTAGAGACTTCATTTGGAGTGTGTCCTTCTTTGATTGGAATAAAGTTAGGAGATATTGACCGAATTGATAGTTCATTCAATCATCTTCAAAACCTAAGACAACTCCATATCCCCGGCTCCTGTAAAGAGGTTGTAGGTTCATTCCGCGATGCGACCTCGATTGAAGTTTTAAAAATTGACGAAGGAGTAGAGTCAATAGAACGATCCTTTTATGGTGCGGAAAATTTGAAAGTATTATATATTCCTTCCTCATTGAGTTTAGCATTGTCGCTCAGCCGGAATAAGCTTGAAGAGGTACATCTCACTTCATCCATGCCTGTTGGAGAATGCCCCAAATATATACAACATCCTCTAAAACTGATAAATTAAAAGTATTTGTGCCTAAAAGATCTGCTGATAATTATCGTAAGGCATGGGGAAATGTCATAAATCCAGAAAAGGTGGTGTTTGAGGAGGAGTGATTATTAAAGTAGGAGCCTATATTGAAATTTGAGGACGCACGACTTGTATATAGGTCGTGCGTCCGAACTTAAAATTCATGGGATGGAGGTTCAGAACTTTTCCTCTCTGAATGTGATATTAGATTTTGTTGTTCTTGAGAGAGACGAAGCCCAAGCTTCGCGATATCTGGCTTCCATACCTTCGGGAACTACGAATGTCACCACAAAATCTGGACGATTTCTTAAGTCGGGCACCTCGGGCACTTCATTCCACGGGCAATACAGAGTCTCCCCATTGCCTTTACAAAAGTTCTCTAAGGAGCATACTCCTTTGCTGAGTCTGACTATTTTAAGATTCGGGCATATATAGAAGCTGTTTTCTAATTTGGTAAGGCTATTTGGCAGCGTAAGTTCCGATCCGTTGAATGTTCGGAATGAATCGGAAATCTCTGTAATGCCTTCAGGGAGGACTAATTTATCAATGTTTATTTCTGAAAAGGCCCCTTTGATCGCTACTACTCCCGATAGATAAAGGGTTTGTAGTTGTTCTATATTCATACCGAAACAAGCTGCTATTGTCAGATTTCTACCTTCAATACTCAAAGTCTCAAGAGCCGGCATATCGATGAAGGATGTTTCAAGAGTGGAAAAATTGTCACCTTTTAAGTGTAACGACTTCAGCATTTGGCACACCATAAATGATGAGCTGATGTTTTCAATCGTAACAGGGATAGTGAGATTTGTGACATTAAGTTGCATGCATGACCCGGAAATCGTTTTGAGGCTTTTACCAAAATAAATTTTCTCAACATTGGGTGTCATGATAGAAGATTGGGGGATTTCTTCCAGAGTGTCAGGTAGTTTAATTTCTTTTAGACTCTCGCTGTAAATACATGATTGCGGGAGTGTCTTCAGTGGAGCTTGAATGTCTAATCCCGTAAGATCAGGACACATAAAACACATGGTAGAAAGTCCAACGACATTGTAAGTGTCAAGGTCGTGTTCTATTGAAGCGGGCACAACAACGTCTCCTGAATACATGCCCCATTGTGTAACAGGATTTTGTTTTGGCATAACTATTACTGCCATTTTTGAAGGATCGGAGATATCCTCCATATAGACAAGTCCACCCTCTTCAAATGTGGACTGCGCAAAGCTGCTTCCTGAGATAATCAGAGCGAATGCAGCTGACAAATGTTTAATTTTCATTTTATTTTGAATTATTAGTTGGTGGCTTGTTTAGATCGCATCCAGGATTATGAAAGAAGCCCAGTAGGATGGGTCGGCGTATTTCCCGTCCTCCATAGTCCTGAGTCGCTTCTGAGCATTACGCATGGCTTTCGCTGAATTATGGCCTTTGAGAAGATTTGTATAGAAATTCTTCATTAGAATAGCAGTCCCCTCATCCGAAACTTTCCAAAGACTCATAACCAAAGTGCGTACACCGGCTTTTTTAAGACCTCTTTGAAGTCCGGCGACACCCTCGCTTCCGATTTCTCCCAAACCTGACTCGCAGGCAGAGAGAACTACGATGTTGACATTAGATAAGTCCAGGCGGGAGATCTCGCGCCCGGTGAGAATTCCATCGTCGAATTTTAGGGATGCGTTTTTCTGCTTGTTATCCAATGTATTTGCTGCGCCAGCCATCATCAGACCGGATCGCCCCAATGACTGTTCTTCAAATGTAGAGCGGTCATCGTTATTCGCCAGTACGCGCCCTAGTCGAGAACGTGATTTGCGCGGCACTGTGAACCCGTGGGTTGAGATGTGAAGCATCGGTATCTTTTTGCCGGAGAGCTCCTTTATGCTTGTCTCGGTGGCATGTGCTCCTATGATTCGAGAAGAACTCTTTTGCGAACTTTCAAATAATTCAGCAAGGTCATTTATCTCATCAACTGTGGCGGGCAAGTATGCTAAACCGGCACGCAATCCCTTAGTCTCGGGTTCATCCACTTCAAATCTGTCGGCAAAAAAGCGCTTCGCTACGCGGTCGGCGGCAGCATCGTTGGCTTCTTGTTCAGAGTCGTTTAGGTCATATTTGATGCCTCCATATAGGATAACTGAGGATGGGAGATCATTGTCTGCTCTTTGAGTAAGCAAACGCGTGGATGAGAGACGGAAGGCATCATAATGGTCGTTGAAACACTCTCCTTCCTTTATCGGGAAGTATTCTATCGGTATTAGGTTCAGATTGCCTGCAGGAGAGAAATATACGGTCTTCACGTCCTTAAGGGCACTGTCAAGAGGCTTCCATAAAAGGTTATATGCTTCTGTTCCGCTGCAGTGGTCCTTTATTTTGTCGAGGTCTGATATTTGACAAAGATCAAACACAGCCGGATATTGCGAATCAGACTTTAGTACCGACGCTATATATCTGTTGCCTGACTCAGTGGAAGCGATGCTGAATTCAACGGCTACTTCTCCGGTTTTGAGTGCATCGCGAACATCGATCCAATGGGTGAGCATACCCGGAGCCGTCTTAAAACGAGTGTCTACATTCTTTTGAATATTGGCCTCGAGTACGGCTATTCTGCTGATCAATGAGTCAACTTTAGCGGCATCGGCTATGTCAAGTGCTTTGCGAGACTGCTCAAGCTCCCTATAACGCCCTGAAATAACGGGATTGCCCATGCGAGCTACAGCATCGCGATAGAGTGTGCCTGCACTTAATGATAATTGCTTGTATATTAGTGCGGCATCGTAAGACAGACATTGCAGTAGGCTGTCCTGCGGCGCATTACGTGAGAGCTCGGAAGCTGAGCGCACGAGCATATCCACCTTGCCTTTAATGGCATCATCAGCTCTGTTGAATGCAAAGTCCGAATAATTGGAGGCTATATCCTTCTGTAGGCCATACAACACTCTACCAGCACTCTTTGCACCTTCGGCAAGCCTGCCTCGCGCAAGCAGAGCGCGTGCCAGCGTCAGATTTATGGTATTATAGTCTATGTCTGCAAACCATGATGAGGGGCTGTTAAGTAGACCGGGCCCCTGTATGGCACGATAATTTATCAGCAGTGGTTTGGCTTCGAAGAGGCCCGGGCGAATAGCTGCAGATTGACCATGCTCGGTGCTCTTTGCGAAATCTCTCATTTTATAATAATATTGCTGTAGGCGAGCATCACAAGCCACTAACTCCTTTGAGTCGGCATTAATTGTTGCGATTGCAGAGCGATTAGCTTCGCCAAGCTTTGCCGCCTTTGCCCAATCCTTGCGGGCGGCTGCGACGACTTCGCGCTCAAGTCCTTCAATAATCAGTTCCGGAGAGCCTGCTTCAAAGCTGACTTTGAGTATAATGGCGGCTTTGTCTATCTCGTCTTCGGCTTCATCAAACATCCCGCCGAATGCAAGCAGGTCGGCTTTGATAATGTGAATCCACGCCTTTAGCAGAGGCTTCTTTTCTAAAAGGTCGGCCGGTAGAGATCCAATGTTGGTATCATAAAAGAGAATGCCTGCGGAGTTATCGCCTTGTAGACTGAAGGTGTGCCATTCTTCTCGTAATTTGTTGTAATCACCTTTGCAATCCAACGCCATAAGAAAGAAAGCTCGTGTGAGAGTACCTGCTTTAGACGTATCAATTTTTGAGAACAATTCTTTGCAAAACTGTTCATATTCATTGCTCCTACCTTGTTTTTCGTAAGCCTGCCGCAGTGAGCTAAGATAGAATACCAGGGCTTCAGACGTGCATGTCGGGGTATTTATATTGTCGACAAGAAAATCTGAAGCCGCCTGGGCCGCACGAGTATAGCGTGCACCCGCCAATGCCTCCCGTGTTAGAGCAAAAGGTCCCGGAAGGTCTGCCGTTATGGGCATTGCCGCTCCCATGATAAATATTGCAATAATTACCGACTGTATGGTTTTGTTCATTGCTAATTTATTTTAGAAAGAAGAGGCTTACGTTATCGGCTGTCGTTTCTCTCGGTTCAAATTCTTCAGTGAACATATCAGTAAGTTCAGCACCATCAAAGGCTTCCGGGAAACCGACCGCTACGAAAGTAGCGTCGGCTTCGTCAGACAGTAGCGTATGTGTCATCGGGATATTTTTGCCTGGAGATATAAGGAGTGCAGGATTCTCAGTGTCAAACTCATATATTGCAGTCCAATGACCATCTTCACTACGAGTAAAGACATTGACATATATAGGCGTGTCCCCTGTGTTCGTAAGAGAAAGATAGATCAGTCCGTCTTCTGTAGGCAGTTTACTAACATGGAGAGTTCCCTTGTTTATTCCTGCTTCGAAACCATTCACAAGAGTTGTGTAAAGAGCTTCTTGTTGTTCTTCATCAAGGGTAGCGCGTTTGGCTGCACTCACTGCCTTGTGGGATTTCGTTGTAGCTAAATCTGCTTGGCGGCGAGATTCCGCAGCAATTTTACTTCCCAGTGAACTATTCTCTTGGAATGCTTGCTTGAGAAGGACTGACACAGTATATGTCCCTTCAGAGGAAAATGTGTATATTTGACGAGTTGCCGGATCCAACACACGCAGAGAGCTTATCGGATTAATCTTTATTGTCTCGCTGTCAGAGACATAGGCCTGCTTTTCTAATTTAGTCCAGGTTGTGCCGTCTTTTTTTGTGACGCTGCCATTTACGGAATAGACTTTGAGCGTTTTTGCCGAGGTGCTGAGGCATAAGGCACACATAGCTGACAATATGAGAACCTTTTTCATCGGATACGATTATTAATCATTCAACGGTAGCTTTATTATTGATGGTATATTATGGTGCATCTATGTCTGATCTTACGCCATAGCCTATCTATAGGGCCTTCAAAAGCATACCAGATATCAAGAACAAAAAGGGCAAGAGCAGACAGGATCATGGTGCGGGGTGCGTTGAGGTAGATGCCGAAATTATTGAAAGCCCAACATCCCAGATAAAGTATAATCCCCATCCATATGATAGGCAAAATACGCATGACGAGATTCTGTGACGCATCAAGATAGACATAGAGCACAGTCATTAGCAGGCATGACATGAGAAGGAGAAGTATATTATAAGTTTCACTGTTGTCGTTGATATAATCGCGCTGCAACATCATTGATAAGATGTTAGCCTGAATCATTACACCTGGATAATCATCTGATATAGGAGTGGGATGTAGATCGCTTTCTTCATTAATGGTGCCCAGAAAAACAATTTTTCCGGTAAGGATGGAAGGATTGTTCCATATTTCATCCGGCTCGGCTACATAAAATTCTTCCGGCTGGAAGCGTATCATCTCCTCTTCCGCCCCTCGGCCTTTTAGATAGTTGTAGCTTTTTGTATCAATTTCCTTAAGCATGGCGGCGGCTAACCCCGGATACTGCTTATTTTTGCCAAAGAAAGGTGTGACTTCCCGAACTATACCATGAGCTTTCGATGAAGTCAGGTTGGCCATGCCACGAGCTACATCCGGAGAAAACTCCTGAGTGAAATCTGCTTCCGGGGCAATATTTGCGTCAGAATAGCGCTGTGAGACAACAAGATGAGGTGTGCCGCTCATGATATCTGCCAGTACTTTGTCTGATTCCGGCTCCTTCTCCTCTTCTAACAGAACATCAAGGCATATGGCTTTGGGATTTGCGTCGGATACTTGAGATAATAGGATGGCTATCTCGTCGCGCCCAAATACGGAATCGATATTGACGATCACAATATTATCGTCAAGTGCCTTTTGGGATCCTCCGGCCCTTACTCTATTATAGAAATCGCTCACTTCAACATCGGACGAACCGCACAATGTTCCCATCACCATATCCGAATTTATGTCTGTAGCAAAGAAATGCATTAGGCCGATGGCGAAAATCGCTGCCACAAGTGGTCGGAATACAACCGGTGATTTGACGAATTCCCATGTTTTCTTTACCTTCTCCAGAGAACTCATTGTTACTACTATAATAATTTGTAGATACTTTTAAATCTTTTATTGTGTAATGTCAAATATTGTGGACAAAAGCTCGTTGCCGACTTTTGCGTCCACAAAGTTAGCTTTTATCTTTGTATTATGCAAGAGGTAGGATGGATTATTGAAAAAACTACCGGATGCTTAAGGCGGGGTTATCAGGTGGAGAACAGGACGTTGGAAACTTTGATTATAAATTTTTCGGAAATATTTGGTGGATTCGGAATTTATTCGTAACTTTGCAATGTGAAACCCACGCGATGTGGGGACTTCATCGGGCGAATACCAGAGTGGCCAAATGGGGCAGACTGTAAATCTGCTGGT
>JAIECF010000153.1 GCA_029068655.1 Muribaculaceae bacterium | reverse complement strand
TGCCCGGAAGTTCGGGCACACATATTTCTGGGACGAGTACCGCCACCTCAATCAGAGCTGGCGCAACCCGTCCTATGACAAGCCTCTACCGGAGCTGCTTGAGGACATGAAGGCGCTTGTAAAGCAGAAGACGGGACGCGCCATGCAGTGCAAGCCCGTAGAGACCACCGACCGCAAGACAGGCAAGAAAAAGGCCCGCTCCGGCTGCTCCGCCATACGCGAGGGCTGTCCCCCCATAAAGCCGGACACACGGATCGAGGATTTCGAACCGTTTGTCAAATGGCTCAATGGCTATGGCATTTCGGTTATCAGCATAGACCTCCACCATGACGAGGGACACGCCGACACCGATGATCTTAAGCAGAACCACCACGCGCATATCATTGTCGACTGGCTCAACCATGAGACCGGAAAGACCGTCAAGATCGACAGCAACGTGTGTAAGGAGATGCAGACCGTCCTTGCCGAAAGCCTCGGAATGGAGCGAGGCACGCCAAAGGAGGACACCGGAATCGAGGGGCTGTCGGCTATCGAGTACAAGGAGAAGATGGCGACGGCACACGTCAGGCAGTTGAAGCAGGAGCAGCAGGAACTTGAAAACCGGAAGTCCGAGCTATTGAAGGAGCAGGCGACCAAGGAAACCGAGATAGCAGAACTTGAAGTCCGGCGTATAGAGAAGCAGAAAGCCCTCGATGCAGAGAGCGGCAGCGCATTGAAGAGCGGGCTCGCCAACATATTCGGTAAGGGGAAATATGCGGAGATACACCGTGAGAACGTCCGGCTGCAGTCGGAGATCGAGACTGCAAACACTGAGCGTGACAAGGCTCTGATAAGGGTTGAGGAAATGGAGGAGCAGGTGGCACAGATACCGAGGCTTGCGGAGGAACGCGCCCTAACCCTCACTTCTTCCCTTCAGTCGCGGTATGACGCGCTTTCTAAGGAATACCGCAGTCTTGAAAGTGCTACCGCTACAAGGATAGAGAGGCTTGAACGTGAGAAGAACGACCTTCTCGCAAGGCTTAAGGCTATGCTCGATATGCTGAATGAGAAGCTGAGGGAGGCGGTAAAGGCGTTTATGGAGTTCTCCAGGTCGGTGTTAAGGGAGTTCAGCATACGGCACAGGGACACGATTGTGGAGTACCTTGCCGACAGTCCCGATGTCAGGAACGCGGCCCACACCCTGAAAGTGTTTGCACGTCCATTCCTTGAAAACCGCCAGTTCGACAAAGGCAGCAAGGAATTGGATCGCCTGACCTCCAATTTCCCTTCTGTCCTGGAGGAAGTGAAACGGATGCAGAGCCGGGGATTCAGACGATAAATTCATTTTAAATAAACTATGAAATTATATTGTATGCAAGAGTATATTTGTCACACCAATAGAGGTAAATGGAAATTCTATGCAGAGGACGATATTGATGCAATGCGTGTCGCCCTGTATTATTGCTATCTGGATGGAGAGGAATTTATTAAAATAGAGTCTGGGATATTCACATCAAAGCACAGGACTCTTCGGATTTGTCTAATTGACGATAAGAACACCATTTACACCCTTTAGATTATACAATTAGTCATTATACACTTAATCAGAATAACAAGAATAGATTTAAAAATCTCAGAAAGGAAAAATTTGAATGGGACACGAAAATGTGCCCCATTTTATTTTTATAATCCTATCATTTTTCTTTGTATACCCAGTCCTATTTGCTTCATCATTTCATCCTGATCCATGGTGTCTGGAAATGTAAATCGGAGATTAAAATCTGACATCGCTGGATTTTTAGAAACCTCATAATCTATCATAACCGTATTATTCGGACATTGCTGAATGTGGAATATAGTATTACCTCCGTAATTAGATACTCCAGCTCTAATATAGGTTCTGGTCTCAGCTAAGATTTTACATTCTTTATGACCTTGTAAAATATGATTTAATAGTTTTCCATATTTATGCCTCATTCCGCCATCACTATTAACGCGACCCACCGTCTCACCGGTTCGTTTGCCAAAATTATATACGACAATAACGACAATAATAAGAAGAATTACTATCCACATACTTATTTAATTCTAGAAGCCTATGACTTTTCGACCAGCTTTTTTCTCCAAAATATTGGCACATTCTTGTGCTGAAAAGCCTAATTCTGCATAAACATTAATTAACACTTGGACTGCTTGTAATGAGTTGCTTAAGCAAACTATGCAATAAAATGGCCATAAAAGTTTCTCCAAAGCCACACGGTTAGCACCCTTTAGTTTTTCAACCATATCTTTCATATCAGCGAAAGAAGCTGCTCTTACCTGATCTCCTGATACTCCCATTTCACGACCTTCAACAGTCATAATATGATTAATCTTATTGAGTATTTGGGGAGTGCCTGGACAAGCACCACCAAATACAACCATTAGTTTCATGGCTGCAAGTTTCTGCGTCCACGTGAGACCCTCATATGGAGATGAAGATTGCGAAGACTTTTTAAATAAATCTCTTAGATTCATTATTGTATCATAATATAAGAGTGCCTTACAGTTCCATAGGCACATGTAAATAAAAAAGCGTGAACTGAATCGCCACTCTTATGTTAGAAGGTCGTAGGAAACCTGAAGATAAAGATGTGGGAAAAGCAGCCCACGCCTATGGCGTGAGAACCGCTTGCTTCCTTGCATCTTCGAAAATTTCCTACGTTTTCTAACACAAGCAAAAGCAATACGCTTCTTGTTATTTCAAGTGTCTTGAATCAGCGCACAAGCCACTGAATCAAGTGCAAAGGTACAAAAAATATTCTGTTGCGGGAAATTATAATCTCAAAAAATACTTTTCTGTTAAAAATTTTTCAATAGCTATCGCAAGATGTGTTTTTGTCTGACATTTGCACGGCTTCGTACTAACTAAAAAACACCCTTGCAATGGGAAACCCCTCGACCCGATTTATTTTGGGTGTTAGCGCACTTTACACCTTGCTTCTTCGTTATAGTTATATAACTACAACATTAACAATGAAAGAAATCTCCCACTTCATACCAGAACTTAGTTCCGTCTGCAAGATATATTCCGGTATAATCTCTGGAAGTGGCATCACTTGTGAAGATGCCTTGACCTTAGTTGCTTTTATCAATTCTTTCCCTTCTGTTCAGGATGTGGAATCGGGAATAATGGACTTGGTTCTGAAAGCACCAACGGAGCGCTTGGAGATCGTTCTTAAAAGTTTATATGCAGATTTAGACAGAATAGTTTCCTTATATAGGGATAACAGCATATACTATGATCGTAGGGATTTGAGATTTCTTTGGGACAAACCGTTGGCTTATGCTGATAAGGATATTGAAGCCCAGCAAAAGAAAACACAAGCAGCAAGCGACGAACTCAAGGAAGCCTCCAATTCGTATGAGATGACTCCTTTCAATGGCATGTCGAAAGATGAAGCAGCCGTATTGGAACGGAGGGTAGACAAGCTGACAGCAGAATATCAAAAGGAGAAAGCGAAGCTTCAAAACTTTTACGCAAAGCGGAAAAGCCTCGAAGAGGAAAGATGGAGTGTGCCGACTGATATTTTCAGGCTCATATATCTAAAATGTAATGGTCTACTGCCTGTCGTAGAAAAATACTATAACAAACCTGTAGAAGAGAACAAAGAACAGTCCGAACGTACTGATTTATATTTGTCAATGTTGCTTTTAGCGTCCGTCCATGAGCTTTGCAATGGACGGCAGTTTGAAGATATAGCAGCCATTGATTTTTTCCATGCACTTAACCTGCATAAAGCCTCCAAACCTTTGGAGGTCTGCAAGAATGAGAAAGTAAGGGTTTGCTACCTCATCCATCAGTTAAGCGAAAAGATTGATAAGGGAACGCGCAGCGAATGGATCGGAGCCATGCTCCGGAATACAGGCATTGACCAGGATTATTACCGTTCAAAATATCGTGAACCCATAAGCGATCCACCAAGCAAAAAGAACAAGG
>JAIECF010000152.1 GCA_029068655.1 Muribaculaceae bacterium | reverse complement strand
GATATGATGAACGCTCAAGACATCAAGAACGGCACATGCATCCGCATGGACGGCCAGCTCTACTTCGTGATCGAATTTCTCCACGTGAAACCCGGCAAGGGCAACACGTTTATGCGTACAAAACTTAAGAATGTCGTTGACGGCCGCGTGCTTGAACGCCGCTTCAACATCGGCGAGAAGCTTGAAGACGTTCGCGTAGAGCGTCGTCCCTATTCATACCTGTATCAGGACGGTGATGATGATATCTTCATGGATCAGGAGACATATGATCAGATTCCAATCAAGCGCGACCTCGTGACCGGTGCTCCTTACATGAAGGAAGGAGATATAGTTGAAGTGGTTCGCGATGCCTCTACAGATACAGTTCTCTTCGCCGAGATGCCGATCAAGACTAAACTCGCTATCACCTATACCGAACCGGGACTTAAGGGCGATACCGCCACCAACACACTCAAACCTGCTACAGTCGAGACTGGCGCTGAAGTACGAGTTCCTCTCTTCATCAATACCGGAGAGATCATAGAGGTAGACACTCGCGACGGCTCATACGTTGGCCGCGTGAAGGCTTAAGCCTATATCTGAAGACTAACCATGTCTACACTGTTTTCCATTATAGTTCCGGTCTATAACCGTCCGGATGAAGTCAAGGAACTGATGGCGAGCCTCGCTTGCCAGACTGACCGAGGTTTCGAGGCCGTGATAGTGGAAGACGGAAGCACAATACCCTGCAAGGCGGAAGCCGAGGCTTATGCCCCGGTTGTCGCCTTGCAGTATTTCTATAAAGGCAATGAGGGGCGGTCACCAGCCCGCAACTATGGAATGGATCACGCCCGCGGAGACTATTTCATTTTTGTTGACTCCGACTGTATTCTTCCTCCCGACTATATTGAAAAGCTGCGCAAGGCACTCAAGGAAAGATGGCGTGACTGCTTCGGCGGTCCCGACGATGCTCATGATTCATTCACAGACACCCAGAAGGCGATAAATTTCGCAATGACTTCATTCCTCACCACCGGAGGAATTCGGGGAGGTAAGGTGAGGATGGAGAAGTTCGTGCCACGTACATTCAATATGGGATTCTCGCGCGAGGTATATGAGAAAGTAGGAGGGTTCCGTGAGATGTTCAGCGAGGATATCGACATGTCTACCCGTATTCGGCTCGCCGGATTCGCGCCGGAACTCCTGCGCGACGTCAAAGTATTTCACAAGAGACGAGGAAGTCTGGCAAAATTCTGGCGTCAGGTCCATGTGTTCGGCATGTCGCGCATCACACTGCAGCTCCTTTATCCCGGAAGCATGAAAGCTGTGCACTGGGCTCCCGCAGTTTTCGTTCTGGCCGCAGTAGCCATGATAATAGGATCTTTTTTCAATCCTTTATGGCTCATACCACTGGCTTTCTATATACTTGCCCTGTGGATTTCTGCCTGCATATCGACGCGTAGCCTGAAGGTAGGCTCTATGGCGGTAGCAGCCTCGATGGTCCAGCTTTGGGGCTATGGCACAGGTTTTCTACGTGCATACATCTGGAAGATACTTCTTCGGCACGGACGCGACGAGGAGCAGGAGATAAAGATGAGGAAAGGGAAATGAGACGGGAGGATTTTGGCCTTGAGGCCCATGAACCGGAACAAACGATCAGTATACCGGTGCTCACCGTAAAGGAAATGAGCAAAGAGGAGCGTCCGCGTGAACGCGCCATAAAACATGGTATAGAATCATTGACAACTGCAGAACTTCTCGCGATAATTCTGCGGACCGGACAGCAGGGATTTCCTGTCACAGACTTATGCAGACAGCTTATGAACGACAACGATAATTCCCTGCTCAGACTTGCCCGCCGTACACGTGGAGAACTTACCCTTACCAAGGGAATAGGTGATGCCAAGGCTCTTCAGGTGGAAGCAATGATGGAGATTACAAGGCGTTATCATCTGGAATTGATCGACAGCACAACCCGAATTCTTGACCCGATAAAGACATCCGACTCCATCTTCCAGAGGATGCGTTACCGCATTTCAAATCTTGACCATGAGGAGGTATGGATACTTCTTCTCAACAGGCGCAATCAGGTCATAAAGGAATTCAGGCTTACATCCGGAAGTTCTACTGCCTCAGTTTTCGACACAAAGATGATACTCAAGCGTGCACTCCTTGAAAATGCGGAAGGTCTGGCGATGTGTCATAATCATCCTTCAGGAAATCTCAGGCCTTCTCCACAGGACGACAATATCACAAGGAAACTTTTCGCTGCATGCACATCATTAGACCTGCGTATGCTCGATCATGTCATCATAACCGTGAACGGTTTCTATTCATACTCCGACGAAGGACGCCTCGGATAAATGAAAAAATCATCCTCGCCAAAAGGGCGAAGATGATCTTCGATGCATATAAGGAATGTATGCCGTCTGCTGCGGCGTTGCGTATTATCCGTTAAACCAGTTGGCAAGGTCACCGAATGTGCCGATTGCAAAAAGCCAGTATAGAAGGATAAAGATCAGCACAAGCACACCGAGCCATACCCAAAGACGGTTGCTGCGCTGTGTGCCCATTTCCTTGTCCTGGCGTCCTTCCTGAAGATTTTTGCCTGCGTGACGCATCTCATCGAATGCCTTGTTTTCCATTTCCCGGCGATCTCTGTTTTCCATAATATAAAG
>JAIECF010000151.1:395-8565 GCA_029068655.1 Muribaculaceae bacterium | reverse complement strand
TGATATAAGTGTATGTTGAATAAAATTATAATTCCTTCAAGGGATTTTGAAGAAGATGATTGGGAGGATCCCTCGGTATCCGGATGGTTAGCTCTCTATTGTGTCTGGATGATTATTGAGATCATTATAGGTACCTGGGATATATATCAGTTGCCTTTTGTCCCCGGATGGTCAAAAGGGTTGGGATATATTAGCTTTCTGCTTCCATTATATTCGCTTATCAGTGTCTTGATGAGGTTCAGGAATGCCGTGGCTGTATCATTGCTGTGTCTTATGATTTTTGTTCTGAACAGTATTGTCAACTTTATAGTGTTTCTGGCTTGTAACGAGTTCATATCCGCGATTTCCGTAGTTGTTTTAGGTATAGGACTAAATGTTTGCTGGATTTTCTACTTTTTCAAGAGTCATTTGGTGGCTGTCCGCTTTCCGAAATATCAAAGACATATTTTTGCGTTTGACTGGTTACTTTTCATATTTTTTGTAGGGCTCACGCTTCTTACGACTCTTTCTTCTTTGGTAAATCTCGGTAACTATAGCAGAAACTCTTCTGAAGAGTATAAGGAAACAATGGAGCTTGCAAAGAAAATGAATGGCTTGAGCGATCATGGTGTTTATTTTGTAGATTGCAAAATAGATGCCAATTTCTGTGTAGTATATTTTGCCCCTATAGAAGGAAATATGAGCAAATCTGATTTCGATGCTATAGTCAATCAGCCTTATTTTGCTGACATGCTTCTATACAAGATAGATAAAGTAGCTCCTGAGTTTATAAAATCAGCTATAGGCGATGGTTTGATCCTGGTGTTTAATGTCTTTCAAAGAAATATCGGCGACGGCAGAATCTTTAAAATCTACTCCGAACAGATAAGAAACCTTAAAGGTCCGGATCCTTTGTCAGATCTGACCACGCAAGAAATGGAGGAAATAAGGGAGGAAATAGAGAGAATACTTCCTTCATGTAATATTAAAAATGTTAGTATGAAGTCTTCAGGATGGGTGAATGAAGTTGTCCTAAATATTGATTTTGAGGTAGATGAGGACAAGACTAAGTATATGAATGTCTACGATGACTTCAAGGTCTATGCCGACGAGATGAAACAAATGCTCATGAAGAATCGTGGAAAAAATGCATCTCTGGATGCTCTTTGGAGGAGAGGGATGACAATTATATTTGTGTTGAAAGGTTCAAAGACAGGATATTCGCAGGAGATCACTGTATTTTGAGTTCCGTAGATAGGCGGTGGCGGAAATTGGAGTTTCGGATTGTGGGAGCGGCGTTCTCAACTGCGTAGCGTAGGGCTTCCTCCTCACCTACGAGGACACAAAGGCGGCTGGCTCGGCTGATTCCGGTGTAGAGGAGATTGCGGTAGAGCATCGGTTTGTGGGCCATGGTGACAGGAAAGACGATATTCTGTACCTCACATCCCTGAAGTTTATGGACGGTTGTCGCATAAGCGAGTGTGAGTTCGCTAAGCTCAGAGCGTTTGTAAGTACTTCTGTTTCCGTCATAATATTCCACGGTAAGAGTTTGTTCATCGGGGTTTACCTCCACGATTCGTCCGGTCTCACCATTATAGACACCTCTGTCTTTTGCATTGGATGTCTGCATGACGGGGTCGCCGAGACGGAAGATTGATTCTCCTCTTCTGAGCGCAACTCCATCCGGATTGAGACGCTGCTGAAGGTCTATGTTCAGCTGCTTGGCTCCCAACGGACCGATCTGTTGAGGTGTGACAACAAGGATATCTGTAGAAGACACTCCTTTTTCGCGAGGTAATTCTTCGGCCACAAGTGAAAGGATACGGTTGTGGATGCGTTTGGTTGTGGATTCAGGAATGATCATGAAATCGCTCTCCGGATGTGACTCAGGCATCTCTCCGGAGTTGATCGCTTTAGCACTTTCCGCTATCATGCTTCCTTGCTCCTGCCGGAAGTTTTCTTCAAGTCTCGCCACAGGAATTGCCGGCGACTTTATCATATCGCGCATCACATCTCCTGCACCTATAGCCGGAAGTTGATCTACATCACCGACGAGCATCACCTGTGTTCCTGGTCCGACAGCATCAAGAAGATGGTTGAAGAGCACTTGTTCCATCATCGATCCTTCGTCAATGATCAGCACGTCGGTTTCCAGTCGTTTTTTATGATATCCTTCTCCCTGACGGTATCCGAGTAACCGATGAATTGTGTAGGCTTCTCGTCCTGTCAGGGAAGACATTCGTTTTGCCGCCCTTCCGGTGGGAGCGCAGAGGAGAACCTGTTTTCCTTCTTTTTCAAGTACATCTATTACAGCTCTTAGAACGGTAGTCTTGCCTGAACCGGGTCCTCCGGTAAGTACAGAGACCGGTGAGGTGAGAAGAAGTTTTATGGCTTCGATCTGTATCGGTGAATAAGCAAGTCCGTTACCGTCAGTGAGGGGTATTTCCGCTACTTTTATTTTCTCTGGTGATAGTTTTGCGAGAGTGAGCAGTTTTTCGGCACCTTCCTTTTCCGCTTCATAAAAGACCGGGAGGTAAAGAACGCCTCTACTGCTGACTATTCGACCATCGTCAATTGTTGCATCTATCTGTTTTGCGATTTCTTCCTGAGGGATATCTGTCAGGTAAGACGCATAAGACAATGCTTCAGTAACGGTAGCGAAGAGGTGGCCGTCATCGGCATAATGCTTAACTGCGCCTACTATAGCGGCTTGCAGGCGGCGTGGGTCATCTGCAGCTATGCCTATTGCTCGTCCGATTTTGTCGGCTGTATGAAAATGTAGTTGCCATACGTTCTCTACCATATAGTAAGGATCTTTCAGGATGACGGTCTCGGCCCGTTTGCGGTATTTGCCTAAGATTCGGTCGATATACATCTCGCTTACTCCGCAGGAGAAGAGGAATGTGAGGAGGGGTAATGGATATTTGATTGCCTTCAGGCTTTCGGAGGCTTTAAGTGCGCGTGATTCTCCGAGTCCCCTTATTTCACTGCATTTTTCAGGATCTTCCGCGAGGACTTTAAGTGTATTGCATCCAAATGTTTCGACAAGCCGGTGGGCATAGGCTGGTCCAATGCCTTCTACGAATTCTGAGGCGAGGAATCGCTCGATGCCTTCGGGTACGGTCTTTTCTGTAAGTATTTCGAGTGTGTCTTTTGTGTCTTTCATGGTAATAAAACGTCTTACATACGCAAAAGGGTTGTAGAATTAGAATATTATATGTAAATTTGCAACTCAATCTCATGCCGGGAGAGCTGGGGTGGAGTGAACGCAATTATACAAGAATAAAAACTAAGAAGGAAATGAAGAAGATATTTTTTTGCTTGGTGGTGATGGTTATGGCTTTTGGGGCGTTCGGGCAGAAAGCAAAAGTATACGATGAGTCTATCAATCCGGATGTACAGATAATGGAGGCGGTTGCCAAGGCACAGAATGAGGGTAAGTTTGTTATCGCTCAGTTGGGTGGCAACTGGTGCAAGTGGTGCATTAGGTTTGCTCGCTTCGTTGAAGGAGATTCGGAACTGAAGAAATATGTCGATGACAATTTTGAGTTCATACATGTCAACTACAACCCCCGTAACGAAGAAGGGAATGCAGACAAGGTCTCCACTGAGAAGGCATTGCGTAGGCTTGGCAACCCCGTCAGGTTCGGCTATCCGGTTTTGGTTGTGCTTGACAGCGGGGGCAACGTGATCCATACGCAGGATTCCGGCCTTCTGGAGTCGGGTGAAGGATATGACCGCGAGAAAGTGAAGCGCTTCTTTGAGCTTTGGAGTCCGGCCTCTGTAGAGGGAGCCAGAAAATGACTCATTCTGAAAAATATTATATATAATAATTATGCTCCGCAGTCATTATGTTTGCGGAGCATAATTATTTCAGAAGTAGATGGTGAGGACAAGGGAACGTGGACCGCCGTAGTCCCGGAATTCACAGAGGAATATGCCTTGCCATGTTCCGAGGTTGAGTCGGCCTTTGGTTATGGGGATGGTGAGTGAGACATCAGTGAGGGTTGCCTTGGCGTGGGCTGGCATGTCATCAAGACCTTCCATAGTGTGGTAATAGTAAGATTGATTTTCCGGGACGATGTGGTCGAGGATCTTGTCGAGGTCATGCCTTACGTCCGGATCAGCGTTCTCGTTGATGGTAAGTCCGCAGGATGTATGCTTTACGAATATATTGAGTAATCCCGTTTCAGGAAGAGGAGCGGGGAGATGGCGGAGGATCTCTCCTGTTATTAGGTGGCAGCCACGGCGCAGGGGCTGGAGGCGGAATTCTGATTGGGTTGTCATATAATGATGAATTATCAATGATTAATGATCAATTGAGATTAGAGAAAGCAAAATTAATAAAAATTCCGGAGACAAACTCTTACCTAAACCAGAAACCATAAGAAAAAAATCCACGATTCCTGTTGCAAATAATAAGTACCTGCGTCTTCTCAATAGATGGAAAGAGATTTTATCATATCAGCATTCCGCTCAGTGCGCCGAAGATTCCTATCCCGACGCTCCGATGACGATGAAGACGCTCTTCAGGAAGCCTTCTGCCGCCTTTGGTCCCGTCGTGCCGAATTCACTAATCAAGGCGAGGCGGAGGGTTTTCTGACATTGGCTGCCCGCAACGTCTCCATCGATCATCACCGCCGACGGAAGGCACACCCTGAAATGGACATCGATACCATCGACCGCCATCCTACCTCTGAAGAAGATACGGACTCTCAGCTCGACAAGATAGCACAAATCAACCGGCTGATTGAAACCCATCTCTCTGAACGGGACCGAGAAATCCTAAGACGCCACGACCGTGACGGATGGGATTTCGATGAGATAGCTGATCATTTCGGCATCACTCAGGCCAATGCCCGAATGATTGTCTCAAGATCCCGCAAGACTATACGCACTCTTTACCAAAACACTCAGCACCCTCCGTGTGCGTCCTCGCGCACGTTAAGTAAATAAAGAAATGACTTTCTCAAAGCATATTAAAATATGAACAAAGAATTCCTCCATCTACAAATAGCCAGATACTTCGAAGCTCAACTCTCTCAGCAAGAAGAGCGAGATCTTCTGCGGCAACTCCTGAAGCTGGAAGGTCAGGACTCTATGGCCGATGAGGCGCTGGCGGTAATGCTCGCATCGCGAGTGGCCACTAAAGCCACAAAAACCCGGAAGGGAATTCCGAGGATTCGCATAGCATGCTTAGCTGCCTCTATAGCCCTTATACTTGGCTTTGGCGTATCCCTCATACATCACCCCGGAGATTTACAGACTTTCGCATATGTGTCAGGTAAAAAGATACATGACCCTAACGAGATAAAGAACATAATAGTCACTCAGCTAAGTGATATTCAAGAGTCGTCGGATTTCTTCTCACATACCGTCTCTTCCGACCTTGACGATATTCGTGAAGCTCTAACCATCGATGGCATATGAAGCAGTATCTTATACGAATCATGGCATTGGTCATTATATTGTTCGTCAGCCTGCTGAAGATCACCGTCAATGCCGAAGATCTTCATGTCGACCCATTCCTCAAGGAGGATTTCGCCAAAAATCCATCCGTCACAATGGTTTCGATGTCGGGAAAACAGTCCGATTGGAAAGGCTTGACCTCATACCGAAGCGTATCCATCTCAGGAGATGATACACAGGCTGACGCTATGGCGAGGGCCGTAAGAAAAGACGGTGTAAAAGCGGAATTCAAGGAAACGACCTTCAAGGATGGCCGTCTCTACTTCGGTTTCTACGGTCTTGGCGGGGAAGGACGACACCGCAGATACCTATTCTTTCTTGACATGAGACTCAAAGGTAAATCCAAGACAACCCTCATCAACATTGAAGCAGATCTGACACCCGAACAAGTAAAGCAAATGATAAAAAAATAAATTACGTCATGAAAAAACTATTTATACTCCTGATGCTTTCTCCACTTTTAAGCGTAGCCCAATCTGCACCCGAACCACCTGATACAATAAAGATGATCAAGAATCCGGAGAAAGTGACCGTCACCCGCACCGGTGAGACAACACTCATTACGGTGGATACCCCCACTGACTATGGCAGCGACACGTTCATCTACGAAGTTGCCGTAGCGGACTCCGCGGAATCTGACCTCACAATAGATTTCGAGATCCCTTTCGGCATCGGCAAGAAGAAAGAGAATGGATGCATCCACAGAAAACTTCAGACCTCGATGTTCATGCTGGGCAACTTATATGTAGGCCAACGATTCAACTATTCCGACAAAGGAAATGTCAGGAATTCCTATGAGGTCGGGATCCGTAACTTTGTGGGAATCCGATGGAGCCATGGTCCTTTTACACCCTCGTTCTCGATCGGCATAGGTTTCGGTGTGCAGCGTTACTCAGCTCAGAAGGGATTCCTTTATGCTACGGATGGATCCAATTTGATGTTGAATCCTACGGTGGAAGGAAGTCGTGTGCGTTTGACCGATCTGCAGGTCTGGAATTTTCAGGTTCCTCTTCTCTTTACTATCCCTATAGGTCGTGAAGTAGAGTTCCAGGCAGGCGCGGTAGGCTGCTTCAATTCTTACGCCAAGGCAAGAACAGAACTGGACTTCGGTGATTATAAATCTACGACCAGCTACAAAGGGCTGCAACAGCGTCTTTTTACCGCAGAACTGACCGCCTCTCTTGGAGTCTGTGATATAATAGGCGTCTACGCCTCCTGGAGCCCAATGACCCTTTTCCAGGCACCATATGGTCCACAACTGAAATCATGGTCAATAGGTGCCACAATCAACTTCTAAATTCAAAATATCATGAAAAAGATACTCTTACCCCTTATGCTTTTTCCTTTCTTAAGTGAAGCCCAGACATATACTCCAACCGATACCCTCCTGAACATCTCCAACCCGGATAAAGTAGTCATAACAGAATCCTCCAAAGGCACTCGCGTCTCACTCGAAGATGGACAGGAATCAATACTGATTGCCTATCCGGACGGAGCCAATGTCAAGACCTACCGGCATACATCGAAGTCCATATTCAATCTCCCGGGCTTACCTTGTGGTCGCCGTACGGAGTCCTGCGGTTGTCATGGCAATGGCTGGGACTTCTCGATGGACGGTGTCTGCATCGGTCTTGTCGACGCTATGGGCCAAACGGCCGGAGGCGGATTGCAATGGTCGAAATCATTTGAGATCAACTGGCTCAGCTGCCTAAACGTAGGCTATGAATTCTCCCGCTCACGCATATATCTTGGACTCGGTTTCGCCTGGCGTAACTATAAGGCTACCGCCGATGCCCGTTGGCTACAACCGGACGGCGACGGCGGCGTGGAGTGGGGAAGCGCTCCTGAAGGTGTCAATGTCAGGGCAACCCAACTGAAGGTCTTTAGCCTGCAGCTCCCACTTATGTATACTTGGCGAATACCTAAGTCCTACCTGAAATGGCGTATGGGTCCGATACTTAACTTCAACACATATTCATCCATCAAAGGGATCTACGACGACTCCGCCGGCAATCGCTGCGAGTACTTCACCAAAGAATTCGACCGCCGTCCCTTCACAGTCGACTTATTCGCCTCCCTGTCGTATCAGAGCGCAATCGGCATCTACGTCCGCTATTCTCCGATGAAGGTGCTCGGCGACGCTTCCCCGATCAACTTTACTCCGTTCTCCGTAGGCCTCACCATCGGCCTCTGATAGTTCATTTTGTCGGAATCGAGCCGACATCCGAGGCTGCATGTAAATACCTTGTCGTAGAAAATAAATTTGTATTTGAAGGATTATGGTTTAAATTTAGTTCGTATGTTTGCACTCGGTGCCATCAGTTGGCTTTGCGAGTGCAAACATACTCAGGAACAGAAAAAAAGATAATTTCACGGTATTTGATAAACAACATAAAAGTTTGCTTAGACATGTGATAATTATGACGGGTACTCCTCAGTTGGGAGATAGTGGAGGAATCGTATATGCATTAAATAAGGAATCTAATATTAGATATACCATAGGTATTATTTCGGGTAGAATTACTTTCGATGGTCTTGTTAAGCCTGATTTATATCCAGGTGTGGTATATGGTATCTGTTGTAAAGCAAGTTTGATTAATAACACTTTCGGTATTGAACGATATTGAATTGATTAGAAATAATATGTCAATTTTGAAAACAATAATAGTTAATTATGCACATTTAGGATTTAATCGAATCTTCAATGTCAATTCCATATCTT
>JAIECF010000151.1:0-385 GCA_029068655.1 Muribaculaceae bacterium | reverse complement strand
TATATCTATTTATTATGTTTAGTATCAGTTGCAGCTCACGAACAAGAGTTTCTGAAGATACGGTTATGGAAACCATGGAGGAAGAACCGTTGAGAATTGTTGACTCATTGGCGGCTTCATCGTTAAGTTTGGTTGATTTTTGGACTTGCCCTGACAGTATAGTTGTTGAATTGAATAATCCTTATGAGGAAGCAATTGTATTGGATGATGAATACTACATATATGAAGTCGATTCGGACTCTCTTTTGTTAAAAGATACTCACCACAAAATCATCATAGATCCTAAAGATTCTTGCAGCTTCAATGTATCCATAGGTTTGGATTCGATATGGTATTACAAAGATAAAACCTATAGATTTTTATTCCCCGGAAAATGTAATGATAG
>JAIECF010000150.1 GCA_029068655.1 Muribaculaceae bacterium | reverse complement strand
TCATTAATATTGAGTAACTTTGTACGCCTAAACTTAAGAGATGTCAAATCTATCTTCAGGTATAAAAATTATTTGGATGAAAGACAATGATTAATCATTGTAAACCATATAGATGCAACATATTCCGAAGTGTGTCGGTGGTATTCTTGATACTGCTTGGATTTGCGCATGCATCCGCCAATGCACACCCCTCATCCTCTAAGCATCCACAAATAGCGCTCTTAGGCGATTCTATGACTTGGATTGGTGGCGATTCTTGCCAAAATCCTACCGGATGGAGCCACGTGCTTAAGGAAAGCGGAATCGCAGGAAAAATCGATGTCTATGCAAGAAGCGGAGCCTCATGGACCAACACCAAGTCTACAAAACGCAATCCGCAACATTATACTGAACTCCTTCATGACGACAATGTGGTCTATAATCAAGCAGTGCGCCTGATTGAAAAAGCCGACAACAGCAACGAGCTCCCGGATATAATCGTTCTTTTCGCAGGCGCCAACGATGCCTGGTTTGTAACAAAACGCCCGGGATTATACGATAAAGAAGACTCTGACATCCTATATTCTTCAGATACAGATCCCGCAATGGTGACAACTCTTGAAGGAAGCATAAACCTTGTGGTAGAACTGCTTCAGGAAAGATTTCCGTATGCCCATCTCCTATTTGTCACGCCTCTGCAGATGTCAAAGACTGATGCAGAATCAATATTCCGGGTTTCTGACATCATAGAACGTACTGCCTCAAAAAAAGGACATCACGTATTGAGAGCGGATAAGGAAACCGACATCAATCATGAACAAGAGGCACAGTCTCCAAAATATACCTACGACGGCGTACACACCAATCAGGAAGGGGCACGCTTACTCGGCGATTATATTCTTAAATTCCTGATTTCCTATCTCCAAAACTCCACAACCTCACAACTTATAACTGACAACTGACAACTCATATGGTATTCTCTGACCTTTTCTTCATATTCTGCTTCATCCCGCTTTTCGGCTTGCTCTACGTGCTGTTCGGATGGCTCGATAAAGCCAGAATACGTCATGCTGAACGCAAAGAGCGTAGACTAAAGCGTCCAATGCTGATGCGCAACATTGTGCTCACCATATTCTCGATACTTTTCTATGCTTGGGGAGAACCTATCTACGTCTTTCTGATGCTCGCGGTCGTGTTCGTAAACTATATCTGCGGCCTACTGCTCTATAAAAAGCACAATGCAATAGGAAAAGGCTGGTTAATCATCGGTATAGCCGCTGATCTGGCGGCTCTTGGAAGCTTCAAATACCTCGGGTTCTTCTCCGGCATAGCAAGAAGTATCGGATTCGACGTGCCTGATCCGCAGATAGCTTTGCCGATAGGCATCAGTTTCTATATCTTCCAGTCTATTTCTTATCTGATCGACGTATACCGGGAGGATTCCAGACCTCAACGCAACTACTTCGACCTGCTCCTTTATATATCGATGTTCCCGCAGCTTATTGCGGGGCCTATCGTACGCTATGGAACGGTCGCCGAAGAAATAGGACACCGCAGGGCCACGGCCGATGATGTAGCCGACGGTGTATACCGATTTATAATAGGTCTCGGAAAGAAAGTCATAATCGCAAACATCATGGGAGAGATCGCTACATCTCTTCTCGGAGGCGACTTGTCCAACATGTCAGCTGCAGCCGCATGGGTTGGAATCCTGGCATTCTCGATTCAGATCTACTTCGACTTCTCAGGCTACTCAGACATGGCTATAGGCATAGGAAGATGTGTCGGATTCCATTTCCCGGAAAACTTCAACCATCCCTACACATGCACGTCGATGACAGACTTCTGGCGAAGATGGCATATGAGTTTAGGCTCATTTTTCCGCGACTACGTCTATATTCCGATGGGAGGCAACCGCCGCCATCAGGCACTCAACATAATGACAGTATGGTTTCTTACCGGCATGTGGCACGGAGCAAGCTGGAATTTCATAATTTGGGGCGTTTACTTCGGCTTGATCATCATGATAGAGAAATATACCCTGCTGCGCTGGAAATGGATGCCGAAGATCGGACTCTACATCTACAGCATATTCCTGATTCTTGTAGGATGGGGTCTTTTCTATTATGATGATTTCGGAAAGATGCAGCAGTTCTTCATGGCGTTCTTCGGCCAGAACGAACCCCAAGGACTTCCGATGCATGTCGAAACAGTAATTATCGACAACCTATGGCTTTGGATTGCCGCTCTCATTCTGTGTCTACCTGTAAGGAAACAGGTGGAGAAGTTAGGCTACAGAATGTCGGCACGCGTACCTTATGCCGGAAACTATACGGTGCAGTTCTGCCATGCCATAGTGTCAATCACGATTCTGATCTGTTGCGTGGCCCTGCTCGTTGGGGCAACCAACAATGCCTTCATTTACACAAGATTCTAATTATCAATGGAACAGAATAAAGACATCGAGAGCCCTAAAGGTAAAGGGCACTTAGGAGCGTCGGTCATGTATATATTGATCGTAGGAATAACGTTTGCGATCATGACGGCTGTATTCGTGTTTTTTCCGCGTACTGAATATTCGGAACTCGAGAAACGCGATCTCGCTGAATTTCCCGACGTCTCTGACATAGAGAGCATACGCAAGGATCCGGGTAAATTCACGGCCTCCATCTCGTCATGGTTCAGCGACACAGAACCATACCGAGATGAACTGATGACTCTCAGTATGGGGATTCGCGGAGCCATGAAGGGAGACTTCCGCTCCGAAGAAGAGACTGTCTCGTTTCGCCCGGCCGATACAGCAAATCCGGCTGACGAAAATGATAAAGACGAACAGCCTCATAATTCAGATAATGCAGTGAACTCTGTGGGCTCAGAGAGTTCCGAGAATACGGATAGTACAGAAAGTACTTCCGATGATGATGAAGATGATATCAACGACGGAAAAGCCAAACTCGGCAGTTCCGGCACCATCATAATCGGAAAAGGAGATAAAGTCAGGGCCTTGATGGCTTTCGGAGGCACTGCGAAGGGAGGAGGCGGCTATGTAGATCTCCTCAATACGCTCGCAGATGAGTTTCCGGGGCGCAACGTCTACGCCATGGTCGCTCCTCTTGCAACGGAGTATTATCTACCCGAGAAAGCGGCCAAGGCGAGCAAACCCCAGAAACCATTCATCTACAGCATACGCGACAGACTTTCGCCTAAAGTGAAATTCGTAGATATTTATGATGAACTGCTGAAGCATAAGAAAGAAGACATATATCTTCGTACCGACCATCACTGGGGGGCTCTCGGGGGATATTACGCCGCCAAACGTCTGGCTGAGACCGCCGGTGTGCCATTCAAGGGTCTGGATGCCTACGACCGCCACGAGATAAAAGGATTCGTAGGATCCATGTATGGGTATTCTAAAGACATTTCAGTGAAAAACGCCCCCGAGACATTTGTCTATTACACTCCGAACCAGGTGGGATATGACGCGGAGTTTGTGACATATTCGCTCAATAAGAACTTCAAGATCATCCGTGAGTCGAAGCCTTTTAAATCAGCTTTCTTCAAGAAATTCAAGGATGGCACAGGCAACGCATATCTGACTTTCATGGGAACGGATCAAGCATACGTGAAAGTGAAGACCTCAACCCCGGGCAATCGGAAACTACTTATAATAAAGGATTCATACGGCAATGCCGTTCCCGGAAATCTCTTCTATAGCTTCAACGAAGTTCATGTGGTGGATTTCCGCTATTTCACCCACAACCTCAAAGACTATATCAATAAGAACGGAATCACTGATATAGCTGTATGCTTCAATGTCTTCAACGCCTACAGCAGCGGAAGTGCCTCCAAAATCAAGAAAATGCTCACACAAAAGGGAGGTATTCCGGCGGTAAGCGATTCCGGCGCCAAGACAGACCCTGCAAAGAAAGGAAATGCTTCCCAGGCTACGGCCAAGCCTGAAGATACGGCGGAGCAACAGGCCACGGAGCAGACAAACGAAATGCAGGTAGAGGAACCCGAGAAAACAGAACCGGTCACGGTTCCGGCTACTCCTGAAAAAATCGAGGAAGAATAATGGCAGACTACAGAAGAAAGCCCGAATGGCTAAAGATCAAGCTTCCACGTGGCTTCAAGACAAGCCAGGTGGTAGGACTTCTCAACGAAAAACATCTTCATACCATATGCTCCAGCGGAATGTGTCCTAACAGAGGAGAATGCTGGGGCAACGGTACGGCAACGTTCATGATAGGGGGCAACGTATGCACCCGAAGCTGCAAATTCTGTAATGTCGCTACCGGGCGTCCTCTCCCACTTGACCCACGCGAGATAACAGATATTGTTGAATCTGTGAAGTCACTTCATCTGAAGCATATAGTCATCACTTCTGTTGACCGCGATGACCTTCCGGACTTAGGTGCCTCCCACTGGGCTGAGATGATTCGTACGCTCCGCAAGGAGTGTCCTGAAGTGACCATGGAAGTCCTGATTCCTGATTTCCAGGGGAGGGAAGAACTTGTGAAGATGGTGATCGAAGAGCGGCCGGATGTGATATCTCACAATCTTGAGACAGTAAGGCGTCTTACCCCCTCCGTACGATGTCATGCTACATATGACACGTCACTTAAGGTGATACGTCAGATAGCAGAAAGCGGCATAAGGTCAAAGAGCGGAATAATGTTAGGTCTTGGCGAGACTCCTGAAGAAATCGAAGAAACTATGAACGACCTTTTGGAAGCAGGATGCGAAGTGATGACTATCGGGCAGTATCTGCAACCTACAGCCAACCACTACCCCGTAAAGAACTATATCCATCCTGATGTCTTTGAGCAATATAGGCTGAAAGGACTCAGTCTGGGATTCCGACATATGGAGTCGGCCCCCATGGTGAGATCATCCTATCACGCCGAGCGCCACGTGCATTAAGAGTCAAGGGTTAAGAGTTAAGAGTCAAGGGTTAAGAGTTAAGGGTCAAGGGTCAAGGGGTAAGAGTCAAGAGTCAAGGAGAAAGGTCAGCGGAGAGAGGAGACTTCTACTCTGATAGGTTGCTCTGCGTCCACCACCGACCGCGTCTTGAAGTGATGTGGCGCGAAGAGTTCGATTCCGGCCTCGTTGAATAGATCCTGAATGTTCTGGAGCAGATCTGACATAATGACCGGCATATCGTCGGCATTCCTGATGTAGGCATTTATCTGATAGCACATATAATTGTCGTTGAGCTCCAGCTCAAGAACGAAGGGAGCCGGGTGCTCAAGCACTCCTTCAGTCTTGAGGGCGGCATCGATCAGAAGCTGATGGACACGACGCCATGGCACGTCATAACCCATCGTCAGCACTGTGTGGATAATGAGGCCATGATGACGCGCAGATGCTGAATAATTGACAGTATTCGATGTAGTGATAAAAGAATTGGGAATAGTAACCATCTCATTCTTAATCGTACGTATACGAGTGACAAATGGTGACTTCTCGACTACATTGCCCACTGTATCGTTGACCTTGATGAAATCCCCGGTCTTGAACGGCCGCATATATGTTATCACAAACCCAGCTATGAAATTGGAGATCACCGAGCTCGATCCAAGCGACACGATAAGACCTACAAACACCGATATTCCCTGAAAGACTCCTGATTCAGAACCGGGAAGATATGGATATATCATCGCTATCATGAACGCATAGAGCAGGAAGCGGATAATATTGAATGTTGGTTCAGCCCAGTCGGGATAGAAACCGGATATCTTGAGTTTCTCAGTCTGAATCTCATGCGATATATAGTGGAGTCCTTTGACTATGTAGCGGACGCAATACCATATGATGGCAATGATGAAGAGGTTGGGAATATACTCCACTATGGCCTTAAGCACCATCTTTATCGGATCTACTATATAGTAGAAAATCTCAAGGGCGAGTTTCTCGGTCTGCGGAAAGATCGAGAACAGTATCGGTACCGTGAATATGAAGAGAAGAAGCAATACAACGTATCTCAGGAAATTGCTTATGATTATCAATATCCTGCAAAGATGCCTTGTATCGAGCAATTCATAGTCACGGACTACAAGAGGCTTCAGTTTGCTCACCTTCAGACGTATAATCTGGCGACGGAGTTTCCTGAAAAGATAGTTGATCAGCCTGACAAGAAGATACTGTATGCATATCACCAGAACAAAGAGAGCGCATCGCTTTACGATATTCCAGAAACTGTTTTCCGCTTTCAGCAGATGAATCTTGTCTGATATAATAGGCATATAGGTATTGGCCAGAGTCTGAGGATCGGTAGCATGCCATAGTGCATCCTGCTCCGTGACGCTCAAGATCACTTTGTCGCCATACATTATATCTATATAGGTATCATTATCAAGAAGGTAGACTGAATCTCTCCGAAGTCTGCCGTCGTGGCCGATTTTCATGATCATCTCGCTTGTAGACTCGGCCCTGTCTAAGGCAGAATGGCCGCCACGAGCGGAATATATACGGAATAGTGTGTCTCCCTCTACTACGACCGGGACTCCGGGAGTAACGGCCCGCAGTGAATCTATCTTCTGAATCTGACGTACCTTTTTGAGGGAATCCGCAGTCTGATGAAGGCTGTTGGCCTCCAGCTTCGATTTAAGAAGCACTTCATTGAGTTTCATCTCCTCGAGCTGAAGAGTGAGCTGAAGCATTCGAATGGAATCTGCCTTTATACGCTCCTCAGGACTCAGCCTGCCTGAAATTCCAGCGGCAACTGAATCATTCTGCGATGAAAGCGGCGACATCAGGATCTCACCTGCCTTTTTGATAATCTGTGAGCTTACTCCGGTCGAAAGAAAAAAGGATAATGAGAATATGACAGACAGCATCAAAGGTCTCTTGAATGCATGGCCGCATGTAAGAGACTTCGAATTTCTGAGTTTTCTTATCAAATCGTAGGGCATTGTCGATAGAATTCGAAATTATACGCAAATTTACGACAAATAGCATAGAAATCCAAATAAAAGGAGCATAAAAAAGAGGCGTACCAATCGGCACGCCTCCCCCTGAAACTATCATCTAAATTATCCTTGATGTCTTGTATCAGAGTCCGCTCGGATTCTGAACAAGATTCGGATTTCTTGAAATTGCGTCGTAAGGATATGCGAAATATTCATGCTTGCCCTTCACGAAACCGGTGACACCCTTGTTGGGATTTGATTTCTCTACGTAAAGACGGTGCTTAGCCTCACCTTTTGTAAAGAATGCATCGTAGGTAGAGGGGATATCCTTACCATTGTTGACGATACCGTCGGTGTCACCCCAGCGAACCATATCCGGGAAACGAACTCCCTCGATCCACATCTCAAACATCTTCTCATTCTTGACCTCAGTCATGTTGAGAGCTGTCGAAACATGAGCGGAACCTGCACGATTCTGGATAGCGTTGAGATACTGAAGACCATCGTTGTCATTAGTCATGGCGCATGCCTCAGCATACATAAGAAGAACTTCAGCATAGCGGAAGATTGTGAGATTCTTGAATCCGTACCAGCCCTTCTCATTATCCTCCGGCCAAGCGACAATCTTATGGGCGAAATATCCGCCAAAGCCATAAAGACCATCCGTAGCCTTGATGCCAACCTGATCAGACACTTCTATTTGCTCACGAGTAAGATCTTTTGAACTGATGCGTTTGGCATCATCATCTTCACCTTCAGTCCAAGCCCATTCCATTTCATATAAGAATTCATCACCTGTCATGAAAGTAGCCTTACGGCGCGGTGAATCACCATCGTTAGCAAGCATCTTTTCAGCAAAGTCTTGTCTGATAGAATGGCCACCCCATCCAGCGGGACCGATAAATGTCGGTTTGTTGGCGAGTTTGTCGGTACGCCAATTCCAGAACTGGATCCACATCCATGAAGTACGCTGGATCTTGTTTGACCAGTCACCTACGTTGGCGTTGTCAAGACAGTTTGCCTGGAATATCATCTCCTCGCAGAGGTCGCCGGAAGCATGGAAAAGGTTTGCCCAGCGGTCGGCTGGAACGAGCTCATACTTACCGGAGTTTATCACTTGCTTCAGGTCAGTTTTGGCTCCTGCATAATCACCCTTGAAAAGACGTGCCTTACCGGCAACTGTCAGTGCAAGACCTTTGGTCACCTTCGAAGCACCGACTTTGTCAGCAGGATTGATTCTTTCGTCAAGATCAGGAACTGCCATCTCAGCTTCCTGAGCTACCCATTCGAGAAGTGCGTCATGTCCACCCTCATAGTTTGCGGGCTTAGCGTCAGCCGGAAGGACGTGATCTACCAATGGAGGACAATCCCAGCCGATTGCGAGCATCAGGTGAGCCCAAGCGCGGAGAGTGCGGGCCTCGGCGCGAACACGCTTCTTGACAGGAGAATCGTCAGAGATCTTATCAAGGATTGTGTTACTGTCATAAACTACTGCATAAAGACCCTTATAGGTGTTATTTATCACTTCGTTCTGGCTGTCATAGCGGAACTCGTTGATCTGCGCTCCAAAGTCATTGTCGCCATACATATTTCCGGCGGCCAACATATCATCGCCGGCTTCATTGAAGAGGACCGGAAGGGCAACATAAATACCCTCATTGCCAGCAATGTGGAGACAGAAGCACTGATAAAGGTTATTGAGGGCATTCTGGGCATCGTCGTCTGTCTTATAGAAGTCTTCAGCTGCGATCACTCCCTTTTGTTCAATGTCGAGCCTGTTGTCGCATCCTGTCAGGAATGATGCCGCGCACACGACAGAGAGGGATAATAATATTTTTTTCATGATGAAATTTCTTGTTCTAAGTTTAAAAATCTTGCATTAAATCAGAAACCGATTGTAGCACCGAAAGTGATCTTCTTCATTGTAGGATATGAAGCTATATCATAACCCATACCGGAAGTCTTTCCTGTTGTAGCAGTCTCCGGATCCATGCCGGGATAGTTGGAGAATGTAAAGAAGTCATCAAGAGAGAAGAATACGCGGAGATCCTTGATGAAAGCCTTCTGAGTGATCTTCTTAGGCACTGTATAGCCAAGCTGGAGCTGCTTGATCTTGAAATAAGAACCATTGAACATCGATGCACTCGAGCTCCAGAAATATCTGTCCTGTGCCACTTGCCCAACATCCGGCATCTTTGCATCTCTGTTCTCGGGAGTCCATGCATTATCCATAAAGTATTTCATGGAGTTGCGCATCGGAGTATCAGCACGGTAAAGGACATTGAAGATCTTGTTGCCGGCAACTCCTGTACCAAATGCTGTGAAGTCGAATCCCTTGTAAGCAAGGTTGATAGTAATACCATAGGTAAACTTCGGGATAGGTGAACCGAGATATGTCATATCATCGTCGGAAAGTTCGGAAGATCCTACAATATTTCCCTCTGCATTGCGGAAGAGAGGAGCACCTGTCTCTCTATCAACCCCTGCATAGTCAAATGCACGGAAGTACCATAGTGAATAACCCTGTTCGAATGCAGAGCGAACCATATTGTTAGTTCCGTCTACACCGCCTTTGCTGTCCTCTATGCGTGCGATATCATCGTAAAGATAAGTGACGCGGTTACGGAGAGTTGAGATGTTGGCGCTGATTCCGTAAGTGAAGTCACCTATATTGTCTCTCCATCCGAGTTCTGCCTCAAAACCACGGTTGTTGACCTTACCTGCGTTGATGGTGGTATTACCATTGGCATATACCTCCGGAATAGGAGTGATAGATACAAGAAGGTCTTTCGTGTTCTTATTGTAATAGTCAAGACCTACAGTGAGGCGACCATCAAGGAATCTTGCGTCAAGACCGAGGTCGACCTGTTCGGAAGTCTCCCATCTCAGGTTAGGATTGGCCATTCCGCTGGGGTATGATCCATAGTGCTGTGCAGGATCGTCTCCATACTGATACCATGCCTGATTGTAGGCGATCGGAGAAGTATAGGGATAATTGTTGAGCACGTTGATGTTACCATTTTTACCCCAAGAAGCACGAATCTTAAGGAAAGAGAGGACTCCTGGATTAACGTTATCGCGAACGAAGCTTTCGTTACTGATGGTCCAGCCTGCTGATACGGAGGGGAATTTACCCCAACGCTTGTTCTTCGGAAGTTTGGATGTGTCGAATGCGTCTGCACGGAAGTTGAACTGTACGCTGTATCGGTTGTCGTAAGAATACATCACGCGACCGAAGTATGAGAGGCTTGTAGAGAGATTCTCTCTATTGCCGAAGCTCTTTGTAGTTGTCTCGGCAGAATTCACGAAGTCAAGATATTCGAAGTTGGATGCATCGCCATTAAGTATCTTGTTACCACCGTTACCTTTAGCTGAAGCGGAAACGTTGTCAGACTTCCACTGTGTGTAAGACATACCGATCATAGCGCTTGTAGCGTGTTTGCCGAAAGTCTTATTGTAGTTGAAGAAGTTTTCCCACTGATAGTAGTAGCTATTGTTGGCTGCTGCCGAGATCTCATAGTCATCAGCTTTTGCCTGACCGTTCATATAGTAAGGCTTTGAATAGTTATGACTATTGCTCTGAGCGATACGGTAAGAGAATCGAGAAGTGAAGACAAGCCATTTCACCGGGGTGATGTCAAGATAACCGGTTCCACGCACTGAGAAGCCCGAGCTTCTGTTGTTGTTGCGATCACGCTGAAGAAGCGGGTTACCGTTATCATCTACCTGAAGCTTGGAGGTGCCGTAATACTTACCGTTGGGAGCCACCCAGATCTGGTCAGGATTAGTACTGTAGATATTCTTCATGTCGGTTGAGAACTGATCTACACTGTCAAAATAAACCGGAGTAAGCGGATCAAGAAGGAGTGCCGGAGTAAGCATGGAGCCGTAGGCAGCCTGTTGAGTCACCGAGCGAGTGTGCCATCTTTCGATGTTAGTGTTTGTTCCAACCTTAATCCAGTCGTAGAGCTTGTAGTCTGCATTGAGCTGAGCAGTCAGACGATCGTAAGTATCCTTCTTTCCACGTACTATACCGTCGTTGTTGACATAGTTGATAGATGTGAAGAAGTTACCCTTTTCACCACCGTTCTGGAATACTACCGAGTGCTGGGTTGCCCAGCTGGGAGCGAATACAGCGTCGATCCAGTCGGTTTCGTTGATCTGATCCTTCCAGTTGTCGCCTGCATTCTTGCTGATATAGCCTGCATCGATGCAGAGATTCTTCATATTATATCCGGAACGCTCCTTATATTCAATGAAGTCTTGGGCTCCGAAGATTTCGGGAGTCTTGCCGAGGCGCTGGTTGATTGCCTTGAAGGAGTAAATCACCTTCGGCTGACCATTCTTGACAGCACCATTCTTTGTAGTGATGAGAATGACACCATTACCTGCCTGAGCACCATAGATAGCAGCTGAAGCCGCATCCTTAAGCACTTCCATAGACTCGATCATGGAGGGGTCGAGATATTGGATGTTGTCTACCTTCAGACCGTCTACGATCAATAGAGGACCAAGTTCTCCGGAGTTTGAAGAATAACCACGGATACGGATCTTCGCGCCTTCACCCGGAGCACCGGAGGTATTGAGGATCTGCACGCCCGCAGCCTTGCCCTGAAGGGCTGCACCTGCATCAGTTGTGGCAAGACCCTTGATATCGTTGCTCGATACGGATGAAACAGCACCAGTAAGGTCACTTTTCTTCTGAACTCCGTAGCCTACAACCACGAGTTCGTCAAGGTTGCTGTTCTCCTGATCAAGACGAACATTGATCTCATGACGGTTCTGCACAGCCACTTTCTGGGAAGCGTAACCTACATAAGATACGGTAAGCGTTGCATTACCGCCCTTGACATTAATTTTAAATTGGCCGTCCAGATCGGTAGTCGTACCGTTCCGGGTACCGTTTTCAAGAATTGAGGCACCGATGAGAGGCTCTCCATTGCTCACATCAATCACTGTGCCCTTTACCTCGAACTGTGCTCTTGCTGATATAAAGCCGATACACAGGAACGAAAGTAAAATCAGAAATCTTGTTTTCATAAGCTTTCGTTAGGTGTTAGTTTAAATTTTTGGTTAACATTATGTCGCAAAATTAAACTTTCATTAACACTGGGCTGTGCATTTTTAGAT
>JAIECF010000015.1 GCA_029068655.1 Muribaculaceae bacterium | reverse complement strand
GTACCATGAGGCCGGAAAAAAGACTCTCCTCTTCCTTGACGAAATCACAGCCGTCAATCCCTATGTTCAGGCAGCTCTCTTGCACCTGATCTTCGAGAGGAAGGTAAACGAGGAGAAAATTCCGGATGACACACTGATCGTCTCGGCAGGTAACTATTCTGGAAACCTGACCAATGAGTTTGAGCTTCTCTCTCCGGTCGTGAATCGTTTCTGTGTTTTCAATATTGTCCCGGAGGAGGATTTTCTCGATGAATTCCTTCGTGTTTATGATGGGGCTAACATTGGTAAAACCAGGGATATCATGAAGGAGAAAGCAGAAGTCTTGGCTCTCATGGATTCTCAGGCCACAAAAATGTCTGAAGAGGCTAAGATGAAAGCAGGAAATTACTTCGAAACTGCTATCCGAGAGACAACCAGATCTCTTATGACCTCCGGAGATAAGCCTTATAATCCTAAGTGTACAGATACTCAAAGTGTCTACAAGTCTCAGGAAAATGATGAACTTCTTCGTGGATTTGTTTCCCCGCGTTCTCTTTCCTATCTGACTAGAATGACTCTGGCTTCTTACCAGAATTTTGGTGAAGCCGGAATTAAGGGATCTAATTTTAAGCATATCCTTGAAGGTCTCGTCGGTGTTGCTCTCTCACGAAAAAATGGTGAGGTAGTAGCATCAAAGGTAGCAGATAATTATCATCAGAGCCTTATCCAGACCCTCTCTTCGGTTGCCAAGATTTCTAACCAAAAGATTTCCGTTTATGATGAGTTCTTCAAGAAGATGGTAATCGATGCTAATCTTCCGAAAACTGGATTTGAAGCACAAGAAATCACTCTTATCCAGGACAAAATCTCTGAGATGAAAGCAGATCCGGAGTTGGCTTCTTTCTCTAAACTCTTGGAGGATGAAGTTGTAACAAAGCTTCTGGATGGCTTGAATAAGACATGTTCGTCATTGATCAAGGTAAAGATAGATCCTAAATCGGACATCAAGAAAGCACTTTCTCCGGAAACTCTGTCTGGCATGATCGTAAAGTGGAACACAATTAATGACCTCTCTGATACTATCTGTGGCATGGTAAATTCAGCCGGAAATTCGTACTCTCCGGCAATGAAAACTAAGATCGCTGATTATGAGAAGTCTAAGACATCGATTCTCATGAAGATAAGTTCTTGGAAGAAATTGACTCTCGCTAATTACCCTGAGTTTGCAAATCTCCTTCCGAACATCCACGGTCAACAGTAATATGAAAAAACCAGTTTCTTACTTCGATAATCTGGAAGAGTTAGTATCATTTTCTTATCAGAATTTTGGTAATTCTCTCCAGTATTATGTTAGGGAATTTAAGGTTGATTCTCCCCTCGGGTACTGTTATAAATATTCTTCCCCCGGGGTAACCATCTATAATGTGGTAACCAGTCCAATCGGGAAGCCTCATACAGACCGAAGGATTAAAGCTCATGAGCTCGGACATATAACTCTTGGTCATCTCTCGGGAGTCCATGAAGAACTGGATTCGAGGGTACTCTGGACTATCAATAACGATCGAGCTAATCTTATCGAGGGTATCAACAAGTCTCTCGGAATAGATTATGCAGATAAGCTCTTAAACAGGGTAATTGATGATCCTCAACTTAATCATAGCCTTCATAATATTGCTATGGACTTTGAGGTTAATCAACAAATTCTGTCCTCCGAAGATGTGGAAGAGATGGAGAATGATATTTCAGAATTCCTCCTTTCCATTGATCCGTTGTATCAATCTCTCAAGAATGTAGATAAAGATAGTCTTACCGAGGAGCAAAAGAAAGCCTTGGAGGATATCCAGAAACAAATGGCATCTTCCAAAATCAAGCTTATGTTGCCGGAGAGATATCACCTGTCTGACGGAAGCCCTTTCCCGACTGATCTTACCTACCCTGAGTATCTCATCCTGATCATCAAAAACCTCTCTGAATTTGTCAAGATGTTGGTTTCTATCAAGAATGGAGGATCTGGGGATACTTCGGAGGTAACAGAGGAACAGCTTAAGGAAGCACTCTCTGGAGGTGATCCAGGTCAAGGTGGTTCTGGGGGTATGACTTCTCTTGATGATCTCCTTGATGCATGCGGAATGAGCCCAGGCCAAGGAAATCCAGGGGATAAGTATAAGGGATGTAGAGAAGACCCGAATCAATCTCAGTCTGGAAAGTCTTTTGATCATGGGTCAGAGTCTCGAGATGAGGCGGATAAATCTAGAGAGAAAGGACAAATCAGTGCTAAACCTGGAACTGGATGTGGTTCTTCCGGTGGTGCTTCTGGTTCTCTGGACGCATCTCAAGGCCCGAAAGATCCGGTGACTATGGCAATTGATGAGGTTATCCGGGGATTTAAATCCAAGGTATGCAGCTTTGTCATAAAGAAGGATATGACTTATCTCTACAACCGAGGTATAAATCGGGCCGTTATAGCACCAGTTTATCATACTAAGGCCACCGTAACTACAGAGCCAAAGATAGTTTACCTGATAGATGTATCTGGTTCTATGGATTCTGATTTAGTTTCTAGGATCCTTAATACTATAGCTGCCAAGATGAAATCTATCAAGAAAGGCTTGAAGTATGATGTCATAGCTTGGAGTACTCAACTCTGTGATCACCTTAAGGATATAGATCCTAGAAAGCCAGTTCCGAGAATTAGTATCGGAGGTGGAACTAGAATGGCCCGAGGTATTAAGTACTTTAAGGATAATTACGATAAATCCTGTACATTAGTACTGATCTCTGACTTCGAGGATTATCTTGACGAATGGGAACAGGTTACTTCTGAGATGACCGGATATGATCTCTATGGATTTTGCTATGGATATCGAGAATGTACGAGAAAGATAAAGAATTTCAAAATAAAGAATTTTACTAATGACTACTGATTATAAAGTGACACTCAGGGATATTGTGGAAATATTCTATCAATCCCCGTTTAAGATCTTTAATATCAATTCAGTCGACGGAGAAACAATGATCAAACCTCTCGGATACTTCATTTCCCTCGGAATTACGACTTCCCTGGATTCCTTGAGATTAATCCGAGATTATATAGCAAGATCGGGATATGGCTTTGAAGCTAAGATTTCAGAGATCAAAAGCATCAAGTCATCTAAATACGGAGATTATCTTAATATTCTCCTACCCACCCCTGAGGATGAAATAACTAAATATGAATCCGTCGTTCAGGAAGATCTTGAACTCCTTGGAAAATCGGAAGCAACCCAGTTACTTTCAGAAATAACCGATGAAGTTAGATCTGGAAATTTCTTAAGAGCTCCGATTAAGCAAAAGCTCCTAGACTGTCTCTCTAAGATAGGTGATGATTGGGATTCATATCAGATCCAGATCAAAGCCGGAGTACCAAGTGTATTCCATAAATTCGTTAATTACAAAAAAACCGAAGATTCTGAATATAGAATCGGAATTTATGCAACTAAACTTTAAGATATTTTTCCCATGGATGTTAGTGGTGATATTAACTTTTCTGCTTATCAGATCGTGGGAATCCAAAAAATTTCTTGAAGACTGTAAATATGAATCTACTCTTGAAACCCGAATTAAAATCGAGGAATCTAAAGTAGATTCTTTTTCATCTCTAAGAAATCAGATTCATCTTCAGAGGGACTCTTCTTTGAGTGTTCTTGACACCCTTGAAGTCTCCGGATTGATCCTTATTC
>JAIECF010000149.1 GCA_029068655.1 Muribaculaceae bacterium | reverse complement strand
TTCTGACCTGCATATGAGCCGTCGGCTTCACCTCTGTACACAAGACCGTCCATGAGTGGATCTTCGTTGGCAGAACGGACGTGACCAAAGACATCCTTAGTAGCTTGACCAAAGGTAGAGCCACTCGGGGAGGTGTGGACGCGAGGAGCCTTAGTAAGATCCAAATGACGACCCATGTTAGCAGACAATGCTGCTACAGGAGATGTGGATTCCAGATCGTCGATGATATCGATACCCTCAATGTCTTCAATGAGTTTGATAACATCCGTGATATCTGCCTTACGCTGGTTCAAGATACGACCCATATTAGCAGACAGAGGACGATCAACTTCATAGGAGATGAGGTTATCAATGACCTGGCCCTTAACCCATTCCGTAGTAGCAAGTCTGGTAGACTTATCTGTCACGTCCTGAGTTGTAGTGGTAGGATTGCCTCGGAGATGGATGTCTTGGATGAGATGATCACCTGTTACGGAATCTAGCTTCAGCGTTGCAATGATTCGGTTATCGTCAGTGACATCAATATTGATCTGATCACCCTTGCTACCAGTTAGTACCTGTACTAGGGTTACCAGACTGAAGCGATCTTCAGATTCATCTTCCCGGATGATAACAAGCTCATTCGTCTCGCGATCAAACCGAGCAGAGCAGAAGATCTTCTCAACCGGGTTATTGATAATTGGCTCCGGAAGTTCCACGTTCAGTTCAGCCTTATCGCTGAAAAGGATATGGATCACATTATCCGTGAACTTGACATCACTCACATAGCGGAATGCCGGCAGCACAGGTGCATCCGGATCCTCAGGATCAATAGGGGTAATAACTCCAAGACTGTTGATCTTAGCCCACAGCTCGTCGAGGGCGTGTTGCATCTCATTCGATATAGGTTTATCGATATCGCGGGTGTTATCAACACTCCCGAGACCAAGTTGAGCTGCCGTTACCAGATGTGGGTTATCAAAGTTCTGAGTATGACCAACGAATGCAGCAATAGAGACAGCACCGATCTGATCAGGAGCTACATGGTGCGGATTCTGGTAATCCATCAGGTGAGCATTGATCGACTGCTGCATAGCAGCGATATCACCCAAATCCAGGATTGCCTGAATCTTATCCAAGATCCCATTGATAGCATCTGTGACGGACTTCTGAGTCATGTAGCCATCGATGTTCTCTCCAAGCTCATCGTACTGTTTCGGAGCACCTTTAATATTCTCCCAGACAACGCCATCCTTCGGGATAACGCCACCGCGGTCAACGAATTCCCTCAACATAGTGAGCAGATCTTTCCACTCGGTATCGTAATCGTTATCACTGGACTTCACCAGGATATCGTGTTCAATACCTCCTTTGGGTACCCCTTCACCATCTTTACCGTCGAAGTAGTCTACTCCCTTTTGAGGAGTATAACCACGAATGACCATAGTCTCAGGAGGATCATCGGCAGTCGCTAACTTCCAAGCAAGTTCGCCGTTGTCATCGATATACGGTTTCCACAAGATGTTGGATGTTCCAGGTACAGGATCCGTAGTTCCGCCAGAGGATCCATCTTTTGCGAAGAGCGGAGTGAACTTACCCTGTACCCATACATACATCAGAGCTTCCGGGTATTTGATAACCATATCACCCGGCTTCATGGATTGGAATCCAACTTCTTGCCAGGTCATACCAGGGAGCTTGATATATATGATGCAGTCCTGCGTCTCATTCGTCTTATTATCCGTAGCCGGAATCAAGGCGAAATAAGTTCCTGCCGGATCACTGACCTCCGGCAGGGAATCACCATATTCAAGTATAAAGTTGGGATTCCAGTTGTCGGGATCATACTCCTCCAATGTAGCAACATTGATCTGAGTGTCCCATACAATGTTGAGGTACGTGAAGAATGACTCGCGCAAGTTGGCAAAGAGATCGTCGATCTCCCGACGACTATAGGTGCCTACCTGGTGTGCAGTCGTATTGTGCGGGTTATCGGTGTCCGTAACATGCTTGGCGAATTCTGCTCCATCTGCCTTGGCATTCCACGCTTTCTTCTCAGCACCAGTCACATGCACCATCTCGTTCTGGATGTGCAAGTTCAGACTACTGAGGGGAGCCATGGAATTCCAACGCTCTTTCTCATCATCTGTTACATGGATACCACTGTTGAGTACATGATCATTGAAATCCTTCCGAGACATTTTACTGTCCAGAAGATCACCAATAGCACGTACGCTGGGGATCTTGGCGTGGGACCGATTGATCGGATCAGCAGCAATGGAACGGACAACTTCCATGGAACCGATCTGACCACGGACTCCAGTCCAGGTCATGATACGCCCGGCAATGCCAGCTTCAATGATATCCTGCTTCGTCTTGATTAACCGATAGATGGAGTTGAGTTCATCAAGTAAAGTTGCGGAATGCTCATCTTCACTACGGCGAATCGCCTCGTAGAGCGTTATAGGGAACACATGCTCGTAGTCATAATTGGGCGCGGGCGCAACTTTGCCCGTCAAGTAGATACGAGACTGGTATACCC
>JAIECF010000148.1 GCA_029068655.1 Muribaculaceae bacterium | reverse complement strand
TATATGTATAAGAACTTTAACACAAAATATAATGATTTATAATTTACTCAACTTTCGTATGTTCTTTTACTATCACGCAAAGGCGCAAAGGGGCAGAGATTTATCAATGTTATGTTTTGAACTGAGTTATAAATGATAATACGAAGTTAATAGACCAACTACTTAATAAGATGTTCATATGCGAAAAATGACATATAGACGTATCAATAAACCTTCGGAGATAATCAGGACCATAATGCTTTTGCCTGCACTTGTAGTTCTGATAATCCTTATTATCTTAAGGCCGAATCCTTCTTATCCTTTATGGGCAATAATCATTGGAGCCGGTTCTATTATATCATATTTAGGAATAATGACATATTTCTGTATAAAGCAGAAATGCTATGTTCAGTTGGCACGAACATATGCCACAATTTTCATCGCTATTGCTGGCTTCCTGATGATAAGATACAATAATTAAAGAGTTTTAGATTATTAAATCTAAAATAGATTAGAGAACACAATTATAGAAGAGAATAGCAAAAAATCATTAAATATGCGGTCATTACGAATATTTTTTGTAACTTTGCAAATTGTTTGCCCGATTCAAACAGAAAAAGGGTCTTGACGTACGGAGAGTCAAGGCCTGCGCGACGGGCATACATAGTATTTTAACAATATTTCGGTAACATCTCAACAAAATGCAAATCAACGGTATCACAGTGAAATTCGCTGCTCCCGAGGATGCCAAATACGCGGAACTGATCGTGAAGCTGATCTATGAATCAGCCCTTCAGCGCGGAACCGGCATTGCCAAGAGGACACCAGAATATATCGCTCAGAAAATTACGAGCGGTAAGAGCGTGGTGGCCCTTCACGGCGACAGGCTCGTCGGGTTCAGCTACATCGAAAGCTGGGGTCATGGAGATTTCGTTGCGACGTCCGGATTGATTGTCGACCCAGAATACCGTCATCTTGGCCTTGCCGGCGCCATCAAGACGAAAACCTTCGAGCTGGCTCGACTTCGCTTTCCGTTCGCGAAACTTTTCTCTATTACAACTTCACTTCCAGTCATGAAACTCAACTCAAGAATGGGTTACAAACCTGTAACTTTTTCTGAACTGACTGACGACGAAGAATTCTGGCAAGGATGCCAGGGTTGCAAAAACTATGACATATTGCAACGAAACAATCGACGTATGTGTCTATGCACAGGTATGCTCTTCGACCCTAAACAGCCGCTACCCGCCGACAAGAGGGCTAATCCCTATATGATTAAGGTAAGAAACAGGATCAAACGCCTGCTGCACCTGAAAAAGTAATTGTATATAGTGCGTTATACTTTGTGCGCCTGACGAATACTTCTTCAATGTAATAGTTTACGAATAGAAAACGAATCAAACATATGACAGAAAACAATAACAAAAAGAAAGTTCTTCTCGCTTTCTCGGGTGGTCTTGACACCTCTTTCGCAGTAAAGTACCTCTCCGAAGATCTCGGATATGAAGTACACACGGCTATCGCCAACACCGGAGGATTTTCCGAAAAGGAACTTGAGGAAATAGCTAACCGTTCAAAGAGACTCGGCGCTGCATCGCACGCCACTCTTGACGTAACGAAAGACTACTACGACAAGAGCATCAAGTATATGATCGCCGGAAATGTGCTACGCAACGGCACTTATCCTATTTCGGTAAGTTCAGAGAGAATCTTCCAGGCGATCGCAACCATAGAATACGCTAAGAAACTCGGTGTCGACGCCATCGCCCATGGCTCAACCGGAGCAGGCAACGACCAGGTGCGTTTTGACCTCACATTCCAGATTCTCGCTCCGGAAATAGAGATCATAACTCCTACTCGCGACCTCACTCTGACAAGAGAATATGAGATAGATTATCTCAAAAAACATGGATACGAGGCTGACTTCAAGAAGATGGAATACTCCATCAACAAGGGTCTATGGGGAACATCTATCGGCGGCAAGGAAACCTTGAAATCCGATCAAACGCTACCTGAAAGCGCTTATCCCTCTCAGATTTCTGCGACTGAGCCGGAAAAACTCACCATATCTTTCAAAGAAGGTGAGATCTCTGCGGTCAATGGAAAAGAGTATACCGATAAGATCGAAGCCATCCGCGAGGTAGAGCGTATCGGCTCACGTTTCGGCATCGGACGCGATATGCATATCGGCGACACTATCATAGGCATCAAAGGTCGAGTAGGTTTCGAAGCAGCCGGTCCGATCCTCATCATCGCAGCACACAAGATGCTTGAAAAGCATACACTTACCAAATGGCAACAATACTGGAAAGATCAGGTAGGCACCTGGTATGGCATGTTCCTGCATGAGGCTCAGTATCTGGAACCGGTGATGCGCGACATAGAGAAGATGCTTGAAAGCTCACAACGGAATGTGACTGGAACTGTAGAACTCACCCTACGTCCCTATTCATATACCCTCGTAGGTGTTGATTCACCTTTCGACCTGATGAAGACCGACTTTGGAGAATACGGAGAAGTCAACAAGGCCTGGACTGCCGACGACGTGAAGGGATTCACCAAGATTCTCGGCAACCAGATGAAGATATATCACAACAATCAGGTCAAAAACGGAAAGGCAGAGTGAAAAAAATAGGAATCATCGGAGGCGCCGGATATACTGCCGGCGAACTCCTCCGCCTGCTCATCAACCATCCGGCAGTGAGCATTGAGTTCGTACACTCTACAAGTAACGCCGGGAAACCGATAACAGACGTACACGAAGGACTTCTCGGAGAAACCGATATTGTGTTCTCCGATACACATCCGCTTGATTCGATCGATATTCTATTCCTTTGCTCGGCCCACGGACAAAGCGGTAAATTCTGGGAAGAAAACGAACGTCCCGCCAACTTGAAGGTAATTGATCTCGCACAGGATTTCCGAGATGAGAGTAATGGTTATGTATATGGTCTTCCCGAACTCAACCTTGACAGGATAGCGAAAGCTGATTCCATCGCAAATCCGGGTTGTTTCGCGACTGCATTGCAGCTGTCGTTGCTCCCGTTGGCATCAGCCCATCTGCTTCCTCTGAACGGAGATATAAACATCACCGCTCTTACAGGATCGACAGGGGCCGGAGTAAAACCAGGAGCAACTACCCACTTCAGCTGGCGAAACGATAATTTATCCGTTTACAAGCCTTTTACCCATCAGCATCTTAAAGAGATCGGAGCGTCGCTAAGCAAGCTTCAGCCCGATAATTCATTCGAGATCAGCTTCATTCCCATGCGTGGAGATTTCGCAAGGGGAATTTTCGCCGTGACCGTGCTCGATTGCCCTCTTTCATTAGAGGAGGTCTCCTCTCTTTATAAGAACTTCTATAAAGATGCTCCATTCACAATCATCAGCGATAATCCAATCAACCTGAAACAGGCGGTCAACACCAATAAAGCGATTATCCACCTCGACAAAAACGGGAAGAAACTCCTCGTCACCTGCGCCATTGACAACCTCCTCAAAGGAGCATCAGGCCAGGCAGTGCAGAACATGAACATCATGCTCGGACTCGACCAGACCACCGGGCTACGTCTTAAACCATCAGCATTTTAAGAGCATGAAACTTTTCGATGTCTATTCATTATATGATATAGAACCTGTGAAGGGTTCCGGCAATCATGTTTATACCCAAGACGGTACCGAATACCTCGACCTTTACGGCGGCCATGCGGTGATTTCCGTTGGCCATGCGCATCCCAAATATGTAGATGCGGTATCTAATCAGGTCGCTAATCTTGGATTCTATTCCAATTCCGTACTTAACTCTCTGCAGACCAAGCTTGCAGAAAAGCTCGGCAAAGCTTCGGGATATGACGACTACTCTCTTTTTCTCTGCAACTCAGGAGCGGAGGCGAATGAAAACGCAATGAAACTCGCGTCGTTCGCGACAGGGAGGAGTAAGATACTCGCTTTCGGCCATGCATTTCACGGCCGTACGTCTGGAGCCGTAGCCGCCACAGACAATGCTAACATCCAGGCTCCATTCAACAAGACTCCAAACGTCGAATTCATCCCGCTCAACGACATAGAAGCGGTCAAAACAGCCCTTTCATCAAAGGATTTTGCAGCAGTCATAATTGAAGGTATTCAAGGAGTGGCAGGAATCTACGAACCGACCACTGAATTCATGCAGGCTCTTGCAAAGGAATGCAAAGAGACCGGGACTCTTCTTATCCT
>JAIECF010000147.1 GCA_029068655.1 Muribaculaceae bacterium | reverse complement strand
GAACTTAAGAAACGACTCGGACGCGGAGTCGTTTTGCTTCTCGGAAATGATCTCGTAGGTAAGAACTACCGCGACAATGAATATGAATTCCGCCAGGATTCGACGTTCCTGTATTATTTCGGCCTGAAACATGACGGCCTGAACGCAGTGATAGACGTGGACAACGACCGCGACATCATCTTCGGCGACGAACTCACTATCGACTCTATAGTATGGACCGGCAACCAGCCTACACTTCACGAACTTGCGGCAAAGGCGGGTGTCATCGACGTTCGTCCGTCGTCTGAACTCCGTCCTTATCTTGACAAGGCGCGTGAAGCAGCATCTCCGATCCATTACATACCATATTACCGCGCGGATCATGAGTTAAAGCTCATGCAGCTTCTCGGTCTTCAGCCGGGGGCTGCGGTTCCGTCCGTGCCTCTGATCCGTGCTGTG
This sequence comes from Muribaculaceae bacterium, assembly GCA_029068655.1. GTDB lineage: Bacteria > Bacteroidota > Bacteroidia > Bacteroidales > Muribaculaceae > Lepagella. Next base: position 2,637 of record JAIECF010000147.1, on the reverse strand, counting down.
GTAGATATGCGCAACCATAAGAGCGCGGAGGAAATAGCCGAGATAGAAAAGGCTTGTGAGGTGACAGCCATGATGCACAAGGCTGCTATGGCAGCTGCCCGTCCGGGACTGACAGAGTATCAGATGAAGGCTCTCGTAGAGAAAGTTGCCACGGAGAACGGTATGCGTTGCTCTTTCCCGACAATCGCGACTGTGCATGGCGAGATACTGCATAATCACAGCTATAATAATGTGCTTCAGCCAGGACAGCTCTTCCTGCTTGATGCTGGAGCAGAGACATCGATGGGTTATGCAGGCGACATGTCGTCGACGGTGCCTGTCGACCTCCGCTATACCGACCGGCAGAAAGCTATCTACGATCTTCAGCAGGCGGCTTCGCGCGATGCCGTAGCCATGCTGCGTCCTGGAGTGCCGTTCAAAGACGTGCATATGCAGGCCGCACGCACCATTGCTACTGGTCTTAAGGATATGGGTATTATGAAAGGGGATGTAGAGGAAGCGATCCAGGCTGGAGCGCATGCCATGTTCTTCCCCACCGGACTGGGACATATGATGGGTCTTGATGTCCATGACATGGAAAACCTCGGAGAAGTATGGGTCGGTTATGACGGCCAGCCTAAATCCACTGTGTTCGGTTTCAAGTCGCTTCGTCTAGCGCGTCCTCTCGAAGAGGGATATGTCTTCACTATTGAGCCGGGCATCTATTTCATGCCCGAACTGACTGCTCTCTGGAAGAGCGAGGGGCGACACAAGGACTTCATCAATTTCGATGAGGCCGAGAAATGGCTTGGCTTCGGTGGAGTTCGAAATGAGGAAGACTATCTCGTTACAGCCGACGGACACCGTAGACTAGGCCCGGGCATCCCGATGACAACCGAAGCGGTTGAGGAGCTAAGGGTTAAGAGTTAAGGATCAGGAGTCGATAATGGCTATAGAGCAGAACAATTATCAAAAACGGGGGGCGCGGAGACAGACCGCGCCCATGACAGACCCTACCGGGAAACTCCCTCCCCGTGATACGGATCTTGAAGAGGCAGTGCTTGGCGCGCTTATGATAGAGAAAGACGCATATATGAACGTATGCGATATACTTTCTCCTGATAGCTTCTATGACCCTGTCAATCAGAAGATATTCGCTGCCATTATGCAACTCGGCTTGTCGCAGAGGCCGATCGATATGCTGACAGTAGTGGAACAGCTGCGTGCCAACGGGGAGCTTGAAGAGGTAGGAGGACCGATAAAGATCACAAGCCTTACCTCCAACATTTATTCCGCAGCCAATGTAGAATATCACGCAAAGATCGTAGCACAGAAGTACCTGGCACGGCGCCTGATAACGTATGCCACCAACATTGAGACTAAGGCATTCGATGAAGGCAATGACATTGACGATCTTCTTCAGGAAGCTGAGGCTTTGCTTTTCGACATCTCACAGAATCAGATAAAGCGTGAGGTGACGCAAATCGACCCCGTCATCAACCTTGCCATTGAGCAGATTCAGAATGCGGCCAACTCATCCACCGGTCTGTCGGGTCTGCAGACAGGATATACCGATCTCGACAGAATGACCTCAGGATGGCAACCCTCCGACCTCATAATCATTGCTGCCCGTCCGGCAATGGGCAAGACTGCGTTTGTGCTTTCCATGGCCAAGAACATGACGGTGACATTCAATATTCCTGTGGCTATCTTCACACTTGAGATGGCCAACGTGCAGCTCGTAAAGCGTCTTCTATCCAATGTGGCGAGTCTCGAAGGCGAGAAGATAAAGAGCGGTCAGCTATCGAATGAGGAATGGGACAGGCTCAATTCGTCGCTCAAGAATGTCTATTCCGCACCGTTATATCTCGACGAAACTCCGGGTCTGAGCATCACGGAACTCCGCACTAAGGCACGTCGCCTCGTAAGGGAGCATGGAGTGAAGATGATCATGATAGACTATCTTCAGCTGATGAGCGCGGGTGGCCTTAAGCTTGGCAGCAGAGAGCAGGAGGTGTCTACTATATCACGTTCGCTCAAGGCTCTCGCGAAAGAACTCAATATTCCGATCATAGCCCTTTCTCAGCTCAACCGAAGCACCGAGACACGTGAAGACAAGCGCCCTGTGCTGTCAGATCTCCGCGAGTCGGGAGCAATAGAGCAGGACGCTGACATCGTCTGTTTCATCCATCGTCCGGAATACTACACAAGAAGTAGCGAAGACGCACAGGGCAATGATATCAAAGGACTTGCCGAGCTGATTGTAGCAAAGCACAGAAGCGGTGCCGTCGGTGATGTGAAGCTCCGTTTCGTATCGAAATACGCCAAGTTCGAAAACTGGCAGGAGGGTTACAATGCGGTGCAGAACGCTCTAGGTGACAGAAATGGCACAAAGATGGAGTTCCAGTCGAAAATGAATACCGGTGGGGAAGGTGGTGATTCCCTTGCCTCGAAGTTCTCGCAGGGAGGCACGAACTTCAATTTCGCACAGGATCCTGTCGGGGGCGGAACTCCGGATATAATGCCGGACGGAGCCGGAGATATGGTGCCGTTCTGATAATAGCGGATAGTGATTTTTTTTGAAGATTCTTTTGAACCTGATTGCTTACTTGTGCGTTTTAATTACAAAGAATGTGATAACATATATAAGAGATCGGA
>JAIECF010000146.1 GCA_029068655.1 Muribaculaceae bacterium | reverse complement strand
GAATGTGAACAATATTCAGAAGCGAACAACTTAGGACTCAGTCGTTATCAGATAGTGGAAAACTATATGATAATGGGTGGAATACCGTTTTACTGGAGTTTGCTTAAAAGAGAGTTGAGCATGGCTCAAAATATTGATGCCCTGTTTTTCAGTTCTGATACAGAAGGACTATCTCATGAGTACGAACAATTATATTCTTCTCTATTCAGTAATCCAGAACCTTACATGAACGTGGTAACATCCTTAGCCAAGAAAGATAAAGGTCTTACTCGTGATGAAATTGCTAAGACAAGTGGGATAAAGTCTAGTGGAGATCTAACCCGTTACCTTAACGAATTGGAGTGGTGCGGTTTTATAAGAAAATATAATTATATTGGTAAACAATCAAAAGATGCCTTATACCAGCTTATAGACAACTTCACGCTGTTCTATTTTCAATATATGAAAGGAAATAAAAACAATGATTCTCATTTTTGGACAAATAATATAGATTCTTCTTTACATAGAGCATGGAGTGGACTAGCCTTTGAAAGGGTTTGTCTCCAGCATATAGCTCAAATCAAGGAGGCTCTTGGGATATCCGGTGTACTATCTAATGTCTATAGCTGGCGTACAGAGGCTGATGAAGATAAAGGTATCGAAAAAACTCAGATAGATCTCCTGATTGACCGCAATGACGGTGTGATCAATCTATGCGAAATGAAATTCTCCGCGCAAGAATACGCAATTACCGAGGACGAAGAAATGAAACTCCGCCGTCGTCGCGGTAACTTCATCGAAGCCACCCAGACAAAAAAGGCTGTTCACATTACACTTGTCACACCCTATGGAATCAAGAAAAACTCCCATTCTGCAATCGCACAAAACATTGTCACGTTACAATCTCTATTCTGACAAATTGGGTCCTGTCTATTGTTTACATATCAGAGGATTTATTTCTCATAAAATGGTTGCAATGGGTTACATATAATCAATATATTTGTTAACTTTGCAGTATAAACGCGAAAATGCACCGAAAATGCCCCAATAGAAAATAATTAGTATTAACTCGCTGAGTGTTAAGATATTTTGGATAGAAGCCATAGTGCTGAAAATCCTTGTGTCCCCGGTTCGATTTCTGGTGACACCACCTCCAAAATCTTAAAAATCAGAGAGTTACATAATTTGTAGCTCTCTTTTTTTTATGTTAGGATAGCATGGAAATCTCTTTTTAAACGCAAGCTGTGTAAACCATTGTGTAAACCGTGTCAACAACAGTAACAGTAGTTTGCCACAAGCATAAAGCACTTAGAAACAACGAATTACCTCTGATATTGAGGGTGACTAAAGACCGAAAACGTAAATTCAACCATCATCTTGACATACCTTTCTCTGAATTTGATATAGCTTGGCTCAGACGATATGAAAGCCATCTAAGAGCAAAAGGTCTGGCTGAAAATACAATCGGCATAAGATTCCGCACACTTCGCTCCCTATACAAAGTGGCAATAGATGAGAACATGGTTTCTCTAGACCTTTATCCTTTCAAGAAGTACAAGGTAGCAAAGCTTCATCAGGAGCAATCAACATTTCCAATGAACGTCCATATTTCAACCATGCCGCAAGAGGCAGACGCTACTTTTCCCAATCCTCATCACCATTCGGATTAGTAAGTATCTTTTCGGTGAACCCCGACTTATGTAGAATCTCTATAAGTTCTCCGACATTTACGCTATCGGTGTCTATCATATCCTCCAACCGCTTCTGAAATTCCGGAGAGGCAATAAATGCTGCTTGCCCCATGAGAAACGTCTCCAACAAATCAGCGTCACCCATTTCCATAGCAACCTCTCCATACTCCTGCGGATGTCTATCCATCCACGCCTTCAAATCTTCCTTGCTTCTTTCAGTTTCAATATTATTACGGTTATCATTCATATTCAAAAGTGTTTTGACTGTAAAATTACAATAGCCTTAAGCTATTAGACGAAATGTGTTACAACAAAGTTCGTACATTTCTATTGCTAAATCACCCTCTTTGGACACAATTCTATCATTAATTACAGTCTTTTCTCTACTATAATACTGTATGTAATACATACTGGAGCTAAGAATCTTAAAAATATAAATGGCGAAAATAAAATCATTTTCCCTCACTTAAATTTGATAACTTAAAAGATCCTTAATGTTTTACCCTGTCCTTAAGCAATAGCTCAGACCTTTTTATTTCTTTATTAAAATCTTTATAACTATTTATAACCTGAGGAATTGGATATTTAAAAATATGCACCTGAGCGGAATTTTCCCCTCCGTAACCAAGCAACTCATAATGATTTTCTTCAAAAGCGTAATTTGTTGGTTGAACAAAAATACCACATTTTCCCTTTAATCGATATAAGTATGTTATAATCTGATTAATGTCATCACGTGTATCAATTGCTCTTTTGTACTTTGCATCGATTATAACACCATCGTTTTTCCTATAATAATCCGGATAACGTTGAAATTTACGACCTTTAGCCAAATATATACGGCCTATACCCTTTTTATTATTAGGGTGTAGAAAACCCTGTTTTACTAAGATGGTAGCCAAATATTCCTCCCAAAGATAAGAGACATCAAATAATATACCATGTATTTTATCCTCTTTCTCTCCATATTTTATTCTCTCGTGCCTTAATATTCTTAGACACAATTTTTGTAGAGCCCTATACCGTGAATAATAAGGATGATTTACAATCCTACGATTATTATTGATAATCCGTTCTCGTTCTCTATAACTGTATTTCGGAGTAGCAGCCACTATTATTGAAACACTTGAACGCATTTCTGCATCCTTCTCCAATATTGCCTTTCCTAACTTAGTTTTACTGATGTATTCAATAGTATGACGTATTAGTTCAGTTACATGATTATCGTAACTGAATTCCCGAGTACTATAAGCAATCTTACCATGAAAAGGCATGTTTAATCTTACATGTCTATTCATGTCAATCACACCCTTTAGATTAGAATCGTTATACTCCTTTTTTCTATATTCTTTATATAAGCCCTGCGCTAATGCCTCATTTAGAAATTTTGGGAAAAGATAAATCAAGAAATCAAATGTCGCTCCGTCACTTATACTATGTTGCAAATTTACTATATTCACACCAAGTTCTTTTTCAAGCATATAATGCAAAAAGAAATCTTCATTATCGTCTTGGGAAAAGCGAGAGTGTATAGCAAGTGATAAGTCATTAATACTTATAAAGCCAGCTATATTACCAGTCTCTAAGATCGCTTTCTTACATGCCTCACCACTCCAAGTAGTTTGCATCGAAAAAAGATTGTGCTTGCCATTATCATCTTCACACTCAAACAGAGAATGAGGATATATGAACACATTATTCCCATGTTCATCTAACAACTCAGATATTTTGCGGTTGGCAATATTTTGAAGTTTAAGAAATTCTTCAATATTATTGGATGTTGAAGAATACTTTGAGTTATCCTTCAGTATCATCGGTGTCTTTGTTATAATATGCGTTCTCTAATTTTTTTAAATTTTCAATCGCATCGGGTGTACCTCGCAAATATTCAAACAACACACCTTTCAAATGATTATTCCATAAATACCTATATGCCTCCTCCTTATTGGAATGGGTTTCATTTAAATATATGGATAGTTTACTGAAATACGCACCACCTATATGATAGGCAGAACTTAAACCTTCTATTCCATTATTTTCATCTTCGTCCCATATAACCTTATTTAAATGTTGCATGGTGGCAATCACTTCATCTTTCATCTCCTTCAGGTCATCCAGCATTCCAGTATTTTCATTTGCTTTTACCTCCTCCCAAGCGAAACGACGACGCATGGCAAAGTCCATACTTTCAACACTCCTATCAATATCATTCATAGTACCAATGATATAGACATTCTTTGGGATGTAGAAACCTTCAAAGAATGGATCAGACTTATCATTAATAAGATTTTGATACTGAGTCTTTACTCTTAAATCTTTTGCATCTCTATAGCCTGGATCGATACTAAAGAATAGTTCCCCAAAGATTTTTGACAACTCTCCACGATTAATTTCATCTATAATAAATACATATGGAATATTTGAAGAGCGAGTTGGGGATGGTAAGTTTTTCTCAATGTAACTTGCTATGCAATAAGGATATGTTTTTTGTCCTATCCTCTGTCCCTTTTCTATGGCCTCAATAATATCCTTATCAGTCGCTGACTGTTGTGAACCTGTTGAAATAGAAACATTGATACTACCATCTTCACGCACTGAAACTTTAAAAGGCTCCTTGTTTTTTGTGTCAACATAATCTATGGCCACAGAGTTTTGAGAAGCTAAAACGTGTTGCTTAAAAAGTTCCAGTTTGTTTTGAGGGGATACTGCATTTGATCCCATTGCTCGAATACAAAAATCCTTGAATACACCATTTTTTCTTTCAAACCCAATATTCCCTTTATCATCTGACTTTGTAGGACGTAAGCCCTCAACAAAATCAGTATAGTCGTAGGACGGATGAAACTGAACAAATTCATATTCTGCATTCATAGCTTTTGCTATGGCCCTTGCCAGGTATGTCTTCCCAGTTCCGGGAGCACCTGTTAATATTATATTTTTATTTGCCTCTAACAAGGCTATATATTTCTTGTATATATCTGTAGTTTCCATGTTATCTCTATTGATATTTAATAAGAAATCTCTGATATATTCAGGTATGACATCTTTTCTCGTTAAAGTGCCATAAGGCACCCATTGTTTCTCTGGTAATTTAATTTTCAAATCCTGTGTCGGGATATAATTATTACATTCGTGTCTTAACCAAGCGACATCTATATAGTGTGAATAGTAGGATTCGTTACCATCACTATCTATACCGGCATAATGGATATTTTTTTCAAATTTATAAGAAGATAGGGCAATTCCTATTCCCCATAATCCAAAATTATTATTGGTACAACACACAATATCACCTGCCTTAATTTGCTTTATAAGGTTAAAGGCTGAAATTGCTTTAGGATCATCAGTATATTCTTTTTGTATATCTTCTAAAGAGAAACTCGAATAATCAGTAGCATCCCAACCAATCGCCATTATACTTTTCGACAAGAAGTTTTTCCACGCCTCCTTCTTTTGGCCATCACAATGAGTAGGACATATAAAATAACATGAATGTGCAGTTTTAAGGTCTGCTATGTCTAAATCGTATGGTATAAAAAACTTTGCACTATCTTTTTCTATCCCTAGTGCATTCATAAAATGTGTGAATTCTAACGACAGATAGGGATCCTCAATTTCTTTATAGATTTTTAGTTCACGAAATTTTTGGTTAGTTTGAGTACCATCTCCGTGGTCAATCCTATGTTTATCGATACTATTATCCCTATAACCTACAAAACGACTTGGGCCAAACATAAGAGTATCTCCAAACGGCTCAACAACATACCATCGGCCTTGTTTGAATCTTTGAATTGCCCATTCTTTATATTCAAGATTGGATCCAGTCGCGTAAGAATAAAGTGTATAAATATTCTTAATTACATCAGCTCTATTTGCAATAAAATCAATCCTGCTCATGTGTCGTACAGATTTATAATATTTACAAAATCATTGGTTTGGTAACAATTCTAGCGGTTACCTTCAACCTGTTGGCTCTCGATAGCGTGAATGATTTCGAGTTTGAGGTCTTCGGTATAGTCCTTGTTTGCCATGTAGCAGGTGATGATACGCTGAAGCAAATCTTTGTCAATACGTCCGGCGGCGACGTGATAGATGATGGCTTCCATACACTGCATGAAGTTGTAGGCGTGCCAGTAGTAGCCGTTATGAACGAGGAACCAGACACCTATTGTCAAGGCGACCCGTTTGTTGGAATCCTCGAAATAATGTCCGGTACATAAGCCGAATACAAGGTATGTCAGCTTTTCAACGAAAGTGGGATAATACAAATCATTCTGCACGAAGTCAAGGACTTTACGAATACCGCCCTCATCCTTTACTCCTTGCAGACCGCCACCACTGGCTACTACTGTCTTAGCATAGACCACCAGAGCCTCATCATAGCTGATGTATTTCAATTCCTCACTCATCGTCATCGGCTTGCTTTAGGCGTTTAAGAACTTCTTTATTCTCCGGCAGTTCCATTATTTCATCAAAATCAATAGACTTGTCGCCGATAAATCGATCAAATTCTTCCGGAGTAACAGCACGGAGGTATCCGGCAATGTTATTATGGAAGACATCCCGAAATGCAACGTCACGCGAGGCCATCTTTGAACGGGCGTCATAAATGAACGGTTGCATTGCCGGGGATTGCTCTTGTTCTGTAATCAGTTCCTTAACACGTTCAAGAGAAAGCTGTTCACCTCCATTCTCCTTGTACTCCTCTTCAATCGCAAAACCGATTCCATTTTCAAAAGATGAGATACAACGCAAAACCTCTGCATAGAGTGTTCTACGCAGATTATCTTTAGTCTCAAGCTTTAATAAGGTTTTATATTCCTTTGCTTTCTCTTTGAAAACTGCCTGATATATAAAGTCGGTTATTTGAGCATACTTAAATGTCTGATGTCCTTTAACGCATTTCCCGACGGCGGTTGTAAAATTCTTACGGTAATTATCTTCCTCAATGGCAGCAGGAAGGAATTCTATATCGCGAGTGTTGATATACTTCGTTCCGCCACCAGCTCTCTTATTGATGGTAGATATTACTATATCAAGTATTCGAGCACGAACCTGTTTAGCTTTCTCACTTTCTGTTAAGAGCATCCCCACATTAAGAACCGCCCTGAAATTGAATAAACCTAATTGTGTGGTTTTGCTCCCGACATTTATGACGGGAGCAAATTGCAACTTAAACTCCTTCAGTTGTTTACCTTTACTTAAAACATAACCATTATACTTTAACTCATCGCTATGTTCCTCTAAGAGGCGCTCGATAGTACGTTCTTCAACCTCATAAAAATCGGCTACCATTTTCTTTGTAAAACGGTATTCTCCCTCGAAGAGCATCCCGGTAAAACCAAGATTCTCTTGAAGAGCATCCACTGCATAACGGTTGTTCAAAACGTTCTGCCGCTCGATATTTGATACTGTCAAGTCATTCATATTACAAAATTACTAAATAATTCCTGAATGCCAGCTATCTACACACTGAAATTGTTAGAATAAAATCCGATTTTGGCCATTTATAATGTCTACTTGAGCATTTTCTACCATTAGGGCACAAGTCGGGGCATAAGTCAGGGCACAAGATGTTCAGAACACTTCGGATTTTGTGCCGTTGGCGATGGCGTCTATCTCGTCGGCGATTTGGCTCGACATAGATGTCCTAATACATCGAGGAAACTCACCCATTTTCAAGTCGTCGGAGGAGAGCTTGATGTAGTCCATGAAGGTCTTTTGGGTTTTGTGTCCGCTGACGTGCATCATCTGGACGATCACTTTAGACTCTTATTCACAGAAACCTGTCTTTTTGTCGTCGATAGCGTGGATGATTTCTATTTTGAGGTCTTCGGGATAGTACTCGTTTGCTATGTAGCATGTGATTATGCGTTGAAGCCGATCTTTGTCAATGCGTACGGTGACAACGTGGTAGATGATGGCTTCAATATACTTGATGAAACTAATGGGTGCCATTAGAAGATAATTTGCTCACGACATTAATGTCGCGAGCAAATTATAAATTCAATATAATCAGTTTATTATCCCTACTTAAAAATTTCTATATACTTGAAGCGGTCAGTCTTTATCTGATTTGTCGGCGATTTCTTTATTAAAGTTTTTTATCTCTTCCGAAATAAGCTGCTTAAGCTCTTTTTGTGGAACAATCAGTTTGTATTCGGCAACTCCGATAGGTTTTGTGAAACCGTCTAAAGCAAGTTCGACCTCCACATTATCTTTCTCGGCGCATAGTATTATGCCTATGGAGGGATTTTCATCTTTGCCTTTTTCTAACTTATCGAGTAGCGACAGGTATACGTTCATCTTACCGACATACTCCGGCTTAAACTCGGAGATTTTCAGGTCGATGGCTACCAGTGATCGGAGACCTCGGTGGAAGAAGAGCAAATCTACTTTATAGTCCTTACCATTGTAACTCAATACGTGCTGATTACCGATGTATGTGAAACCTTGGCCAAGCTCAAGTAGAAACTGCTTGATCTTTTCGACAAGCCTCCGTTCCAGTTCCAATTCAAGAAGAGGCTCAGTCACGCCTAAGAAGCCCATGCAATAGGAATCCTTAAATATTTCATTAGCATAAGCTGCCTGAACATGAGGGAGTGTCAAGGCAAAATTGTTAGAGGTATTTGTCACCGGCAATTGAGTGTGCATTCCCATATTGATGGCGTTAACCATCAGGTCTCGATTCCATTTCTTAGCGATTGTTTGCTCAGCATAATATAGAATCGCCTCATCATCATCACCGAGTTTAGCAATCAGCTTATTAATATTCCACCACGGCAAAACTCCGACAGCGTGTCGGAGTTTTGGAGAAGATTCACGAAATCGCACATAGTACCGCTTCATATCCCAAAGATTTGTAACCGACATACCCATCTTTGGATAGGCCGCCTTCAAATCCCCAGAGAGCCGTTTTACCACACTGTCACCATGTTTACTATCAAGCTTACGTTCATACAAAAGCTTACCGATTTCCCAATGCATTTCATTGGACGATTCTACAATAGCACGAGCCGCTTTACTCCTGGCCGTTTCAATAACTGCGACAGCCTGTCGCAGTATTTCGTTATACTCTGTTCGTTATGAATGGCGATGATTGTCTCCATATTACAAAATTACTAAATATTTCCTGAATATCAGAATTATACAGCAAGAATTCTATCAGAATACTTCTGATTTTGTGCCGTTGGCGATGGCGTCTATCTCATCGGCGATTTGGCTCGTCATAGATGTCCTAATACATCGAGGAAACTCACCCATTTTCAAGTCATCGGAGGATATAATGACCGGTGCACAAGCCGAATACAAGGTATGTTAGTTTTTCAACGAAAGTTGGGTAATACAAGTCGTTCTGCACGAAGTCAAGAACCTTGCGAATGCCGCCTTTGTCTTTTACTCCTTGCAGACCGCCACCACTGGCAGCCACAGTCTTAGTATAGACCACCAGAGCTTCATTATAATTGATGTATTTCAATTCCTCACTCATCGTCATCGGCTTGCTTTAGGCGTTTAAGTACTTCACGGTTGGCTTCAAGGATATTGTCAAAATTAATCGAAGCATCACCGATAAACTTATCGAACTCGTCAGGAGTAACAGCTCTGAGATACTCCGCAAGATTACCATGCCATGCGTCCATTTAATCTATCATTTAATCTATCATCGTTGACAGAAGTAGCCTTTGAGCGTTTCATAAACGTGACCGTAAAGAAGCCTTGAGAATTGAACTTGGGTTCCGGTAACTTTGCTTCTTTCATTAGTCTGCGCATACGGGGAATGCCTGAGCCGACCTTCTCAACAACCTGCATTCTTGTAAAGAGACCGAAGATAAGAGGATTGCGGCTCATGCTCTTATGTCCAAATTCTGCTGCTACAACCGGCAATAAGCCACCGGGGTTAGATATTTCAACTCGGTCATCATAAACCTCCACCATGATTATGCCACCCTCTTCATACAGATCACGGTGACAAATAGCATTCATAATGGACTCCTTGAATACATCGAGGGGAATTTCCCATATTTCCTGACGGGGTCCCGTTCCCTTGATGATATACTCAACTTCAAGTTTACTCTCTATCCAAGAAAGAGCATTAAGATATTGCTGATATAGAGGTCCACCAAAAGTTTTGTCATCAATAATATGCACCTTATCAAGTCCTTTGAATCTAAGACATCTAATGACCGCATGGGGAAATTGACGTTCCGGCTCACGACCGAAGAAGAGGGCTGTGGTATTTTTTGCGATGCCTTCTTCTATCAAAAGCTCAAGACTTTCAAATAACCTTCTGAGAGATAAGCTATCTGAAAGATTGGCCATTTCCATAAAGGTTCGGAAATTATTCGGCTCAATCGCTCTCTTTTTTGACATGGAGGCGATTTGGCTGGTCATTATTGAATTTTATTGAAACTCACCCATTAACAAGTCATCGGTAATCTCCTTGGAGGATTAATATTAAGGTGTGGAGGATTAATATTGTGATTGGAAGGATTAAAAATGTTTTGATGCTTCCCGAATTATCTTAAGCCTTCCTGGATTATTTTTAGCAGGGAAGTGTGGAGGTTGGGATTGGATGCGAGAAGGGAATAGCTTCGGTCAGTGCGGATTGATTCTACCTTGGCTCCTGCTTCCATGGCTATCAGTTGTCCGGCGGCTATGTCCCATAACTTTAGATTCAATTCCCAGTATGCATCTAAATATCCGGCAGCGGTGTAACTGAGGTCCATTGCAGCTGAACCTAAGAATCTCATTCCCCTTATTCGGAATGCCATACGGGATAGTTCTGCAAGATTATTGTCCGGATTTTCATTACGGTCGTATGGCATCCCCGTAGCTACAACTGCTTTGGAGATTTCTGATTTTTCAGAGCAATGAATAGGCTTGCCATTAAGCCACGCCCCGGCTCCCTTTACAGCATAGAAACACTCTCTAAGATAAGGAGCATAAACCACACCTATGACGGATTCCTTATTATGCTGGAGGGCTATAGAGACACAAAAAGAAGTCAGTCCATTAGAAAAATTAGTAGTTCCATCAAGAGGATCCACAACCCAGCGCCATTCCCGATCTTCATGGTCAATACCGGATTCTTCAGAAATGATTCCATGTTCAGGAAAATGACTATGGATGAAATCTAATATGCATATCTCAGATTCCTTGTCGGCAATTGTCACGACATCACTGTCATTGAGTTTTGTCGATTGCTCCAGATTTCCCTTTCGAAAATATTTCAATTGGATATCCCCGGCTTTTTCAGCCAGTGTCAATGCTCCCGTCAAAAATACCTGATATTCTTGTGGAATATCAGGTATAAATTCAGTTAGTTTCATTCTAATCTATTTTTCAGAGATGATTAGATATTCTTATTTTACGTTTTTGGGCAGCGGTCTTACCCAGTCCACACGTCCTTTGGTGTTGGCACCAGGCCCTTTATTATTGCTTTCGTAGTAGCGGGCCGTCTTCTCATTTTCCGGCTTGCGCCAGTTGTCCCAGCCTTCAGGGGCGATGTGCTTATCCATGTCGCAGTCTATAAATGCGGTATAGCCGTAGGGACGCCATGGACGGCCTAAATATACCTTAGTCACGTCCGGGTCAGCTGTCAATTTACAGTTTTTGAAAACAAATCCTACCTCAACATTCTCCGGGGTAGAAGCGGCGGTGATATAAGAATCAGCTTTACTATGGATCTGGCAGTTCTCAAACACTGCAGTAGCCGGGCCGAAGATGAAATCAGTAGTACCCTCTATATAGCAATCCTTGAATGCGAGTTCTGATTCATGGCCGGCAAGAAAAAGTGTGTCTTGATTTCCCAAGAAACGGCAGTTTTCAAATTTCAGGTTTGTTCCTTCTGTATGGAGCGCAACAGCCTGTCCTACTCGGCCGGCCGTATTTTGGAAAGTAATATTTTTGAAAGTCAGATTGCATCCATCAACGCGCACTGTATATGTGCGGAAAGTACCCATCCCGCTTAATTTTGCGTAATCATTGTAGGTAATGATAGTTTTCTCCGGATCCTCTCCAATGAAATCTACATTCTCCAGCCAAGAAGGGATGACGAGCTTCTCATGGTAGGTGCCATTCTTGATATAGACTGTCACACGATAGTCCATATAAGCCTTTATAGCTTCCATGGCTTCCGTAATTGTTCTGAAATCTCCCTTGCCGTTGGAAGCAACAGTTATTTCAGTCATATACTGTGCGCTCAACGTTTGGGGAGCAGCCATCATCAAAAGGATGGCCATCAGTAAAAGTTTTAAGGTTTTCATGATTTTGACTATTAGTTTAGTTGTTTTTGCAAAATTAATCTATTTCTGCCAAATACGCAAACATTCCGCCCCACGGGTAGCTGCCCGGCTTCATAGAGACTTTTGTATTTCCATCTCTTAATTTCATACTTATCACGCCCGGAGCGATTTCATTCTGAATCTCGAAGCTATCCCAGCCAAGAGCGCTTAGGATGGCAAAGGCAGTTGCTCCTCCCTCGATTATCAGGTGGTCGGGACTCCTCATTCCTACCAAATTCTTAACCACGAGAGCCATGGTCTGACGGAGATGCACAGCCACCTCCCGTCCGGTGCGATGATGATCTTTGACAGCAATAAGCACTCTATGGGGAGGCTCTGCATATCGCTGAGCGAGAGTTGCCGCCCATGCGTCGGAAAGGACGATGCCGTCGTACACCTCCGTTGGCATATAAGAAGGCTTGATTCCACACCGCGTAGGGTCGCTCTGAGTGCTGCCACACACTACGATACATGAACCCTTTCCCACTTCATACGGAATGCTGATTTTTTCAGTTCTGGGATTAAAATATTTTTTTAAAAAGGAAGTGAATAAGTCGGCGGCTCCTGCTAACAGCAATCTTTTTGACATTGCACTTTCCACTCCATCATCAAGATCGGTGGAAGTGCAGACATCTTGGAAACTTATTGCGCAAGTATCCGCATTTGGAAACCGCTCAGTAAGCCGCGCGGAGAAAGCCGGGAATTCCGGGTCGAAGGAAAAAGGGGTCTTATCGATTGGCATTCCATCAATCAGATAGCATCCATCTTTTATAATTCGTCCTTTTGAAGGATTGGCAGGCAAATAAAGCGCTCCATTCAAGTCGAGCATATTGATCATCACGGAGAGTTCAGCGACGACATTGCCCCGTAGTGCCGAGTCAGTTTTTTTGAAAAATGCCCTAATCCTCCGATCATCCTTCACCTTGGATAATCCCTTTCTCAACGCCGCTATCGCTTCCGATTCGGTCATTGACCGAGTGTCTGTGGCAATTACAGCCACATCGCAGTCATCGGTAATTATCCAGTCGAGTGATAGACTGACAGACAACCCGAGACGGTGGGCAATGCCCGCCATCTCGGCAGCTCCAGTTATATCATCAGCAACGACGCAGACCATCACTTTTTCTTTGCAAGTCGAGTCTTGGCCATACGTGTAGCATAGTCTATGCTCATCACCATAGCATCATCGCTTGCTATCCCTTTCCCGGCCACATCAAAGGCAGTACCGTGATCCACGCTGACTCTAATGATTGGAAGCCCGAGTGTGATATTCACTCCGCTTGCCGCCTCCATCTTACCAGTCTCTTTGTTCCAGTTGAAGGCGCACATCTTCAATGGTATATGCCCCTGGTCGTGGTACATTGCCACACATGCGTCATATTTGCCACATTTTGCCTTAGCGAAAATCGAGTCAGGGGGTACCGGACCATCCACGTTGAAGCCCCTCGCCCGAAGTTGCTCAATGGCAGGAATTATTTCCTCTTTTTCTTCGAAGCCGAACATGCCATTTTCACTGCTATGGGGATTGAGACCGGCGATACCGATAAGAGGATTCTCGATGCCGAGCTGCCGGCAAGCGTCATATATAAGTTCCGCCACTTCAATCACACGCTCCTTCTTCACCAGGTCGCAAGCCTTGCGCAGCGGCACATGAGTAGAAACGTGTATCACTCGGATATTCTCATCTGCAAGCATCATTGCATATTTCTTTGTGCCTGTGAAGGTAGCATATATCTCCGTATGTCCGTCGTAGTGATGTCCCGCCAGATTAAGGGCCTCCTTGTTGAGGGGGGCTGTCACCGTGCCGTCTACCTCATTTGCAAGAGCAAGGTCAATAGCCTTACGAATACTCAAGAAAGCTGCGTTACCACATTGGCTTTGCACCTCGCCGAATCTGAAAGAAGACAAATCGACACATTTCAGATCCAACACGTCGATGACTCCGTATTGAAACTTAGCATCCTCCACCTTGTCGACTGCATTGACTTCAAGGTCGAGACCAAGAAGACGTACGGCCTCTTTCATCACGCCGGCATCACCGGTGACAATCGGGCGACATTTCTCGTAGGTCTCCTTACGGCTGAGCGAGCGTACTACTATTTCAGGGCCTATTCCCGCAGGATCACCCATTGTTATGGCTAAAATCGGTTTCATAAAAAGCAATTTTCCGTTTAGAAGAGAGAATTATAAATATCTTTGGCATCTTGCAAAGTGACTTCGCGAGGATTATTCTTAAGCAGACGCTGCACTTCCATCGCTGCTTCAGCCATGTGATCGACGGCACTTTGCGGTATTCCTAATTCGGATAATTTTCTTGGTATGCCAACTGCGTCTGCAAGCGTAAAGATAAAGTCTACTCCATTGCGTGCTGTCTCAAAGTCATCTTTACCTTCAGGAGCACCCAAAGCTATCGCCACTTCCGCATAACGCTTAGGATCGGCCTCGGCATTAAATTTCATTACCGACGGGAGAAGGATTGCATTAGCCAATCCATGTGGAATATGAAATTCCCCTCCAAGAGGATAGCTCAGCGCATGCACGGCGGCTGTATTAACCGGACCAAGCACCAGCCCACCATACAAAGAACCGAGAGCAAGAGCCTCGCGCGCCTCTTTATCATTGCCGTCTTTCACGGCTCTGAGCAGATTGGCAGCAATAAGCTTGATCCCTTGAAGTGCATATATGTCGGCGGCAGGGTGCGCGTACTTGTTGGTATAAGCTTCCATGCAATGTATGAGCGCATCCATCCCGGTGTCTGCTGTCACCTTAGCAGGCACTGTCATGGTCAGTTCGGGATCGACATATGCAACATCAGCGAGCAGATAAGGGCTTACGATGCCTTTCTTGAGTTTGTCACGCTCATCGAGCAAAATAGCGTTGGGCGATACCTCGCTGCCAGTGCCTGCCGTTGTAGGCAGACATGCAAGCCAGAGGCCCTTTTCTCTAATGAATCCTTGCCCGAAACAATCCTCGGCTTTTTGGTCACTGTCAACGAAGGCTGCCACGAGTTTAGCGACATCGAGCACTGAGCCTCCCCCGATTCCGACCACACTGTCAGCACGAAACTTACGGGCGGCGGCCAAAATCGTCTCGAAGTCACGGAGCGTCGGTTCTCCAACTATATCCTGGTACACCTCTACAGCAACCCCTCCTTCAGCCAACTCTTTGATTGCTGACTGAATTCGGGGAAACACGGAATGTGTAGTCAAGAGAAAAAGACGTTTATATCCAAGTTTCAAGAAGTCGTCCACAAATGTTTGGAGCGAACCACAGCCGAAGACAATCTTCTGAGGCTGTAATAAAGTGATAGGACGCATTGTCTGATTTATTTAGAAAGAAGGTGATACATCTATATCGTCATTCTCATCCACGCCATCAGCCAGAGCTTGCTTCTTCGCCTTTCTCTCCTCAAGATAGCCGTGGATAGTCAGTTCCTTAGCAGCCAAAGGCGCCGCAAAGAAATAGCTGGCGAAGTAGCCAACGACGAGCACTATAATGTGGCTATATACTCCAAGCATATATTTGTGGTGTGAGAAGTTCCATGATCCAAGGTCGAGCAGTGTTTCTTTCACTCCGGTCCCGTGGATATCGACTTTGGTAGAAGTCAACACAGCATAAGCCGTGAAGAGTACTGCTGCACAAATACCAACTGTGAGCCCTTGCTTATTGGCTCTGCGACTCAACAGGCCAAGAAGGAATATGCCGACGATTCCGGCAGAAAAAATTGCATATAGGGCGAAGAGCGCACCGAGGATTCCCTCGCCTCCCCAATAGATATAGAGCAATGCCACGCCTACAGCTCCAATGCCCGAGAGCACTACCATAATGCGACCAAAGCGTAGTTTTTGGCCATCCGTGACATTCTTCTTGAACCTCACGTAATAGTCTTGCACAGCTATAGCCGACAGACAGTTTAGGTCAGTGTCGAGGCTGGAAATTGCGGCAGCCGCCAGTGCGGCTATTATTAGGCCGCGGATGCCAACCGGAAGCTCATGGCTTATGAAGTAGGGGAACACCTCATCTGCTTTTATACCTTCGGGCAATATGGGTGCGCCATGAGAATGATAGTAAGCAAACAAGCATGTGCCTATAAACATGAAGAGAGCCCATATTGGCACACTCATCAACACACCGATATAAGCGGCTTTTTTTGCTTCTTTGTCGTTTTTTGCTGCCAGATATCGTTGCACGATTGTCTGGTCGGTGCCATATTTCTGAAGAGCGTAGAACACACCGTTCATTGCCATGACCACAAATGTAAGCTCAGTAAAGTCCCACAGATAAGGTCCGAAATCAATCTTGTTGTTCTCACCGGCTATGCGCATCACTTCCGTCGGACCACCCTCAGGGAGGAACAGCAGAAGCACGACGCAGATGAGTCCACCTCCAATCAGAAGGAATCCTTGTGCGACATCCATCCAGACGATTGCCTCCATACCACCGAGTAGGGTCAGAACTATAATGACTACACCGAGTATCAGAACAATGGCATACATATTGAAATCAAGGAAAGTGGCAAGTGCCAAGGAAACGAGATAGAACACCGTACCGGCTTTCGAGAAATGCCCCAAAGAGAAGGCTATCGAACTGTACATCCTCGCCAATATCCCGAACCTTCGTTCAAAATATTCGTAGGTAGAAAGTTTCACCACTTTACGGAAGAGCGGCACTATGATTCCAATCAGGGCTATCAGCACAAGAGGCACCATCAAGCCCTGCACGAGTAGAATCCAATTGTCGGCGTAAGCGGCGCCCGGATAAGCAAGGAATGTGACGCTTGATATGAGCGTAGCGAATATCGACATACCTACAGCCCATGCCGGAATCTTGCCTCCGGCAGAAAAATATGTAGCTGTATCCTTCTGCCGGTGAGCAAAATATACACCCACTCCCACGGCAGCCATTACTGACAGGATGACAATAGCATAGTCAATCCAATGTATATCATTCATAATTGACCCTTTATTTGAAGTTCTTCTTCAGCCGAAAGGCGAGTTAATGGCATCAGCATCCATGGCTCGCAGAGGCCCTTGGTCTGCATCATTACTTTCAGCGCACATAGCGACTGCCCGAGCGTGCGTCCTGCCTGATAGATTTTAGCTATCTCATTGGTAGAAGCCTGCAGACGCTCCGCCGTGGCCATGTCGCCACTGACTGCGGCCTCATAGAGGCTGCGGAAGTCAGACGGGATGTAATTGGCAGTGCTGGGCACTATGCCGTCGCCTCCTATGGATAGAGAATAGGCCGACTGGGCTGCCCAACCACAGAAATAGGCAAAGTCCTCGCGAGCGCGAGATATCTCTATACATTGGCGCATGCGCTCTAAGTCGCGTTCAGAATCTTTCAGCCCGACTATATTGGGATGGTCGGCAAGACGACGCACTACCTCCACAGGAATCGACATATGGGTCGTAGCAAGGATATTATAGAGCATCAGCGGACCCGCAATTCGGTCAGCAAGCTCCTTATAATAATTATACATCTGCTCGTCGGTGAGTGCATAGTAGGATGGAAGAGTCGCAACAATCACGTCGGCTCCGGCTTTCATATATGCATCTGCCTGCCTGAGTTGGTCGCTGAAACAGTTTCCTGTCAGCCCGGCATAGATGAGAATCCTTCCTTTCGCAGCTTTGACGGCTGTCTGCACAAGCAGGAGCCCATCGGAGTCTGACACACTATTGCCCTCCCCGGTAGTACCCATCAGAAGAGGCGACACCTGATTCTGTGCAAAGAACTCTATGATACGAGCTACAGCATCCACATCAAGATTCCCTTTCTCAGTGACCGGTGTGACCATTGGCACCACCACGCCACGATATCTACATTCTTTCATTTGATGATTTCTCCAATTTTCATGAGTTAGATTTTAGACCCCATCTCATAAAATTTCAGAGCCACTGGGATCTTTATGGCAAAATTAATCATTTTTCATAAATAATACAAGGAACTTCCTAAAATCATAGATTTTTTTTCGTATTTTATAGATTGGTTGAATAAAAAATATTAATTTTGTAGAGTAGTGTTGTAATAATAACCTAAATAC
>JAIECF010000145.1:13025-18136 GCA_029068655.1 Muribaculaceae bacterium | reverse complement strand
AATCTTGCCATCTCTCTCATCATGCACAAGAGAATCTTCACGACTCTGGCCAAGGCTAAGGCACTCCGTGTCTATGCTGAGCCTCTTATCACCCGCTCGAAGAAAGACGACATGAACAACCGTCGCCTCGTATTCAGCTATCTCCAGAACAAGGAGGCTATCAAGGAACTTTTCGGCGTGGTTGCTGAAAAGGTGGCTGACCGTCCCGGTGGCTACACTCGCATCCTTAAGACAGGTCACCGTCTCGGCGATAATGCAGAGATGGCTATGATCGAGCTTGTCGACTTCAACGAGAACATGCTCTCCGACAAGGCTCCCAAGGCTAAGACTCGCCGCAGCCGTCGTGGCGGCAAGAAGGCTGAGGCTACTCCCGCTCCTGAAGCTCCCAAGGCTGAAGCTCCCGCTGAAGCTCCCGCTGCAGAACCCGCGGCTGAGGCTCCCGCAGCAGAGTGATCACCCCTTGAATCTCAATGGCCGCTGCGGCCATCAGATCCATAAAGTCCCGACCCGCAGAGGCGGCATCCAAGGATGCTCCTCCGCGGGTCGCCTTTTATCCCATGTATTCGACTCTTGACTCGCTTTTTCTACCCTTAATTCTTAAAATCCAAAACTTACTGCTTCACCTTGTACTTCTGGATAAACATATCGCTATTTATCATCTACTTCGTAATCGTCATATCTTGCGTGGTAGTCGTAGTGTCGGAAAATAAAAATCCGATACGTGCGCTCTCATGGACTCTTGCCCTCCTTTTCCTTCCGATAGTGGGAGTGGTCTTCTATCTCTTTTTTGGTCGCAGCCTTAAGGGGCAGGCAATGGTAAGCCGTAAAGTACGCCGTAAGCTGCTCGAGCGTTCCCGTCCCAAGCAGCATTCATTTGGCAATGCAGGTCTCTCTGCCGATCAGATAAGGATGATCAAGCTGGCTCATAACCTTTGTCATGCCCATCTCGACTGCAATAACAGTGTGGAGATTTTCACTGACGGTCATTCGAAGTTCGAGCGCCTTAAAGAAGATATCGAAAATGCAAGCGATTTCATCTTCATTCAGTATTATATCTATAGCGATGATCGTCTGGGCAACGAGATAACTGATCTCCTCGCCCGGAAAGTCCGTCAAGGCGTCAAGGTTAAGGTGCTCTACGATCATGTGGGTTCTTTTTCAACTCGCAACAAGTTTTTCGCCCGCATGAGAAGCCTTGGCATCGATTCACATCCCTTTTTCCGCGTAACTTTCAGAAAACTCGCAAACCGTATAAACTGGCGCAACCACCGCAAGATTGCGGTCATCGACGGCAGGATAGGCTATATCGGAGGCATGAATATCGCCGATCGCTATGTCGACATTGCCCCCGACGGACGCATATGGCGCGATACTCACCTCCGTGTGGAGGGTCCCGTTATAGAGTCTCTTATGTATAGCTTTGCCATCGACTGGAATTTCCTTCGTCCTGATGCTGATGTCCAGCCTATCAATGTGCTGACCTATGACCGACCGGGCGACGTCGACATGCAGCTTGTAACTTCCGGTCCTGTAGATAAATGGAATAATCTCGTGCTCTGTTTCCAGCAGGCTATCGCCTCTGCTCAGAAACGCATCTACATTCAGACCCCTTATTTCCTGCCTACCGACGCGCTTCTGAAGGCTTTGCAGGGTGCTGCGTTGTCTGGTGTCGACGTACGGATCATGATCCCTGAGAAAACAGACTCCGTTCTGCTCGGTTACGGTAGTCGCTCTTATATTGATGATTGCCTGAAAGCGGGAGTGAAGGTCTATCTCTATACGCCCGGAATGCTGCATGCCAAGACTATGGTTATTGACGATGGTTTCGTTACGACGGGCTCCGTAAATTTTGACTTCCGCAGTTTTGAGAATAATTTCGAGGCCAATCTTCTTATATATTCTGATTCAGTTAATCGTCAGATGCGTGATATCTTCTTCCGTGACCTCTCGGCATGCCGTAAACTGACCCTTTCACGCTGGCGTACGCGTCCGCGCGGCCATAAGGTCATAGAGTCTCTCGTCCGCCTTTTCGCTCCGATTCTCTGACATTAATGTAAAAAATAAGTCCCCCGGTCGCATGACTCGGGGGACTTTTTCATGGGAGGACGGGCTTCAACCGCCCTTACACCGTATTATTCCATTACTTTCTCGGCCTTTGTCTTGCCGTTTGAATAAGTGGTTACTTTCACGAGGGTTGCCGGTGTGTTGCCCGGTCTTACTTCCATTCCCTGCATGTTGTAGTATCTTATGCTGACCGTTTCTCCCGAGGCTATGGTCTGGCCAACTCCGGTGCCCTCTGTAGTCACCATCTCTCCGAGGCCACCCATCTCATTAACAGCGCGAACACCATAGAAGTCTGCTTTGACGGAAGGAATATAGCTGCATTCGGTAGTGAAGCCGAGAAGCTGACCGTCGGCGTAGACTGCCCAGCATAGTGCATATTTGCTGTCGTCCCAGGAGAGGCTACCGTCGCTGAGTGCGAGATTGGATGCTGAGGGAGCCTGTTCGCAGTCCATTGCAGGATCCCAGTCGTCGTCACCTCCCATCACTGTTGCGTAGTCGTGGGCGTCAGCCTCGTCCTTGGTCAGTATCGGATTGTTAGGATGGTTGCCGGGACCAAAGCTCTTCTTACGCTCTGAAAGATCTATAACAGTGCCGGAGGATGTCATTGAATTATATTCAGCAAAGCGTGCCGGGAAACCATCGTTACCCATATCATTCCAGCCGATTGCGGAAGGTTTCACTGTCATCTTAGTGTCGATGTAGAGAGCGATAGGAGTGCCGCTGCCCCAAGGACGACCCAAAGTATAGTTGCCGTCGATTGTGCTATTTTCGCCTACAATTTCGCAGTCCTTGAATATATAGCCGTATTGCTTCGGTACAGAAGGAACGGCGAGATAGCCGCCGCTCGCGCACATCTGCAGCGTCACGCCGTTGTAGAAGGAGTCACCCTTTCCGCAGAGGAAGTCGGTGCGTCCGCGCAGAACTCCACCTTCGAAGTAGTAGCGGGCGTTCTGGTTGTTGCTGGTATAAGTATCCTGATATCCCCAGAGGCAAGCATCCTTCATGATGGTCTTGTCGCCCTTGTCCTGAAGCACTATGTTGCGTCCGCGGTTGTCCGAGATGCCGTGCTTAAGGGTGATATTCTGGAAGTAGGTACCGCTCACTCCTGACTGAATCTGAAGAAGGTCGGCATTGCCGATACCCTCCATCGGGTGAGATCCTATTCCGTCCATGTCAGGCACCTCGTTGATTATGACCGTGCCTTCCATGCTTTCACCGATTATGGAGACGTTGGAAGCATTCAGTCTGAGAGTTACGTCCGGGAATGTACCGCCATTGACATTGACAGTGTGGTTTGCATCCATCGGGATCATATATTCACCGTTTCTTACGAAGATGCGGTATCTCTTCGACTTGTCTTCGCGGTTGTTGGCGGCCGTGATCGCTGCGCGGAAATCGCCGTCGTCAGGCACGATGAAGTCAGGTGTGGCCTTGGCCACTTCAGGACGTGTGCGGGTCGTGAACGCGATCTTTACGGGCGTCTCGAGATAGTTGTCGGTCAGGTCGGCCACGCTGTTGGCCGGGAGGGTGAATTCGTAGGAAGAATTAAACGAGAGATTCTTGTAGGTGAAGATAACGCTCTTACCG
This sequence comes from Muribaculaceae bacterium, assembly GCA_029068655.1. Lineage (GTDB taxonomy): Bacteria > Bacteroidota > Bacteroidia > Bacteroidales > Muribaculaceae > Lepagella. The sequence goes on along the minus strand of JAIECF010000145.1, from coordinate 14,485 downwards.
CTGGCCTCCCCCTTGAGGGTCTTGTCGCCTAAAGTAGCGGTTGCGTCTTCAGCAAGTTTCACCTTCTCGTCGAAGTTGATGACTATCTTGCCGTTGATCGAAGCTGTGGAAGCTCCTTCTGCCGGAACTGTAGAAACTACTGCAGGAGCCTTGCCGTCGTTGACGAGTTCCATTTCGCCGTAAACGAACGTTGCGCCGAGACAGATGCCGTCGTTGTCGCTCTGAGTGCCGGCAACTTCGGAAGTCTTGTCGGAGATCCAGCGGAGGTAGAGTGCAGCCTGATTGTTGGCCGCTTCGGGAAGTGTGAATTCACCGTCGGTCCAGTTTTTCGATCCCTCAAGTGTCAGGGTTCCTAAAGTCTCCCAGTTCTCTCCATCAAGAGAGTATTCTACGTTCTGCTTCGTATATGCGTTGTAGTTGTAGACCATAGCTGTCACAACCTTGATGTTCTTGAAGTCAGCTGCGTTGATCTTGGTCTGCCAGTAATAGTCGCCGAGCCCTGTAGTGCGCCAGTTTACCGCACCGGGACGTCCTTCGTAGCCGCCGGCTCCCAGCTGGCTCTTGTCGAGCCATGCCGACGTCTCTCCGTCTGCGGTGCGTAGATTAAGTGTGGCTGCATCGTTCTCCCCGTATGAGAAGTCGGCCGGTCGTCCGTTGGCACCCTGGCGGTAGAAGTCCCAGCCGATGATGTAGTCAAGTGCGGAGTACTCTGCAGTCAGTTCCTTATCGCCGTCCATAGTCACGATAATCTCCGAAGATGTCTGGCCGTCGCTCCAGTTGGTGAAAGTAAGGATTGGGTTGGAGGAAGCTTTAAGTGTTACCACTGAGCCTTCCTCATACATGTTTTTGCCGTCTATCACTGTGGGCGCGGGATCGTAGCTTACCATGTAGTCGTTGGCTCCGTTGGTCACTTCTGTAGAAAGCGAATAGGTGTTTACGGCCTTGAAGTTAGCTGTAAGGATTTCAGCCCGGTCGATTGTATAGGAGAATTCGGGAGTTTCCGACAGCACATTTCCGTCGGCATCTGTCCAGTTGACGAAATCATAGCCGAATTTTTCCTTAGCCACGAGTGTAACTTCAGTTCCTTGGTCGTATTCATCAGCGAGGGGCTTGATTGCCACAGATCCAGCCTCTTCGGGATTGGCTGCGATAGTCACCGGGCATTTCGATACGTCTTCAGCCTGACCATCGATGATACCCTCGATGCAGACCTGGCTGAAACCGCCCTGCTTCACGTTGTTGGTTCCGACTGTCATCTCAAGCGTGAAGCCTTCCGTAGTGGAGAGTTCCTGTTGCTGTTCCTCTGTCAGGTTGATCGTGAAGTTCTGCGCATAGTCCTCTTCATTGCCGCGAGCGTCGTCTTCCTTGTCCTTGTTATTGCGGGCAGATGTATATGTGCCGAGCACGATCGACTTTCCTTCGGCCGTCTTTCCGGTCACGATCACGTTGTGGGGAATGGC
>JAIECF010000145.1:0-12925 GCA_029068655.1 Muribaculaceae bacterium | reverse complement strand
GCAGATGTATATGTGCCGAGCACGATCGACTTTCCTTCGGCCGTCTTTCCGGTCACGATCACGTTGTGGGGAATGGCATCTGTTCCGAATTTAGCGATGTATGCCGATATCTTCGCAGGAGTGAAGGTGAGGCCCTTTGATGGCTTCAGTATCCAGTTTACGGCATCGCTCTCGTCATTGGGAGTCTGCAGCTTGATGAACTGATGCTCACACCAGTTAACGCCGCTTGTTCCCACAGCGGAAACGCCGTTGAGGTTGAATGATGCCACAGAGAATGCACCCTCCGGGCTGAGCACGCTTGGAGTCTCGAACCCTTCCATCGAGTCCATGCCCCAGAATGCTTTAGTAGGCTCGTTGCTGAAGGAAGGTGCCGCATATACAGTCCCGTTGAATACGCCTTCTATGAGGACCTGGCTGAAACCGCCCTGCTTCACGTTGTTGGTTCCGACTGTCATCTCAAGCGTGAAGCCCTCCGTAGTGGAGAGTTCCTGCTGTTGTTCCTCTGTCAGGTTGATCGTGAAGTTCTGTGCATAGTCTTCTTCATTGCCGCGAGCGTCGTCTTCCTTGTCCTTGTTGTTGCGGGCAGATGTGTAAGTGCCGAGCACGATCGACTTTCCTTCGGCCGTCTTTCCGGTCACGATCACGTTGTGGGGAATGGCGTCGGTGCCGAACTTAGCGATGTAGGCGGAGATTTTGGTAGGAGCGAAAGAGAGTCCTTTTGTAGGTTTCAGAAACCATTTGACGGCATCGCTCTCGTCGTTGGGAGTCTGCAGCTTGATGAACTGATGCTCACACCAGTTAACGCCGCTTGTTCCTACCGCTGCAACTCCGTTCAGGTCAAGAGAGGCTATCGAGAAGGCACCCTCCGGACTCAGTATGGTCGGCATCTCGTAATCGTCCATGGTGTCCATGGGCCAGAACGCCTTTGCCGGCTCATTGCTGTAGGTCTGCGCCATCGACGAGATGCCGCAGACAAGCGCGATCAGCGCAATGACAGCGATGATCGCCTTGGGAATGAATCGTTTGATGTTCATTTAGTAGGTTAATTATTAGGTTGATTTATAAATAGATTGTTCTGATCTGTATAGATAGGTCTATGCATTGGACATTCGGAATGCGTCATTACGCGTCGGTATTTCTCCTTTCCATTACAAAATTACTAAAAAATCCCTTTCCGGATGTCATATTTCGATATGTTCTTAAGCATACAGACAGCAGAAATAGCGGAAAACGGAAGACGGCAAACGTAAAACGAAAAAAAATTATTAACTTTGCATCATGATTTCACCGATCCAGGCACTCCAGGAGCAGCGACGCCTCCTTCAGATAGAATACGAGGAAGAGAAAAAGGCATTCTCGGAGCTCACTGCCCGCATAGGCTTCACTCGCCTTGCCGAGCGGGGCAACGTATGGCTCAACATAGCTGTAAGCCGTGTTTACTACAACTCGCTCAATCAGCGTGTTGTCGAGATTACACGTCCGGAATCCGTTTCCGACGACGACTATAATTTCGAATATGGGCGCCCGGTGGCGTTCTTTATCCTTCCCGAAGCGGAGGGAAAGGCTCCGTCCTTTCCATTTACAGGCACAGTCAGCTTCGTCGACGGCGATCGGATGGTTGTCGCCGTTTCCGAAAGTGCAGATGTCAGTCGCCTGTCGGCTGCGGCGGTCGCAGGGGTAATGCTGTCGTTCGACGAGACCTCCTACCGTACTATGTTTGAGGCTCTTGACCGCACTATGAAGGCCAAAGGGCGTCTCGCCGAGCTCCGCGACCTCATCTACTCGCGTCGTCCTGTAGGTCAGCATACCTTCGCACCCCTTGGATTTCCTTATCTTAACCCTGCTCAGCAGCAGGCCGTCAACAAAGTGCTCTGTGCTAAAGATGTTGCCGTAGTGCATGGTCCTCCCGGCACGGGAAAGACCACCACCCTCGTAGAGGCAATAGCCGAGACTCTACGTCGCGAGCCTCAGGTGCTCGTATGCGCTCAGAGCAATATGGCCGTAGACTGGATCTGTGAGCGGCTCGTCGATAGGGGAGTGCACGTACTCCGTCTCGGCAATCCTTCGCGTGTCAACGACAAGATGCTTTCCTTCACCTATGAACGCCGCTTTGAGGCCCATCCTGACTATCCCGACCTCTGGAGCGTCAGGAAGGCCATCCGCGAGCTCCGTTCCGCCAAGCGTCGCGGATCAGACCAATGGCATCAGAAGATGGATCGTCTGCGCAGTCGGGCCACTGAACTTGAGATCCGTATCAATCAGGATCTCTTCAACTCTGCCCATGTCATAGCTTCCACTCTTGTCGGAAGTTCCTCCCGTCTGCTCGACGGCATGAAATTCTCCACCCTGTTCATCGACGAGGCAGCGCAGGCGCTCGAGGCCGCAAGCTTGATACCGATGCGGCGTGCCGGAAGGGTAGTGCTTGCCGGCGATCACTGTCAGTTGCCCCCGACGGTAAAATCCTTCGAAGCCATGAAGGCCGGCCTCGGCAAATCGCTCATGGAGCGCATAGTTGAGAATCATCCCGAGGCGGTCACCCTTCTCACCATGCAATACCGTATGAATCGTGAGATAATGCGTTTTTCCAACGAATGGTTCTACGGTGGAGCCATGACGGCAGCTCCCGAAGTTAGCCATCGTGGCATCCTCGATCTCGACACCCCCATCGAATGGATCGATCCTACGGAAAGCGGTATGGGAGGGATGTTTCCTAACCTCCCAGAAGATTCTAATGCCATGGGTAGGCGGTTTCCCAACCGCCTTGAAGATTCCGACGACCTTCCCACATTCAAGGAAGCCCTCGCCGGCGAGAGCCACGGGCGTATCAATCGCGACGAAGCCGAATTCTCCGTTCGTACCCTGCGGGCCTACATTGAGAAAATAGGAAAGCAGCGTTTCCTCGACGAGCGCATCGACGTAGGTCTCATCTCCCCCTACCGGGCGCAGGTGCAGTATCTGCGTGGCCTCATCAAGCGCACTCCGTTCTTCAAACCCTTCCGTCATTTGATTTCCGTTAACACTGTCGACGGATTTCAGGGTCAGGAACGCGACGTCATCATCATCTCCCTTGTGCGCAGCAACGACGAAGGCAACATAGGCTTCCTGCGCGACTTACGTCGCATGAACGTAGCCATGACCCGGGCCCGCATGAAGCTCATCATCATCGGCTCCGTCTCTACCCTCACCCGCCATCCCTTCTACCGCAAGCTATACCAGAGCATAGAAGGATAATAACGAATAAACAGCGCTTGTCAGAAGCGTCATCAGCTGCGAACGCGTGATGGTATGCGAGCCCGCAATAAGGTCATGTGTGAAAATCAGGGAATATATCGCTCTTTATGATGGTAATCAAAGCTTCTGCCCTTGGTCTGTAATTTTTATATGTTGCCTCATCACAGAATGTAAAATCATCGTAATCATTAGAATGTCGGAGTTGGAAAATCTCATTGAAAAATTTGCCAAACTCTATATCCATTATGCCGGTCTTAATGAATTTCAATGCGAACATCGATTTAACACCAGTATGAGAAGATGCGTCGATATCATGATAAATCAATAACGCGGTCACTATATAGTAACAGGCATAATACAATCTATTGACAGCTCCGCTAAAATGTCCATTATCAGCCAGACAGTCAGCTTCCTCAAGCGTTTCGAGTGCACGTTGAATACGGTAGTAGACATATTCGTCTCTGCTCTCGGCATCAATTCTTTCTTTCATATCCTTATACCGTCATTGATGACGTTGATGGTGAATGGAGTCTTACGGGCATTCCATTCATTCTTAGGAAGTATCAATGGTGAGATCTCGACATCCAAATCAAGTGAAAGTTCGAACATCCGGCCGGAAATCTCACTTCGTTTTGCAATATATGAGGGAATATCATTAGAGTCTGGCAGGAGTATTAAAACGTCAAAATCAGAATCAGGGCGAGCTTCACCACGGGCTTCGGAGCCATATAATATGACTTCCGCCTCTGGAACAATGCTTTTCAGTTCCTCACTGATTTTATCAACTATATGATTTCTTCTCATGATTCTGCAAAGGTAAGCAATGTTTTCTACATAAACAAGAAAATTGAAGATAAAGTTGTGCCATTCTTTTGTCTCCGCTCCGAACTTCAGCGACTCATCTCTCCCTACGCCACATAAAAACGATAATATGATTGTAAGATTGTAAGTCATTTATAGTGAATCAATATCCTGTCAGATCGTGTCGGAGTTTCTGATGAGGAATCCGGCCTTTATCTGCAGGGTACGGATTTCCCAAAGAATGCTCCTTCATTCTTAATATATACTCTCGGGGAATGCCCAGACGCAACATTTCTTCTATTTTCTCATCCTCGAAATCCCTTGCTGCTCTAAGAAATTTTCTAACAGTCTCCTTTCTGCGGTTGTATCTTCCTTCTATGTCAAGGGTGGCATTATTTACGCCCATCCTGCCTGTGGTCTTAAGTCTTACTGAGAAGTCTTCAATGGGAAGGGCCTCAAGATTAGCACCCAATGGAATGTCGCATTCAAAGTGGCTCCAATTCTCGATATCCGTATGATACGGATTGGCTGCTACAGGTGAAGTAAGCATAATGCTATTGCATCCTTTTCCACTCGGGATTAAGTTGTAGAAGCACATAGCGAGTGCGGGATACAGACTGTCACTTTTAGGATAGAAATGGTCGAAGTCGCATGTCCGACGATCTCCTTGAGCAGGATGCAGTATATCCATTTGCTCATCGTCGCAATATGGGCATACCTTTATGTCCATCATTTCCAATAGGGTGTACGCATTATATCTGCCATTACTGTCAACATACGCATCCTTATTTGCAAATCTGTTAAGATACAGTCGTTTGAAAAACTGAAATTTCAGATTCTCGGTATGATTACGAACCCAATCTTCAAGAGTTGTCACATCTGCAAGAATGAAGTCTCTGAGCCAGGAGTAGGCGAGATGAGGGCGTGACTGCATGTGGTATCCTGTAATGCGTGTTACATCGTTAAACAGCTCGTCCTGCTCCTGTGTGCTACGGTGTTCGACATAGTCGAGCACTGCATTGAAATGTGTATTCTTGAGATCTTCGATATTGTTAAATTCCAGTTGTATCATGGATAATGGCTGCTTTTGCGTCTTCAAGAAGAATAGAAAAATAATGCTGCATTACTTTGTCTCCTATAATTGGGACAATTACTGAAGCGTGTCGGATGATATCACGTGACTCCTGAGGTCCTTTCTCTCTGGCACCCACTTGTTTTAACTCGCCCATCATTCTCATAAGCACTTCTCGGCTGTATTCTCCAATAGTGAATTTAAGGAAAAAATCATTAGCCATGATTGAATGTATTCCTGCCGCGAAAGTGCTTTTTCTTCCTTTTGGAAGAATACGGCAATATCCGTACTCATCGGCCTGTAGACGTATCACTTGCCCTGTTACGACATCGGAGAGCATGAATGGAGAATGAGTTGACATTAATATCTGCACTTGCGACCCTTCTGAGTCTTTGCTTAGTATCTCGTTCATCAGACTCACGAATTTCCTACAGAGTTCCGGATGCATATATGCATCCGGTTCATCAAGAAGAAGGATGAAGTTTGGCCTAATGTATTCCTTCTTGCTCCTTTCTTGTGATACCTTCATTCTTATGCAGAATTCGTCAATGGCTCCGAGGGTCTTTGCGTACTGGTATTCTCCCGAACTGATCCCTTCTATTGTATAAGGAAGAAGTTCCTTGGTGAAGATCCCGTATTCATCGTCATGGTATGCCGTCATCCGTTCAAAAAGATCGTTTATACGCCTGTCTGAGAAATTCATATCCACTATTGGCAAGGTAAATGTCAGTTCCGTGAAATATCTGTCATCAAACGTATTGAGAATCTCATAAATATCCTTTATATCCGAGGAAATCTGCCATATAAGACCTCTTTCTCCATAAAAATCGTCGAAATTCGAATCGATGAAGCTTCCGAGCCATTCGATGCGTTTCAGGAGTTCAGGGATGCTTGCACCCGATCGGAAAATGTCGGGAACGCAGTTGTGAGGATATGGGATGTCGTTGCCCCTGAGGATCATCTTCATATTGTTAATGATGGTTTCATCAATAGCATTCTCGGCCCATTTTCTTAGGTAGAGTGCATAATCGGCCAGAAGATCGTGCAGAAACTGATATTTCGGTGTCTGCTCTTTGTAGAACTTTGGTCTCCGGGTTTTTCGTTGGTATCGTTTTTCACGGTACGTCCAGTAATGTCGCTTCTCCACCCGATTGTCAATCTCGATAGGGCAGTTGTCCGACCAGTTGAAAGCGTTTATTCTGAGAGCAGCCTTTCGTTTGATGTTTTCTTGCGGAAGTTCGGTCAGGTATCGGTGCAGATGTTCGCAGGCGATTCCGATGTTTACTCGTTTGAATGGCACGACAAGCCTGGGAAAATAGTCATTCTGATTGAGACCGTCATCATGAGTGTCGGGGCATGGTGGGGTTGCGAATGCATCTTTATCGAAACAGTTGACGATGTATGTATCCCATTTTTTTGATTGATCTATCTCAGCCACTTTTACCGGATGTCCCTCTTCACCGGTTTCGAACTCGATAAGCTTTATGAAATCATCATCCTTTTCATAGGATCCTAGATCAAACTGAAGATTGTCCGGACGCAGATTACATATTTCGGCAGTAAATCTATCTGAATTCTCATTGTGCCATAAAAGAAGATAATTGGTATCCTTGTCAAGATCTCTTCTGTATTCAGATCCCATTCCGATAAGTTGAAACAGATTTGTCTTGCCTGATCCTGTCTCCCCTACTACCACGCTTAGGTCCCTCAAAAGTGAATCTTTGAAAAGAATGTCCCTGGCAGGATCCTTCTCCATCTTCTTTATTCTCAGGTTGCCGTCGAAGAAACACTCATAGCTATCGGTGAAATTCACCGATAGGTTTCTGAAGTTGCGGAATGCACCGATATACGCGAACAGAAGTTTCATTCAGATAGTAGAAAGACCGGCTCTTAGCGCGCCGATATTAAACGAGAAATCAATTTTGGTTGAATCGCAATCCTGCTTGATGAGGTCGGCAACTTGCCCTTTGGATCCCTCGGCACTGTAATCCGTAGTATTGCTGGTAAGATAAAATACTTTCCTATTCTTATCAGGTCTGATACTGGCACAATTAGTGACACATCCCCATATATGGCAATCTTTGTATTCTTGCTTGATATGTGCGGGTGGCATTTTAGCCATGATTCGCATATGTGCAAAGTCTCTGAAAAGATTGTCGTCAGTGATCAGATAAGAGTTTCTCAAAATATCATGGAAGATATTTTTAGAGCGGTCAACTACATTTGCAACAGAAAGGGTAGTCTTGACCGTCAGCATGTCAGGCTCTGGTAGCCCTAACAGTTCCATTAGTCTAATAGCTCCTTCTATAGCCTTATTCTGTTCCCTCGACGCTTCGTTACATACATCATCGTAATTATCTAATAATTCCTGACGTACCATATCAGTGATGACAGAAACCACCTCTCCAGCAATTATTCGTTCAGCTACGAATGAATAATTATCCATATGGGACTTATTGAAGCGAGTTACAATACGCAGACAGTCCAGAAGTCCACATGTATCCCAAAACAAAACAGGTATATCAGGTGGTATTAAATTCCAGAGGTCTAAATATGTAGTCTCTTGCTTAACGGTGATGATCATGACTGTCTGCGTATTTCAAAAGTGATAAACCATACTCATATGCATATTTCAGCTCAGCGAATCGTTCGGGACGATACGACATCCTCCACCCGCAATCCTCCTGCAGCCAGGTCACTAAATCTGATGGAGATAGATCCACGTCATTTTGGAATATGGAAACAAGGAAAGCAAACCATTTCTCTTCATCCATCCCGTGTGAGATCGGATAGTCCTGATTACATGTTTCTTCCCATTGCATTAGTTTACGGTACGTATCAGAAGGCAGTATATTTTCAATGTTGAGGTTATCGCCGTCAATGAAAACGGCGTATTTTTCATTGATGACTTTTGCAACAAAATCATGGAAGAATCTTGACATGATTAAATTGTATTGTGAGATAGTAAGACGATTGGCCTCTTTAGGAACAATATTGGCCACTCTGAGGAGATCATCAGTTATATACATCCATATGGAGGATCCATAGGCCCAATCTCCGATAACTTTAAAACAGGCTGTCTCATCCGGCTTTCGAAAGATATTAGCCGCATAATCGTTTGACAACTCCGGTTCATAGATGAAAGTATTGCTCGGAGTTCGTTTTAAAGTTCGCAACATTTCTACAAGCTCTTCATGACCGGCTTCAATCACAAGATTACTGAATTTCTTCATATACTTATTTCGTAATAAATGGTTTTAGTGTAAAATTACGAATAAAAAACTGAAAAAACAAATTCTTTTTCAATTTTGCAAGCTCAGCGACGGATCCCTTTGCGCCACATAAAAAAAGCGATCGCCGCCAGGACGGCGGCGATGAAGCCAATAATGATGTATTCTACCATACTCTATATTCCATACTTTATACTGCGGCTCTGACGCGCATACTTCATACCTTATAATCCATACTGCGGCTGTGCCTCCGATACTTAATACTCACTACACTATCTTTCCGCTCTCATAGGATTATTAAGGAAATCTTCATATGAGAGACGGATGCCGTCAGCGAGTTCCGTCTTATAAGTCCAGCCTAAACGGGTAGCCTTGCTGACATCGAGCAGCTTGCGGGGGGTGCCGTTGGGGCGGGTAGTGTCCCAGAGTATCTTTCCCTCGTAACCGACGATGGAGGCTACCAGTTCCGTAAGCTCCTTTATGGAGAGCTCCTTGCCCGTTCCGGCGTTGACGGTCTCGTTTCCGCTGTAGTTGTTCATCAGGAAGACGCAGAGGTTGGCTAGATCATCTACGTAAAGAAATTCTCGTAGGGGAGAACCGTCGCCCCAGCAGGTGACCTCCGTCAGCCCGGCCTCCTTAGCCTCATGGAAGCGTCGGATGAGTGCCGGGAGCACGTGGGAGTGCTCGGGATGGTAGTTGTCGTTGGGCCCGTAGAGGTTGGTCGGCATCACCGAGATGTAGTCGGTACCATACTGGCGGTTGAGGTACTCGCAGTACTTCAGTCCGGATATCTTGGCCAGGGCGTATGCCTCGTTGGTCTTCTCGAGCTCGGAGGTCAGCAGGCAGGACTCCGGCATCGGCTGGGGCGCCATGCGGGGATAGATGCAGGAGGATCCGAGGAACTCCAGTTTCCTGCAACCGTTTCGCCATGCGGCATGGATGACGTTCATCTCGAGCATCATGTTGTCGTACATGAAATCGGCAAGGTGTTCGGAGTTTGCGATGATGCCTCCGACCTTGGCGGCGGCGAGGAAGACGTACTCCGGTTTCTCCTGCTCGAAGAAGTCATTTACGGCCTGCTGATTGATGAGGTCCAGCTCGGCATGGGTTCTCGTTATGATGTTTGTGTAACCCTGGCGCTTCAGCTCGCGAACTATGGCGGAGCCTACCATCCCACGGTGGCCCGCCACATATATTTTTGAATCTTTGTTCATGATAGTCTTAAGTCTTCAGTTCTCAGTTTTCAGAGTATAACTGCGCAGTATCGCATATGGGTAGGCGGTTTCCTAACCGCCTTGTATCTGTCTCTTGTATCTTATGGTAATCTTCGATGAACAGCAAATCCGATTTTCAGTCGCGTCTGCGAATTTTGACAGGGATGGCGAATTCGGGGATCTCATCGACGACGATGAGCAGATGTCCGCCTCCTCCTGCACCGAGCATCTTCCATGCGAGGGCATATGGTCTGACCTTGTCGATCCATTCCTGCACTCCCGGTTGCATCATGGCCGGGAACATTGCTACCTGCGCCTCGAAGGAGGCTTGGAAGGAGTCGGCGAAAGCCGTGAGGTCCTTCACCATTATCGCGTCCCAGCAACGCGCGGCGGCATCTGTAAGAGCCTTGACTTTCTCAGGATTTATGTCCTTCCCATCCACTACCGAGCATCCGGGTCTTCTCGGGAACATCGGTACCACACACACGTGTTCCTCTAACCAGGATAAGATATCCTCGTCGTATACTGTCTCTATCCGTTCCGGCCAGTAATGTGCGTCATAGTAGTGTCGTGACAGTCCCGACACGCAGATTCCGATGGCATCCTGTGCGCCCGACACGTGCCCCTCGTTTTCCGGATCGTTCTCGAAGCAGAAAAGCATGCGTGCAAGCATCTCCTCGTTGTATGCCGGAAGTTCGAAGGGCCAGATCTTTTTCGCCGCATTGCGTGTCGACGTAGACATTCCGCCCCGCTCCATGAACTCATGGGTAGGCTCGATGGAGGCAGTGATGGCCCACCCGGCCCCATGCTCCGATACATACGGCTGGTCGATCCACGTCCCCGCGATGTCGATTCTATAAGGAAGTGTGCTTCGCAGTATCGGCGCCAAAGGCGCAGTATTGTCGCGCTCAGCGCGCAGTATCGGATCCTTCGGATCAGTATCGACACTTCGTGCAGTGTTGGCTTTGCAATATGACTCCGATACTGCGCCTTCGGCGCCGATACTTACATACTTTATCCCACGATCCTCACACAACTTACGTTTCAGGTCATTGCCACCATCAGCGTTTACGACGAAGATGTCAGGTTTGACGAGATCCAGCTCCGACAGGAAATCGAGAATACCCGATCCGGAATTTATGAAGGCGTCCTTGACATAGCGCACGGCCTTTACCATATACAGCCGTTCCTGCTCGGAGCATATCGGCTTACGTCCCTTTAGTTCCTCGAATGTCGAGTCAGACCCGACCCCGACGTAAAGGTCTCCGAACCTGGCCGCTTCCTTGAGGAATGACACCTGTCCGGAATTCAGAAGGTCGAAAAAACCGGTAACAAATACCATGCGGCTTTTGCCGCAAAGTATCGGCCCTTCGGGCAGTATCGGGTTCGCAGTATCGGCACTTTGTGCAGTATTATTTAGAAATTTATCGTTCAAAACTTTGAATTATCAATATTCTTTTATAATTTTGAGAAATTATAAAAACGATAGAAATGTCTAATGAAAATCATGATAAAAAGGCAGAGCTTGCTGAGGCTCTCGCTATTAAAATAGTCGATCTTGAGAGATATCTCAGAGAAGATCGCAAGGAAAAACGAATGAGCGATCAAGTTTTCCGAGCAGCTACTTCAATAGGAGCTAACATTGCTGAATCGAAATATGCTGAAAGTATAGCAGACTATATCCATAAACTTTCAATAGCTCAGAAAGAAGCTAATGAAACCCTTTATTGGTTAAGACTTCTATATAAGACAAAATACATAGACGATGTCAGATTTTCCGAATTACATAGTGATTGTCAAGAACTTCTTAGGATCATCACCAACGTAATTTTAAAAGTTAAGAAGAATCAGAATAAATGAATAATACATGTCATCCAAACTTCGGCAATTCCACCGATACTTATGAAGAGATACTGTGGCTTTGCCGCCAATACTGAGGCAAAGCCTCCGATACTGCGAAGCTCCGCTTCGCCGAAACTCTTTAAGTGATTCTCTGAAAGAATCACTTGACGATTCCTTTCTCAAGATACTCCTCGAGGTTGAGCTTGACCTGCTCGCCGGCTCGTTCCACAGCCACCTTTGCCATGTCCGCGTCCACCATCAGGTTGACGAGCTGCTCGAACGAGGTCCTCTTAGTCGGATCCCAGCCAAGCTTCTTCTTTGCCTTTGTCGGATCACCCCAGAGGTTGACCACATCCGTCGGACGGTAGAAGTCAGGGGAGACTTCGATGACAACCTTGCCGGTGGCCTTGTCGATACCTTTTTCGTTCACGCCCTCACCAACGAACTCCAATTCGATACCGGCACGCTTGAACGCATACAAGCAGAACTCGCGTACCGAATGCTGCTCGCCTGTGGCGATCACATAGTCTTCCGGTTCAGGCTGCTGCAGTATCAGCCACATGCACTCCACATAGTCTTTCGCGTAGCCCCAGTCACGTAGAGAGTCGAGATTGCCGAGATCGAGTTTCTCCTGTTTTCCCTGCGCTATACGTGCCGCAGCCAGGGTTATCTTGCGGGTCACGAAAGTCTCGCCGCGACGTTCGCTCTCGTGGTTGAAGAGGATACCCGAGCATGCGAACATATTATAGGCCTCGCGATATTCTTTCACGATCCAGAAACCGTAGAGCTTCGCTACAGCATATGGGCTATAGGGATGGAAGGGAGTATTCTCGTTCTGCGGCACCTCCTCCACCTTTCCATAGAGCTCCGAAGTCGAAGCCTGATAGAAACGGCAGGTCTCCGCAAGTCCGCACTGGCGTATGCCCTCAAGAAGGCGGAGTACGCCCGTCGCGTCGACGTCAGCCGTAAACTCAGGTGAGTCGAACGAAACCTGAACGTGGCTCTGAGCCGCGAGGTTATAGACCTCATCCGGACGAACCTTGTTGAGCACCTGTATAATAGACATCGAGTCGCCGAGATCCGCATAGTGGAGATGGAACTGCGGATGACCCTCGAGGTGTGCGATACGTTCGCGGAAATCCACCGACGATCGGCGTATAGTGCCGTGCACGTCGTATCCTTTATCTATCAATAGTTCGGCAAGATACGAGCCATCCTGACCCGTAACGCCTGTTATAAGAGCTGTTTTCATATATATGTTGCGGAGTTTTCAGTTTTCAATTATAAGTTGTAGGCAGGAGTAAATGTCGATTATAAGCCGGGAGTTATAAGTTCTTAGATTTTTTATTAATTCAAGTTTCGCTTGTTTTAATTCGTTAATATCCAGTCCTCAATTCTTTGCGTACTAGGCGTGAGAAAGGTAGAGCTTACGAAAGTTGAGTTAGTAAAAAATACTTACAAAATTTGCAAGATAAGATCTTAAATATTAACTTTGCAAAATTAAAAGTATAACTTTAAAATTTTCAATGTATGGG
>JAIECF010000144.1 GCA_029068655.1 Muribaculaceae bacterium | reverse complement strand
GTTCATATACCGAGAGAAGTAATAATGGTAAGTCGCCCAGTCCGACATCTCAACTCCAATCCTTTTATAATCAGGATTGTAACCATCGTATAAGTGCGGATAGCGGCATCTCATCAAATCCTTCCAATCCCATGCGCCCCAGCCAGGAGCAGCGCCGTCGAAAGCCCTCCTTGGGCACTCCCCAGGCCAAGACTTATTCCAAAGCTGATACGAGAACCCGTCCACGTCAAACCTCTCCGGATTGCTCCACGTATCAATCACATTCGCAACCTCGAAGAACGACGCGCCCCTCTCCTTGCAAACATTATAAGCCGGCACCAACAGCCCCAGCCACTCAGGCATTATCTTGTCAAACGCCTCCATCCACTCCGGTGACAACTTCTTAGAAGCTTCGCTGCCTCTGATAAATGAAAATTGTTCTGTCATTTTTTGCTGTTCTTTAAGGTTAAAGTAATATTTAGTTCATCATTTAAGTACGCTATAAGCGAGTTGTAAGCATCGGCCCTGCGTCTCTTGCGCGGTACGGCCTTAAGCAATTCAGAAAGCGAAAGCTCAATGTTGAGCCCACGTTTAAACTTATTCTCACCAATATAGTTAGTGAGCGCTTTTATGTCATCCTGAAATTTCTCAGGGACATTGTTCATAATACTTTGTTGCTTTTCGACAGGCTCAATACAAGCCTCCCGTCCTTGGAGAAAATCATCATATTCCCCAAGGATAATATTTACATATTTCATACATAAACAAGGATAACGGGGGGACGGAAAGGTGAATATATGCCATTTGCTAACGACCGGCTTATATCACCTCAAAACCTTAGTAATGAAGAATATATACAGCCCTCGGGGAACCAATCCCCAGGGAAGTTCTTCATAAAACAAAACAAATATTCCGGGTCGCAGCCGCATTCGAAGAGAAAACGGCAACATTGCGATTCGAAGGATGAAAGCTAGGATGTACATCGTATCAGCTAAAGACTGTGTGATGGAAACCAAAGCGCATCGAAAGGCTAAGCTAACCATAAGACGGTCAGTGACGGCCTTTCTTTTTTTGTCCCCCCCAAAAAATAACAAAGACTTCGGTTTTGAGCCGAAGTCTTTAAACACCAAGACCACTCCGTTACTTTTATTCCAGGAGTGGTTTTCTAGAATCGAGAATTCACCACTTCTTGAAATTTAAAAGGAATATTGCCGGATTCTGACCACCAATAGTCGCTGTTGTCCATTCGAATCCAGATATAGAATGAGTTGTTGTCAGTGTCGTATGCCCAAACGGTGGCCGGGTCACAACACTGGTGAGCCATAAATCCAGAGCCATAGAACATCCCCTTGGAATATTCGATGTCGCCTTGAGTCTGATATATATTTTTCAAGGTGAAGTAGGACTCAAGCTCCATAAGATTAATCAACCGGAATTTTATGGGAAGATAGTTGAACATATCGAGGTCACAGACCATCTCGCCAATGTGTCGCTTGTAATACGATGTGAGCGGCGCATCATCCCTTGCTTGTTGTATGACCGTGGCGACCACGTCATAACTCTTGCCCTGAATGTTTTTCATTTGGGCAGTGAGTCGTTTTCCGTCAAACTTCACGTTATACCATGTCTCTACAGGCTCCGGGCGACAATCTCTTATAGTCCATTGTTGTGTCGGCGCTTTGTAGCTCGGATTTATCAACAACCATGAGCATTTTTCATCACCGTTTTTTTGCAGAGTGGAGCAGTAGGCATACTGACCGGAGTACAATCCTTCATCAAACTCTTGCAACTCGATTACGATTGGATACTGGCTGCCTATCGTACCATCAAGTTTGTAAACCCGTGCAGATGCTGGTACTAAAACAGATAATATCATAGCCCATAGGCACCCCAATTTTCTAATAGTATTGTCGATAATCATGGGTTCTCAAAATTCTTTTTACATATGGGACAGGTTAAGCCTCCCCATGTGAAATTATTAACATCTCCAGTTACGCCTTCTGCCAGTCTACCCGCAGCATTGGAGATAACAAAATTTCAGCCACGAGTGAGGATAGAAACAGCTAATTGCGCCCCGATCTTGATTACGCCTTCAGCCGTATAGATTCCATAACGACCGGCTTTTGACCATCCGGATTCCTCAAATCGGTGCCCACAAAATGGACATTTAATTTTCTTGCTCATAATTACTTTATTCTAATGTCCCAGGCTCCACGGCTGTAGACTGCTGAGTCGGTTTTGGGCACATCGATTCCGTTTAGCTGGAACTGCCTCTGCAGCTGGTCGGTGCAACGTGAATTGCCAAATAGATTGACAGGCGTTATTCCCATCATGTTGATATTGATGGTAAAAGTCTGGCCTTTCTCAATATGGAGTCCACCACTACGGTCTATCTGGTGGCGAGCGGTAATTTCAAAAGTCGGCATCTATTTACTATTGTTTAAGTTAAAACAAGTAGTCAATCATTGATGACTTAATGATGTGCCCAGCTATAGCTGGGCACGGTTTATTTAACAGTATTATTTGTTCTTTATCCCATGTTAGAAGCAGGACCATCTTCTTCATTGATAGGATCATCTATGTCTATACCAGGGTACATTATTATGATAGTGGATGTCTTATCTTCATCTGTAAGATATTCTTCCTTTTCTTCGTCCATAATTTTGAAA
>JAIECF010000143.1 GCA_029068655.1 Muribaculaceae bacterium | reverse complement strand
TTTTGTTGAAAATCAAAGAAATTGATATGTTTTACAGCATGCTTTTTCAAGTCAAAATTTTTAACGAACTATTGTAATAACTGCTCTCGCTTTAACCACCTTCCCGCCGAATATCTTCACGGCCAGCTGCGTGTCGGCAGGAAGCTCCTCCGGAATGCCGTATCGGCCGGGATTAAACCAGTAATTGTTGCCCTCCGCATCCGTAACCCTCCATGCCGTCTGTCCCGGGCGGCGTTTGCCGTAGCGGTCCGTAGTCTCGGTTCCCGGTTTATGGTAGGTCTTCCTGACCGGAATCTCCGGCAGCGACTCATAGATGAAGTCTTCCGCCATATGCTCCACCTTCCTGTATATACCGGAGGGATCCGCAGCCTCAATGTCCGATGGCATCTTCTTCTCCGTCTCTTTATAGAGGCGCGGAAGATTCCAGCCCTTGCTTCCATAAAGATTCTTCACATAGTCAAGTTCCCACTTCGCCTGCGGAAACGCACCTCCCTCTGCAAGCGCCGCAGCGAGCTGAAGATGTATCTTTCCTTTGAAATCTTCCTGTCCGGGACAGCGGAGAGCCTTATAATTCAGACTTACCTTTAGCCTGAGATCATCTTTGTCGGTGATAAGGTTAGCCAGTCGGCTCCATAGGTGGAATTTTGTCGACGAAGCAAGTATGGCGTTTCGAAGCATCTCCACAGCTTCCACCTTTTCGCCCGCCAATTCATGAATCTGTGCCCGCTGGGCGAATAGATTGGCAGTCGGTGGATAGGCTACAAGCGCCTGATTGATGATGCCGATGAACTCCTCGGAGGCGGGAAGGCGCTTACTGTAAAGTTCATCGGTATAATGTGTTATCAATTTCTCGACGGTTGACGGCAGCAGCTTCCCCTCATGCTCCTTACGGTTCCAGTCAGTCGGACGGATATGAGCGAAATTCCAAAGATCGACAAACTTAACGATGGAGAAAGCAGGAATCTCCGATTCCTGCTTTGACAGGCTCTTCAGTCTTACTGCTGTAGCGGCATCCGACGCATCCTTATAGAGTCGGAAAGCCTCGGTCAATATCATGGAATGAAGTTTGTGTGGCTTAGCGACGTTTAGGCTGAGATAGTTTGCGAGAAGTTGCTTTCTCTCCCTGATTGCATGTGCCGGACTCTGATGAAGAGCATAGTATATGATCCAGCCGAAAGGATAGTGGCTTTTTAGAGGGAGGACCCGCATATCAGGATTATTGACGATTGAAGCATACACCTCAACGGCAGCTCCGGCCTTCGCCTTATCGAATCCGGCTGATACAAACTGTATGATTTCCTTGGTTTCCATGATGTCAGATTTTTAGTCAGTTATTCCTATTCTTTGTTTCTCAGCGCTTCCACTTCCTTTGCGCTCTTAACGAAAGATACATCTCACAAAACTACTCATAATTCCCGACACATCCAAATAAAACCAGAAAAAATACCATAGATCAGACTCATTTTTCTGCCTTTCTTTGCATATATAGCCGTTTTTTTGTAACTTTGCCACAGAAATCTACCAACAATAACAAAAATCTCTCTACTTATGGCACGTACCAAGCTCATAGCCAAATATGCCGCACTAGACACTCCTAATCTCGCGGAGCGCATTCACCAGACCATCACCGATCATATAGCAGAAAAAGGCATAGAAGACCTTCCCTACCTTGAAGTAAACGGTCGTTGGACAGGCAAACTCACCATTTCCGACGGAGGATGGCGTGGAGATTTCGACTTCCTCTATCCTGTCCTAAGCATGTGTCGTGTTGACCGCGAAGGAAATGTATACGCCGACATGGCTAAGATCGAAAAACGTGTCGCCATCTGGCGTGAGACGCTTCATACACCTAATGAAGACGATCAATATCTCGGAGTATGCGACGAAACCTTCGAAGACGGCAACTATATGGAAGACGACGCAAACGACCTCCATTCCGCTTTTTATAAGAGCGAGATGGACGCGTTCATAAACTCAGACAATCCAGATCTCCTTGAGCATGACCGAGCACTGACCGAGATCGACAACCTCTTCCGCGACTCCTCCATAGGAGCCGACAGCAGCCAGCGGAATTTCGGAGAAGGTTTCGCCGTAGAGCGCATCGAAAATGCTGAAGACCTCCGCAAGATAATGGAAGCCATCGAGGCTGACTCGGCAGCGGGAGGGGGCTACTCCTGGATCAACCCCGACTTCGATATGGACAACATCGAGGAAATGTTTGCGGAAGGTGACAAGGAACAGGACTGGATGCAGTGGATCGACGATCTCCGCAACGGCCGTTTCGGCGAGCTGCCCGAAGACTACGACGGACTCGCCGAAGATGAGGATAGATAAAAACTGCTGAAAAGCATAATTCTAAAGTTGCAAATTCGATATTATTATCGTAACTTTGCACCGCAATCGGAAACCGACAGCGAGTTTTTTGCTTAAAAAGTGCATTATGCAGGGGTTTCCGCAGGGAGATTACATCACCTGGGCAATTCGGCCACATGTAGGAGTCATATATGCTCCAACTATTGACTGAAAGTGATGGGACGGCTCTTCTCCCTTAAAATCAGACATATCTGCGTCCCGTCTTGCAGAATCCCGAAAGTTGCGGCCTCGGTCGCAACAAAGCCGTATGGCATAAGTGGATTCCGACGCGAGACGCGACAACGTTTTTTGACCGGTGTAGCAGAGGAATCCTCCGCCACACCGGTTTCTTTATTCCGCTTTAATAGCCATACAGGCAATTGCGATAAGACATAATCATCAACCCAACAGCTTACAAATCCGCCGGGGAGAGTGCACTCCACTCCCCCCGGCAAAACTCACACCAGCGATTTATACAAAAAAAGCGCGAGGAAGAGCCTACAAGCTCCGCCTTGCGCCTTTGAGTAGAAATGCTCCGATACCTTTACCGGAGAGAGTACAGGGCGATGAATGCGGACAAGGGAGACTCTCCTTTTAAGAGTCGTTTGATTTTATGATGATTCTTCATCACGAGGGGGAGGTAGATGGACCGGTGAGCTATGGCCCGAACGTGAAAACAGAAGCGGAAGCCGGGTGACAAGTGGCCGGTATATGGATTGTGCATAATGATTAATTATGAATGATTAATGATTAATCGTTTGAGATTTGGAGCAAAGATAAGGGTTTTGGTAGGGGGTAACACCTTATTCTAGTAAAAAGTTGTCAGTTTTCAGTCTTCAGTTATCAGAATGGGGACAAGCCGCGTGGATATATTGAAGGCGAGCCAAAGGCCCGGAGCACCGGGATAAATCGGGGCATTTGAAATCCTGCGGCTTCCGGCTTGGGGCAGAGAGAAAGGGAGGCTCGGGAAACTGAATTTGAATATCTTTTTTTCAAAAATTCAGTTAATCCCTTTGAAATCTCCTTAGATTTACTTAAATTTGCGATATATTGCATATTTTCTAAAGGCTCTATTCTTTAAGAAGCTGTATCTTGCTACTTACAGGATAAAGGTTTCTTTAAAAATGAGATTAGAGTTCTTTATAATTTATATTTAAAACTTGATAATAATATGATTACTTCAAATAATCAATCAATATCCGATATTCTCCGCTCTATTGACGAAGGTAAAATTCAACTTACTGATTTCAAACGATGTTGGATCTGGAAAGACAATATAATCCGTTCCATAAATAGAGAATGCCACAGGGAAACAAGTCAGTGGCCGAGAAGAAAAAACACCGGAGCTTACATCCTTTGACTTGTCAGAAAGTAAAGTAGTTGAAGAATAAAACTTACCGCAAACATGAGTAAATTCAATGAAGCTACAAGAGTCCAGATGCCGGCGATGGTGCATCTCACACGTATCGGCTACAGATATTTCGGAAAAATCTCAGAAGAGGATGCCGGCAAGGTCTATGATCCTTCCACCAATATCCTCTTGGAAGTTTTTACATCTCAGTTTGAAAAACTCAATCCTGACCATGCCGGTATGGCAAAGCAGGTTCTTCAGGATATTCGTAATGAACTGAAGAATGATGATCTTGGTCATGCCTTCTATAAGAGGCTCAAGGCTGCCTCCCCGGTTAAACTGATTGATTACGATAATCCCGAAAAAAATGTCTTTCATTTTACGGCTGAATTTACATGCAAAAACGGCCATGATGAGTTCCGCCCTGACATAACGCTATTTGTCAATGGGCTCCCATTGGTGTTTGTGGAGGTAAAGAAACCCAACAATAGTGGAGGAATGGTTGCGGAAAGCAAGCGCATGAATCTCCAGCGTTTCCCCAACAAGCGTTTCCGCTCCTTTATCAATATAACCCAACTGATGTTGTTTTCCAATAATATGGAATATGATACCATGGGCGGTATTGTCCCGCTTCAAGGTGCTTTTTACTGTACTGCAGCAAGAGACTTTGCCCCATTCAATTGCTTCCGTGAGGAAAATAGGGCTAACTCTGATGTAGCCCCTTATAATCGAAACTTTTCGTATAAGCAAATCAATAAGGAGGTAGAGAAACAAATCCTAAAGGATTTCAATTGTCAGGTTATCCACACCACTCCCGAATACAAGACCAATCTTGATATAAACACACCTACCAATAGGATTCTAACATCTATGTGTTCTCCGGAGCGTCTACTCTTCATTCTTAAATACGGAATAGCGTATGTTCGCTCTGAGCGAGAAGTCGATGGAAAAATAGAAATCACCGACCAGAAGCATATCATGCGCTATCAACAGATGTTTGCGGCATTGGCTATAAAGGATCATCTTGATAATGGGGCGAAGGCAGGTGTGGTTTGGCATACCCAAGGGAGTGGTAAGACAGCTCTATCTTATCATCTTGCCTATTATCTCAACGATTACTTTGCAAGACAGGATAAGGTAGCGAAGTTCTATTTTATAGTTGACCGTCTTGATCTTCTTGAGCAGGCTACTCAAGAGTTTGAGGCTCGAGGACTTGTCGTCACTACTGCCAACTCTCGTAAGGAACTCATGGAGCAGTTCCGCAACAACAGTTCCCAACAAGGAGCCAGCGGAAAGCAGGAGATTACGGTCGTAAATATCCAGAGGTTTGCTGAGGACAAGGAAAAGGTGAGCCTCCCTGATTATGCCACTAATCTCCAACGGGTGTTTATACTCGATGAGGCCCACCGTGGTTATCGTCCGGGCGGTTGTTTCTTGGCTAACCTATTTGATGCTGATCCAAACTCCATCAAGATTGCTCTCACCGGTACTCCATTGCTTAAAGAGGAGAAGGCTACGGCCAATGTTTTCAGTGATTATTTCCACACCTACTACTATGACCGTTCGATTGCGGATGGCTATACCCTAAAGATAATTCGTGAGGAAATAGAAACCTCATACCGGGAGAAACTATCTCAGATAATGGATAAGATGGAGCAGCTTGTCCAGAAGAAGGATGTTCAAAAGTCCGCCATTATTGAGCATGAGAACTATGTAAAGGAACTGATACGTTACATCATTACTGACTTGACTCGTTTCCGTCGTCAGCATGGTGATGATACCTTAGGGGGTATGATAATATGTGAGACAAGTGGACAGGCTCGCAATATAGCCATGTATTGGGATGAGGTGCAGCGCGAACTCAATAAAGGAGCTTCTTTCCCTACGAATCTCAAAGCCAGGCTTATCTTACATGATACTGACGACAAGGAGACTCGAAAACAGATCGTCAAGGATTTCAAGAAGAATATGACGGTCGATGTACTTATTGTCTTCAACATGTTGCTTACCGGATTCGATGCGCCT
This sequence comes from Muribaculaceae bacterium, assembly GCA_029068655.1. GTDB lineage: Bacteria > Bacteroidota > Bacteroidia > Bacteroidales > Muribaculaceae > Lepagella. The sequence continues at coordinate 14,034 of JAIECF010000143.1, read as the reverse complement.
CGACTAAAACGACTTTATTTCGGCAGGAAACTGAAAGATCATAATCTTCTTCAGGCATTGACTCGAGTCAATCGTCCCTACAAAAACAATCGATATGGCTACGTGATTGATTTCGCCGATATAAAACGAAATTTCGAGGAGACCAACGAAGCTTACCTTAAAGAGCTTAACCGCTTCAATGATCCGGAGGAAGACGGTTCTGGTGTGACCGATACGTTTACCCAGGTAATCGAAAATCCACAGGAAATACTTGACACGATGCGGGATATCCGAGATGTATTATTCGATTATACGGTGGACAATGTAGAGGAATTCAGCTCAGAGGTGTCCACGATTCAAGATAAGCAGGTGCTTCTGAAACTTAGGAAGGCTCTTGAAGCTGCCCGTGATTGCGGCAATCTTGTTCGCACCTTTGGAGACGATGACCTTAAAGAGAATTTCTCTCACGTTGAGTTGACGAAACTTCCCGATATGCTTAGGGAAGTGGAGCACCATATAACTGTCATAAATCAGAAAGAGACTTTTTCAGCTGATGCCGAGACGGCGATTCTTGTAAATGAAGCTATGCAGGACATCGAGTTCACTTTCTCTAAGATAGGGGAAGAGGAACTGAAATTGATTTCTGGAGGACGCGAACTGCAGGATAAATGGCGTGATACTATCCGGGCTTTCATTGACAATATCGATCAGGATGACCCGGAATTTATCTCGCTTAGAGAGGCTTTTACCCAACGCTTTAAAGAACATGGCTTCGTTATTGATTCCGTTGCTAAATTCAATGAAGAGACTGCGGCATTGGATAAGATTATAGCGAAACTGAAGGATATTCAGCGTAGCAATAGAGCCCTTCTTAGCAAATACAATGGCGATGCAAAGTTTGCAAGGGTACACAAACGTATCCGGGAAATCAATTCCGACAGGAAAGCGGCAGACAAGAAACCAATATTCACATTCAGCGATCACGAGATAAGTGTCATCCTCAATATGATCAAGGAAGATGTGGATCAGAGGGTATATGACAAGAATGATATTCTTAAGAAGGATGCGTATTTTGAGCAGACTGTGCTTCATATTATCGCAAATATGCTTTCTCACTTCCCGCAGATAAGCGATAAAGCAAGTCTCGAAGATTATCTATTTGTAAGAAACGGAATTGCTCGCCAATACCTCAACCAATATAATGCTACCTACGCAGCAAGCTAATGGATCTAAAAGAAAAAACAATACGTCTTATCGACGATTTGAAGGCTACCTGCCAGTCTTATGGACTCGGCAACGATGGTAACGAGTATAAAATTATCACTCAGATATTCCTATACAAATTCCTTAATGATAAATTCGGCTATGAGCTGAAGAAGTCAAAAAGTCCGGTTGCCAAGAAACTTAGCGACGCGGAGCATTGGGAACTCGCTTACTCTGAACTGAACGATATTGAGCGGGAGTTGCTGTTGATGTTCCTGCCCCCGGAATCTTTGAGGCTCCAGCCTCAGCATCTTCTTTATATGCTATGGAACAGTCAGAGTAAGGGAAACTTTGATGAGATATTCGATGCTACGATGACCGATATAGCGGAGCAGAACATCGATATTTTCTCAACTCAAACTACTCAGAATACGAAAATTCCTCTATTTGAGCGACTGACTCCTTACGTCACCGATATTGACCAACGACCGGCATTTGCCCGTGCTTTGGTCGACAAACTCGTAGGATTCTCATTTGAGGAGGCTTTCTCGGATGAAAAAGGCTATGACTTCTTCGCTACTATCTTTGAGTACCTGATTAAAGATTATAACACAGCCGGTGGCGGCAAGTATGCCGAGTACTACACTCCTCATGCTATTGCTACCATCATGGCGCGTCTTCTCGTGAATGAAGATGATGATCTCCATAATATAGAGGCGTATGATCCATCCGCTGGTACCGGTACTCTGCTTATGGCTCTCGCACATCAAATTGGCAACAGCAAATGTACTATTTTCGCACAGGATATATCGCAGCGTAGCAACAAGATGCTGAAGTTGAATCTCCTGCTCAATGGACTTGTGTCTTCGCTTGATCATGCCATTCAGGGAGATACTTTGGTTTCACCTTATCACAAGAATGATGAAGGTACCGCTATCCGTCAGTTTGACTATGTTGTCTCTAATCCACCATTCAAGATGGATTTTGCTGATACACGCGAGAAAATCGCTGCGCAACCGGCTCGTTTCTGGGCCGGTGTCCCTAATGTACCTGCAAAGAAGAAGGAGAGTATGGCTATATACACCTGCTTCATTCAGCATGTGATCAACTCTCTTAAGCCCAACGGTAAGGGAGCTATCGTAATTCCGACCGGTTTCATTACGGCTAAGTCCGGTATTGAGAATAAGATTCTTAAATATATTGTGGATAATAAGATTATTCATGGGGTGGTATCTATGCCCTCGAATGTCTTTGCAAATACCGGTACGAATGTATCCGTACTTTTCTTCGACAATTCCAAGTCTTCCGATAAGGTAATCCTTATTGATGCGTCAAAACTTGGAGAAGAGTATAAGGAAGGGAATAATCAAAAGAAACGTCTGCGTTCCGAAGAGATTGATAAGATTGTAAATACTTTCAGGAATAGAGAAGCAGAAGATGGATTTTCTGTTTCTGTTTCCTATGAGGAAATCAAGGAAAAGGGTTACTCGCTCTCGGCAGGACAGTACTTCGACATCAAGATTGAATATGTCGATATAACTGAAGAGGAGTTTAATAGGCGTATGGCTGATTATGAAGCCAAGCTTACCGAAATGTTTGCAGAAAGCCACCGCCTCGAAGCCGAAATACTCGCTCAACTCAAAACACTCAAATTCAATGGCTGATATTCAATTTCAACTCTACAATCTTCCGGATGGGAGCGGAAGCGTACAGGTCTATGTTGAAGGTGAGACTATATGGCTTACCCAAAAAGTCATGGCTCAGCTATTTGATGTCGATCGCACGGTCATCACCAAACATTTGAAGAATATCTTTGAAAGCGGTGAACTGCAAGAAGATTCAGTATGTGCAAAATTTGCACATACTGCCGCTGATGGTAAGAATTATAAGACCTCCTTCTATAATCTCGATGCTATTATCAGCGTAGGCTATCGCGTCAATAGCCAGAAGGCAACGCGCTTCCGGCAGTGGGCTACCCGAATTTTAAATGAATTCATCCGTAAGGGATTTGTTTTGGATGATGATCGTCTGAAACAAGGAAATGCCATATTTGGCCGGGACTATTTCCGCGAACTTCTGGAGCGAGTTCGCTCCATCCGGGCAAGCGAACGTCGTATCTGGCAGCAGATCACTGATATATATGCCGAATGTAGTGTTGACTATGATCGGCTGGCTCCGACGACTAAAGATTTTTACGCTATGGTACAGAATCGTTTTCATTATGCTATTACAGGTCATACGGCAGCTGAAATCATACACGAAAGTGCCGACCATACTAAACCCAATATGGGTCTGACTACATGGAAACATGCGCCCGATGGCAGAATCTTGAAATCTGATGTATCCATAGCAAAAAACTATCTCTCCGAAAAAGAGATCCGTTCCCTCGAACGCACCGTAACTTCTTACTTTGATTATATAGAAAGTCAGATAGAGCGCGGCAACGTATTCAATATGGAACAGTTTGCCGCAAGCGTTAATAAATTCCTGACTTTCAACGACTATAAGATTCTCCCCAATAAAGGCACGGTATCAGCCAAGGAAGCAAAGGAAAAAGCCAAAGCTGAATACGACCTCTTCAATCCAACCCAACACATAGACTCCGACTTCGACAAGGAAATTAAGGGATTATTCGATAAAGATTAATTACATTAAAACATAGACTTATGCAATTTATAAAATTTATTCATTGGCTTAATGATTATGCTGGATTGTTTTCGTTGCTTGCCGTTCTGGCTGCAATTATTGTGCCTTATAGAATATATCGAAAGCAACGTAACGATGAATATCAATCCTTAAAAGATGAATTTGATTCTATTGTAGAAATCACTCGCTTCCCAATGTCACATAGCGAAAGGGAACTCTACACAAGAAAGTCTGTACTCGAAAAACGTCTAAAGCGTCATTGATATGAAGCTAACGAAATATAAATTGGGGGATCTTGTGAAAGTTCGTCGTGGTGCATCTCTGTCTGGTGAATATTATGCTTCCCAGGGTGAGTTGATACGACTCACACTCGGCAACTTTGATTATCAGAATGGAGGATTCAAAGAAAATACGTCTAAAAATGATTTGTTTTTCACAGGTGTAATAAAGCAAGAGTTCATTCTCAACGAAGGTGATATTATTACTCCATTAACTGAGCAGACTCCTGGATTGCTTGGAAGTACTGCGATTATCCCAAAATCAGAGAAGTACATCCAAAGTCAAGATACAGCATTGGTTACTCCAGACGAATCAAAATTGGATAGGGATTTCTGTTATTATCTTTTACCCACAAAAATTGTAAAAAAGCAATTAGCAGCAGGGGCGCAGCAAACAAAAATCCGACACACAACGCCAGATAGGATCAAGGATCTTACAGTTTTCATTCCTGATCTTGATAATCAGAAGCTAATAGGTAAGCTCCTTAAATCCATTGATCGAAAAATTGCCCTCAATCGCGAGATAAATCGCAATTTACCTCAGGCGGCATGACTGATACCTGACCGTTCATCAATAGAGGAAGAAGATTATCTCGTGTGTTAACTAAAAGCGTATTTTCGTCATCTTCTTTAAAGATAAACTTGTAAAACACTGGATTGATTAAGTCAACAAACTTCTCAACTGTTTCTTTGTGATATGCAAATCTAAAACCGGCTAAATCCTCTAAGACAATGTAAGGTATTGAGGAACCATGTTTACCTCCTGAGTGATAAGGCTCAAACAAAGTTTTTATTGTACAATATAAGAACGGCATATTACTCTCATCAATACCACTACATGCATAGGTACGCTGGTATAAATCGACTTTGCCACTATAAAACATAACACGTCCAGTATAACTCCCGTTTCCAGATACCAATATTACATCACCATCATATATATATTCGTTAGATGGTATTGGGTCAGGAGCACATGAAAAAAATTTATAAGGGCCAGATATTACTTTAGATACATCTTTCTTCCCTGTAAAAATCTTTGCGAGAGAATCTAATCGTCTATCCTCCCATCCTTCTGGAATATCGCGTTTTAACTTCTCATTCCAGACCATCTTGCCTCCGGAAGTTTTGTAAGGTCTGCCATTCTCGTCAGGGAAGTCGAACTGAACGAACCAGTAGTCGTAGAGCTGACGCGCCATCGCCTCTAAATTGCGATTTATCTCACGATTAACATTGATTTTTGAGTCGATGTTGGCAATAACAGAAGCAATACGTTTCTGTTCATCCAAAGTCGGTATAGGGAATTTATACTCACCTAATAAATCAAATGTAATTTGAGGAAACGAACCAATTCGATTCTCTGCTCTACGTTGAAGCGTCTCAAGAAATGACTGATTAGTAAGACAATAATAGAAATAGTCAAGATCTACACTATCATTGAACTTACGAAGCACCATGAGTTTAGTAGAAACTACATAGTCAGCAGTTTCCTTGATATTTACTCTAGCAAATCTACGGTTTGCAGGTCTGATTTCGCTAAAGAGTATATCATTAAATCTAATAGTCTTCTTGAATTGTCCTTTTAGTAAAGCGGTCTCAGAATATGGAACATCAAAGAGCACACCTCCGAGTACATCTGAGGTGTTAACTGCTTTTAAGTGATCTTTCTCAAACTTGTGTGTTTGAGATACGCTATGTACAATGTCTTTTATTGCTACGTATTTCATACTTTGCAGCGTTTTAGACTGCAAAGTTAATGAAAAATCCTGAGATTCAGGCTATCCGAGGAACTTACGGTGGGCTATTTTTACATTGTTTTGATTAACCATAGCATAGTGTAGTGTTGTATCAATCTTGCAGTGTCCGAGCAATCGTTGCACTTGCTCTATTGGCATCCCTTTGTCGATAGCCATCGTTGCTAATGTTCTACGGAATTTATGGGGATGGATACGTCCAACTTTTGCATTGCGTCCCAACTCTCGTAGGCGATTTTCAACTCCGCTTATTGTCAATCGGTTATTCGGCTTTGATAGTGAAATAAACAGAGCCGTTTCATTGTCAGTACGTGTGGCAAGATAGTTTTGAAGATGCACTTTGGCGCGAGCATTGAAATAGACAGTTCGCTCTTTATTACCCTTTCCGAGAACCACACACTGGCGTTCGTTGAAGTTAATGTCAGAGCGATTTATTTTGACCAACTCTCCAACACGTACACCGGTGGAAACGAGGAAGTCTATCATTGCCAAATCACGCAATTCAGAACATGAATCGCGGAGCGTTTCCAACTGTTCGTCACTTATGGTTTCTTTCACCGTTATTTCCGACCGCACCTTGTGAATCCGCCTAACTGGACTTTTAACAATATAATCCTCATCTTCAAGCCATGAGAAGAAGCTCGAAAAGATTCGACGTATATTGTCAATTGTTGTCTTGCTTGAATTATTTTTTGCCTGAAACTCCGACAGATAGCGTCGGATATCGTTTGTTGTAACATCACGGAGTTCCATGCTAATGGTTGTAAGCCATGCACAGATAGTATTACGGTAATAATTCAGGGTTTTATCAGAACAACCCTCAATGCGTTTTGCCGATATGAAACTATCAAGCAGTTCATCGTTAGCCTGCTTAGTCTTTTCTTTCTGACATGGAGCGACAACAATCTCATAGCCGCTAAGCTCCTGTTCGAGCGTTTTGCGCAGCTCATACAACTGCGCAGGTGTCAAACTACCGCTCATTTTTGCGATAGTGTTATCCAATAGTTTGTCTTTCATCTTATTTGAGTTTTAACAAACTATTATACACAAAAAACGCTGAATAGGATATAAAGACGTAGAACTCTAACTCTATGCCATTACTTCAACTGGGATATGGAAATATCCTCTCTCTCTTAGAATCTCTTCTACCTCGTGCTTTTGTTTGTCTACCTTGACATATATCAGCTTTAATACAGAGATTGGCATAAAGATTTCACGGAAGAAATTACCGTTATCAGGCCGTTGTTTTTCACAGTCAACAAATTTCTTTACCTCCGTTACGATATTCTCGAGTACATCCGGACACTGCACATTGTCCAATAGGCTGTTATACTCTTTCTTGGGAGAAGAAATAATAATTCGAGTCTCCTCTTCTTCTATAAATTCATCTTTTTTGAATCGTGGGGCGACAAACGCCAAAAGATACATAGCAATAAACCGAACAAATGCTGAAGGATTATCTCGCAAAAGAGGAATAGCAAGTTCTTTGTTACTTCCCAACATTGTACCAGCTATCTCAAAATATTTATTCTTAATAAGTTGATACAGATCTTCATCGGTTATTCTAGAATCATAGATACATGATTCGATTGAATATAAAGCTGCATCGTAAAACCCTTTGAGATTATTAAATTCAAGCTCCATAACGACACCTTGACTGTGATCAGCATAATTCTCCCACATATATTCATTATCATTGCGTGCCGAAATCGAAATGACATAAGGGACTGGCAATCCTATTGCTCGTTCAACTTCTGTTGGATCGAAAAATGGAGCAATTTTTCTATCCTCTGGAACCCCAGACTGATCTTCAAAAGCGTCGAGAGCTGAATACATTTTTGCGATGCCATGTTTATACTCTGTTTTATCTCTAAAACAGTCATAACGAGTAGCCCAAAAGCAAATCTCTTTGTCCTTACTCGAATTCTCTTGAAGAATACTTAAAAAAGCCTTCAGTGGTGTATAATGGTAGTATATCATACTCAAAGTTAGTAAAAATATTGCAGATAGCCAAATATAAATCGCAATTTAGAGGCGATGGCGCGTCAGCTCTACGACTACTGGTTTGTGCAGTTCGACTTCCCCAACGAGAATGGTAGACCTTATAAATCTTCCGGCGGCAAGATGGTTTGGAATGAGAAGTTAAAGCACAATAATCCATATAGATGGAGTTTTAGCAGTTTTGACAAAATATGTCAAGTTAATCGTGGAGCCTCACCTCGTCCAATTGATGCTTTTATGGATGAAACACATAAAGGTATGCCGTGGCTCAAAATTTCTGATGCCACATCTTGTGATTCTCCTTTTATACATGTCATAAAAGAGCACATAATTGATCAGGGCATTAATAAGTCAGTAACAGTTTTGCCTGAGACTCTTATAGTTTCCAACAGTGCCACTCCAGGTATCCCTAAATATATGGGGATAAAAGCATGTGTTCATGACGGTTGGCTAGTTTTAACAAAATATTCTGAAGTATTGAAATACTATCTTTATTTTGTGATACAAGACCTTCGTAATATGCTGGTTAATACTGCAAGCGGGAGTGTTTTTAAGAATCTTAAAACAGATTATCTTAAGCAAGCTCCTATAATTTTACCCCCAGATCATATCATCTCTTGTTTCCATGAGAGAGTATCCTGTATAATGGATACAATTAATCTTAAAACTAGAGAAATAATAGAATTGCAGGCACAGCGCGATGAGTTTCTGCCACTCCTTATGAACGGTCAGGTATCAGTCATGCCGCCTGAGGTAAATTGCGATTTATCTCTCATAAAATTTATGTCATGCAAGGGTATTTGTGCAAAATATATAGGAATACAGAATTCTCTCTATGGCATCTTTTTTCGTATCAAATCCAGAAAAATTCATCCGCTGAATTATCACCATTAAGAAAGTTTTATTAAATTTGCAGAATCATAAACTTTTAAGCCAAGTGTAAAATAATAAGGAGTGCAATATGAACAAAGAGAATACCTCCAATAAAAAAGAACGAATGGGTATTCTGAACGAGGTGCTTGAATATGGTGATAATATTATATCTCAGGTGCCGGAATTCAGGAAATTCTCTGTGGCATGCCTGGATCATATTGGAGAAAAGAGCCTTCCTTACATTAAGTCTGCGTATGAAGCAATCAGATATTTGGTCCCTAAGTATATTTCTGAGAATATGGATAGCCCTGAATATGTAAATAATACATTATCGGAAAATATATTGAAGTGGTACCATATCTTTATTGAGGAAACAACCCAGAAACAATTAGAAAAAGAATTCAAGGATAATATTGATGAGTTGCAGTTCCTTGTGGAAGAATATAGGAACACCAAAGATTTCAAAGAAATGCTGGAATTTATTGGAAGATTTAAGTGGCTCGCTCCATATAATGCCATGTTGGTTCAGATGCAACTTCCCGGTGCAAGACTTGTATTGAACGGTAAGACATGGGCCAACTATAACAGAAGGCCTAAGAGAAACGCCAAAAGATTAATTACCTTGATGAACTTTGGACCCATACAATGCATGTTTGAATATGCAGATACAGAACACATTCCCGGCACTATTGAAATCGAAGAGGAAAAGATATTGGAGAACTGGGATAAGATGCTGCTGAATACTTCCGGCAATCCACAAGATGATGAGCTACATAATCTTATGTATAATCTTGGACAATTAGGAATATGTGTAGATACCGGTTTCGAAGCTGTAAATACGTATGGGGGGTATCTGTCTCATTTTACAAATGGAGAAGTAACATTCCATATTTCTGATTCTATGAAAGGCAAAACAAACTCTGCTTTTATCATCAGTATCAATAGCAAGGCTAACAAAGCAAGTCAATTCCATACTCTTTGTCATGAGTTGGGTCATCTTTTTTGCAGACACCTATATTATGATAGAAATAAGGAACGTCATCTTACTATTCAACAGAGAGAATTCGAGGCAGAAACCGTGGCTTGGCTTGTATGCAAACGACGTGGAATTCATAATCCCTCAGAAGCATATCTCTCAACGTATGCTTCAAACGGTAATATACCAGTATGCAGCACAGATATAATCCTGAAAGCTGTAACCAAAATAGAATCTTTATTGACAACAAGGATAAAAATAAAGGATTCTCCATGGTATGATAAGAATAAACCGTTGCAAAAGCTTGTACAACGCATTGAATCTGAGAATAAACGGCCACGCAATTTATTCGGCTATCAATAAACTCTTTATTCGCATAATCCTATTTAATCAACTTTCGCAAGCTCAACTTTCTCACGCAGAGTTCCCTGGGCTCTGTCGCGCTTTCTTAAAGTGAATTGAACTTGGTTGGAGACGCGGTCAAGGGATCACGCAGAGACTGCAGGGGTGTTGGGATCTCAGGGATATAAACAAAGTAGTGGCTGGACGCAGAAGGACTCATGGAGCGTGCTCACTGCGTTCGCATCACAATCGTGTGCTTGGGGAGTTATACACAGAGGGGTAGAGTTAGATTTTCACCTGACGACAAACCTGCTGGCGCATGGAACAGCAGATCGAATCAACCGCTATCTGGAGGCACCGCGCTTTCTTAGAAGGCCTGCAGGTGCTCGTTGACGGAGTCGATGTCGAAAAGGCTATCATGAAGCATGTCGTAATAGTCTTCCGGGGAAATAAGACACCTCTTTGGCCTCGGGCCGAAGGCGTGTTTCGCTTGATAACACATCGTAATAAAATATTTATTGACATAATCCACTATAGTATTGATTTATATATATTTATCATCAGAACAAAATAAGCGTATGTAACGCCGTGTGACGCGCTGAAATTTGCATTAACGTGTTTTTTTGCCTAATTTTGCAACCATGAAAACAATGATTTCGTAACCATGAAAAAGACAGCAGCTCTCATTTTGACAATTGTTCTGACGGCAGCAGGATGCGGCAACCGGAACGCCTATGAGGCCTTCAACCGACACTATAGCAAGTATGTGGATTCCCGTCAGCATCTCCTCACCCATCCATATACAGCCATAGTAAGCGACTACTATAAAGAACAAGCAGAACGCCGGCATGAGGAACTCGGCACCACACGCCGGATGATGTGGATGTCGGCTATTATAGCGATACTTCTTGTGGCCCTCATAATCGCAGTCACAGTCTTCTACCGACGGCGGCTAAAAGAGAAAGCCGAACAGAGCGAAACGCTCGTCTCCGACATAGACAGATTGCAGAAGATAATCGACTTACATAACGCAGAGGCGGCTGCTTCTCATGAAACCTCTGCCGAGAAAAAGCAGACGCCACGTCACTACGCGATCATCAACTCGCTATGCGAGATATCAAGCTGTGTGCCGGAAACCAGAGGCCGGATTTAGAAGGGGACGGGGGATTCGAAGCTGTAGTTTTGGACGTCAATGGGGAAGTTGAATTCTATCTTATGGGCATGGAGGAGAAGGCGATCGGGGGCCTTACCGACATTCATGCCGTAGAGGCGATCACCTATGATGGGCATACCGAGTCCCATTTCAGATGCGGCATGCACGCGAAGCTGATGGGTACGGCCTGTAAGGGGATGGAACGTCACGCGACTTCTGCCTTCCTTTGCCTCCATGAATTCGTAAGCCGTAACGGCCTCCTTACCCTCTTTCATATCCACTCGTTGGCGGGGACGGTCAAGCCAATCGGGAGATAGAGGAAGCTCAATGCGTCCACTGCGAGGGATGTCTTTTGATTTATAATCACCTTCCAAAACTGCTATATATGTCTTTTTAATCTGTCGCATGGCAAACATAGTCTGGAGCAGTTTGTAGGGAAGCTGGCCAAAAGAGGCTATCAATAAGCCGGACGTATCCTGATCGAGGCGATGGACCATCGTCACCTTTCGGTCCGGTCCGTATTTTCCCTGAAGCCATTCCTGTACGGAAACTGCCGATCCTTTGCCGGGTACGGAGAGCATACCGGAGGGTTTGTCGACTACGCAGAACCATTGATTTTCGAATATGATTTCCGGATCTTTATGTGCGATATATCGGGATTCACTGTCAAGAGGAGGCTCTATGTCGAGCCCTTGAAGCATCCATGTCAGCACAGGCAGGCATTTGCCCCTGCATGCCGGATAATGGTGACCATGAATGCGCAGCTCCCCTCCTTTGGATTGGCCATACCAGTATTCGGCGATTGCAATCGGAGTCAAGCCTTGGATATAGGCATTCTGCAGAAGTTTTGGTGCACAACACTCGCCTGCACCGGAAGGCGGAATTTTCAGTGGAGTCTCAGCAAAAATCTCACTTAGGCTACGGCTTTCACCGCGTGCGTTGAGCAACATGAAACTATCGAACAGCCATTTCTGCAATGCTTCGGAATCAGAGCGACGTTTTTCCTTCATAGACTCGAGTTCAGCTTCGGCCTCTTTCAGCCTGACCTCATAGGGCACAAGGTCGGCAGTCATTTTCTTCTTCAAGCGGTGAAGCTCCGCTTTCTCGAACTGACTCCGTCGAATCATAGCAGTTAGTTCTGACTCATCAACACTTCCAGACTTTCTTTTCGCATCCCGTTCCTGTTTCGACAAGCGATATTTTTCCTTTAATGCTGCCACCTCGGCATCGAGTCTTTCTTTCGCACTTTCGTATTCTCTCCTTATATCGGACAAAGGCCCCTTCTCGAATCGGAATATCTCTGCGTTCTGACGGGATATGTCAGCCTCCTTTGTCTTGAAATGACCGTCGGGATAGAGATAATCGAAGACAGGCCCGACAAAGTCGGGATGATGGAAACCGGTGTCGCCAAGCTGCCCGGAGAAGGCATAAAGTGTATGACGCTCCCCCACTGCATCTTCGGCAATGAGCACACCGAGCATCTTCCCCCCCTCGAGTTCACTACATAAGCTGATATCCTCAGGTCGATCGCTCTTCTTCAGAGTCTCGATCCTGAGTGTCAATTCCCGGAAAGCTTTGTCGCAAGCGGCATCGGGGGTATAGTCGAAGGGATTGTTCATTTTTGGTGCGTTATACGTTGGACGTTTTACGTTGTACGATTTAGTCTAATCATGGAGAGTAAACTGTTATTTTGGGATAAAGTTCGCGGAAAAAATCAAGGTAAGTTCGCGGATCCCCCAGGTTAAAACCTGGGGTTAACAATAAGAGGAAAACCTCTCCGAGGTAGTAGTTGTTTTATTGTGCTCTGGGCATGCCCTCGCGGACAAATCTGTAATGAGTTCATCTTCTCCCTGAAATATGATTATCTAGTTGATTTCAATCTTTTCCATACGCAAATTTACGTATTAATTTTGAGAATTAGCTAATATTCTTGAAAAATTGGAACAGAATCGTTGTAAAATTAAAAAACTATTATTAATTTTACGATTGCAGACCGCATCGCGGAAGCCCGGTCAAGGGCAATGCGGGGGGGACTGCAGACATAATGGAAGCGTTTACTTGACGTTCTTTCTTGGCTTGTAGCAACTTCGCAACTTTCAGGTATAGTCAAGGATGTAGCAAACAATAGATGCCAGCGGATATATGTATCTTCCCGGCAGTTGGTGCGTGAGCATCAACAGTTGGTATATTTACACATATTCTGCGTGAGGCTTCTGCACGTTTGCTCGTTCTACTATACCGGGCAATGCGAAGGCCTCTACAAGCGGAACGAGCAACAGTACGGCTCTCACGCTTTTTCTTTTTATAACCTAAGTCCTGCGGCTGTATAATCATCAATGACCTATTATTTCATAGTAATAGAATCAACTCTGGATCCGTCCAAAAATCTTACAGCTACATGCAGAAGCGAGGAGATCCTGGACTCTTCGCATACGATGGCTCTAATATCATTAGTAGCCAAATTTATTACATGTTTTCTTCAAAAAGAGAAAGAAAACAACATAGGGAAAGTATGACTTTGAGGTTGACGGCATATGCTATAAACTAAATGTTGAGGACAGAACAGCAGAAGTCGCTTCAAATGATGGGGCTTATAGCGGAGAGATTGTCATTCCTTCGCATGTTGAAATGTATTCTAATCAATTGCCTGTTGTTGCAATAGGATACTCGGCATTTAAAAATTGTACTAACCTCACAAAGGTTGAACTTCCTAATACCATTACAGAAATAAAAGAATATGCTTTTTTTATATGAAAACAATAGTTCGTTAAAAATTTTGACTTGAAAAAGCATGCTGTAAAACATATCAATTTCTTTGATTTTCAACAAAAT
>JAIECF010000142.1 GCA_029068655.1 Muribaculaceae bacterium | reverse complement strand
GTTTATATTGTTATGTTTTTATTAAAATACCAATTAAATTTGCACGAATAAGAAAATAATCATATCTTTGTGACATCTTTTGAGAATTGCACTTAATTTAATCACTAACTAAAAATTATGTATATGGCGAGATTTCTTACATGCACATTTGTGGTCATGCTGACTGCTTTCAGCGCGTCGGCTCGTCAGATCACACCTGATGAGGCGTTCTCATCAGCATCTGCTTTTATGAAGACATCCGAATTGCAGACCATTTCTCTTGGGAAGCGGCCCATGAAAGCTTCCGGTATGGTAGTGAATACGGCTGAAAGTCCATTTTACATCTTTAACCGAGGAGACAAAAACGGATTTATAATAATATCCGGAGACGACCGTGCTCCCAGAGTGCTCGGTTATTCAGACCACGGAAATTTTGATTCAGAAAACATTCCTCCTCAGTTAAAGGCTATGATGGAACAATGGTCTTTATCCATCAGCTCCGTACCGGAGGGGAAGCCGGTACACCCATCCTGGTCATCACATCTTTCATCTACTCGAGCAGTCGATGGTATATTGCTTGAGACTGCAGAATGGGGTCAGGGTTATCCGTATAATGTGTATTGCCCTATCATAGAAGGCGAACAGGCTCCTGCCGGATGTGTAGCCACAGCAATGGCTATTGCTATGAAATATCATAATTGGCCGGATTATACAAGAGGGGGCATTCAGGATGATTTCAACTATCCTGAATTTACCTTTGATTTTTCAAATTATAACATAGACTGGGATGTATTGAAAGATGAAAAGAATCCTAAGTTTGCAGATGAAGTCGGCAGACTGATGCAGACCGCCGGAATTGCCGCCCAGATGTTCTACGGTCCATATGAGAGTTCCTCTGAAATGTGGGCGTTGGGACACAAGATGATTGAGCTTTATTCCTATGCAAAGGGATGCCAATATATAGAAAAGAGCAAATTCAGCGATGCGGAATGGACATCCATGCTCATAAATCAGCTCAGGGAGGTTGGTCCTGTCATATACCGCGGCAGCGGTGATATCGGTCACGCTTTCGTTATAGACGGATATGACGGTGATTCCCTGTTTCACGTAAACTGGGGTTGGGATGGACTGCTCAACGGGTATTACACTTTGGATTTCGCCGATGTTGGGGGATCGTCATTCAGCGAGAATCAGGGAATGATCATAAATATCAGACCTGATAAGGAGCGGAAGGAATATTCGAAATCATTTGTTCCGAATTGCGACGTATATATCACAAGCACCGGTGGCGGTGGAGGCTGGAACTTCATGAAGCCGGATATTGATTCAGGCGAGCGCATAGATTTCAAGGCTCCCTCTATAACGCTCAACGGCCATGTGGGATACTTCGACATCGGTATCGTAGATGAGAATGACAATATTCTGCAGGTGCTTGGCATGGGGCATCACAATAATGATCCGAATCGGCATTGTGAATATCCGGGAATGACATTGGAGTATTCAATGGCTTTCCCCGGCCTTAAGGATGGTCAGAGATATCAATTGATAAGCATGGAAGCTACCCTGGACGAGGATGGTATCGGTTTTGCCGATCCCAGGTCGGAAGATCCTAAGGATTGGAAGCTCATTTTAGGTGGAATCGTATATCCTTCGTATTTTTACGACAAGAACAATCGGTCTGAGGTATGTGATGTTAATTTTCATATAGATGAGAACCTTCCCATATTATTTACTAACTTCAATACGACCGATCGTGAATTCACCGTTCATAAGCTAAAAGGAGGAGATTGCGCGGATAATATACTTAAGCCGGTGAAGGGTGTTACGATGGAAATAAAATGCACAGACAAGGACGGTAACCCGGAGCAACCTCTATATGTTGGCTCCACAGAGGAAGGGGAGTGCATATCCCTTAATATTTCAATGTATTCTGATATCTTCGATGTGTACCTGCATTATGATTATGATGGTGACACACGAAAAGATAAGGACGTAGATCCCCAATTGATAATAGAAAAGGATGGTCTTATCTACAAGAGAGTAGATGGAGGAGTGCACCTGATCGGATATGATGAAGTAGAGGAAGACGTCATTATCCCTGAATCTGTGTGTTTCGGAGAAACGGAACTGCCTGTGCTTTCAGTAGCTAACGATGCGTTGCTGTTTGCTCCTATAAAGACTCTCACAATAAAGGCTTCTATGCTTGAATCATTGGAGAATTGCGCATTCGGAGGCATAGACTGTCTGGAATCCTTGTCGATGGAAGGGCTCTCTCCGGTGATACCATGGACTTTCCCTTTCCTGAACACCAAGATAGAAAAGGTCTATATGGACAGAGGATTTCAGAATAGACTGATGAACAAGTATATGAATCTAAACTGGAATTGGTTTGGTTCGGAATCGCCCGCTATAATTTACTCCGACGACATTGACTTCTATTTAAGTGAACTCGGCGACCCCTATGACCATTCCCACTATACCAACTGCATCTACGTGGATGGAATCTCCATGGTATTGTCTGAGGGTTGGCTGGATAAGGTAATGGGATCATATAATGTTCCCGGTCTTGGAGATATTCCGGTTTATAATTATATTAAGTCGTGTCCGGTTCCTATTCAGGAGATGTGGAGCTACGCGATAGATAGAGAGCATGGGTGCGTAAGAATAGAGCCGCTTATCGACGAAATCAGTATTCAAAGTGTTGCTGTCAATGGGCAGGAGATAAGTGGAGATGAAAGTTTCCTTTACTTCGTAGCATCAACCGAAAATATGGAAGTTACGGTAAAGTATCTCCTCAATGGTCGTAAGGAAATGACTACGGTATATAATCCCTATTATAATAATGCTGTTGAAGACCGGATACTTACTGATGCAGTTGATGTTGTATCAGAGCCTGCCGAAAATGTGAGAATCTATTCATCAGACGGTATGATGATAAGCGAGTCTGTAGATGGAGCATCCTCTTATTCTCTAAAGCCGGGCATTTATGTGGTGCGTAAGGGAAATCAGACTAAGAAACTAATCGTACGCTAACACAAAAATAAATAATAATGGCGGACTTCGAAATTCCGGAAGTCCGCCATCTTTATGAATACAGAATGGATTAGCCTTCCATTCCGCCATCATAGCCGGAACTATCCATAGATTCACCTTCTTCGTTTTTATTAGTCTTGGCGTTCATGTTGCCGAATGAGAACTTGACTGTCAGGCGTACAGTGCGTCCTCCGCGCCATCTCTCGTTATATTGAGTGTAATCGGGGCCGTTAGTAGTGCTCTTGAAGCGGCGTGAATCGAAGAGGTCGCGGCAGTTGAGGGAGATGGACCATGGTCCGAAGGCCCGGCGGAAACCGAGGTCAACGCTCCATCCACCTTGACGGGATCCCTGCGCGGAAAGCATCTTTGAGTTGTAGTTGCCCGTGGCCTGCATCGAGATGGACCAGGGAAGCTTGACATTGGCCATCATCCTGGCGCTCCAGGCGAAACTGTTCTGTTTCTTGCCGCTGAGAGGTATAAGTTTACCGCTTTCCGCTAAGAAGTCGTAGTTCCATCCTGAGATGTGGTTGTTGTAGAGGTTGACCGTAGTGGTCAGGTCAAGACGGTTCCAGAAGGAATTCTTAGATACGATCTCGCATCCTGAGTTCACCTCATCAGCAATATTTGCCCATGTGGAATACATCACGTCTCCGTCAAGGTAGCTGATACGGTTCATCATGTCGCTCGTAGTGCGCACGTAGGCTGAGATCGAAAGCATATGGAATGTCCAGCTCTTGAGATAGTTCAATTCAAAAGAGTTTGAATACTGGGGCTGCAGTTCCGGATTTCCATAGCTTACGTTCGTAGGATCAGAGATGTCGTGGAATGAGTTTAGCTGTCCTCCCCAAGGGCGACGGATGCGTCGGGTGTAATTGATCTGCATTTCATTGTCGTGCGGAAGGGAGTAGGAGAGGAAGAGACTCGGAAACAAGGCGAAGTTGTTCTTTTTGAAGGGTGTGACATCCGCTTCTGTCTGTCCGAAAGCGAGTGATCGAGTCTTAATCTGCCAGGCCTCTCCGCGGAGTCCGGCTGAGAAACTGAAATTTTCGACCTTGCCTCCGAGAGTAGCGTAGAGTGCTGATACATTGTTGTTGTAGATGAATCGGTTGTAGAGGGCCTCGTTTTGCGTCATATCAGAAGCGGAGGTACCGGTGTAGGTATCTGTCGGAGTATCCTCATGGCTGTAGCGTCCGTTGAATCCGGCCTCAAGTTTTAGCCATTCCGCGATTTTGTTTGTGTAGTCGAGCTTTGTCTCCCATGAGCGGGTTGACATATCCATTGTCTGTTCCTGGTATTTCAGCTCGCTATGGTCCGAATACTCGATATCTTCTTCATATGACCTCCGGTTGGGACCACCCCAGTTATTGTAGCCGAGGATGAAGTCAAGCGTGTGGTTGTCGTTCCATTTATGGGTGTAGTTCAGCTCGGCGTGCATTCCGCGGTGGTCGCCGTTGTTCTTCGAATAATCATCGTTAGTAAGCCAGTTGCCGGGTACGTTGGATGTGTAAAGGGTTGTAGACGTGCTTTTGTTGTGTCCGAACATTCCGAATCCGTTAAGTCCGATGTCGTCGTTGTCGGTCAGATGGTATGTGAAGCCGAGGCGTGCGAAAACATTGCGTCCTCTATTGGGACTTTTTCCCTCTGAATTGGTGATGATACCGTTTGGATTACCTTCCTCATCCAGAAACGTTCGCTCCATCTTTGATCCGCCCGTATTCCTACGCATCCTGAATCCGAGTCCGGCGAACGCATCCACTTTGGAAGAGTTATAGTTGATGTTGGCGCTTGCATTTCCTCCACCCCTTGAATTAGCGCTGAGTTCCACGCTTCCGTAATATCCGGCCTTGCGGTCTTTTTTAAGCACTATATTGATTATTCCGGCAGTTCCTTCCGGACTGTATTTGGCTGAGGGATTGGTGATGACTTCTATTCTATCGATGGTCTCAGCCGGAATCTGTTCGAGTATCTGAGCTCGGTTGTCGGCCGTAAGTCCTGATTCCTTTCCATTTATCCATACTGTAACCGAAGAATTACCACGGAGTGATACCTCACCATCCTGATCTACTTCAACAGAAGGAATCGATTCAAGCAGCTCCGAAGCTGACTGGCCGGCAGCCGCAATATTTGCATCGACCGAGAAAACCTTTCTGTCAAGTTCAAAACGCATCTGGCTGCGAATTCCCTCTACGGTCACTTCCTGAAGAAGTTTTGCGTCGTCAGCAAGGCGAATTTCTCCAAGATTTACATTGCCTCCGGCTACATTCGCAACCCTTTCCTGGTCGACACTTCCTATATTGGTTATCTTAACAATATATTTCCCATCCGATACACCCTTAAGAATAAATGCTCCGTTTTCGTCTGAACTTGTTCCAATAGGAAGTGGCTTTCCGGTCTTTGCATTGAAAAGCTGCACATTGACGAAATCCATTGGCTCGCCGGTCTCCTTGTTCATGACATTTCCTGTAATATCGCCCTTGGCAAGAGCGCTGATTGCGGTCGTGCACAATAGGCATGGAAGAAGAAACCTCAGTTTCATATTTATTTGTATATTACCGTGTTTTAAGATAGTTATTGCTGTAGAAATCCAATTTCTTATGATTTGAAGTCAAAAGAAACCATAAAATAGACTTGATAAATATTAAAAAGTTTAAAGCATTCTAATAAAATATTAAGCGGATCCTTCGAAACTGGAAGATCCGCCTAAAATCAATAAGTTTTGGTGTATTGTAAATCAATATATTGTCAGAACGGGAGGAAGAGGGATTCAAGCCATATTACCAAGATACCGGCGAGATACCCGAGGAACGCGAGCCATGTGATTCGCTTCGCATACCACATGAAAGGAATCTTCTCTATACCCATTGCAACTACACCTGCGGCGGATCCGATGATCAGCATACTGCCGCCAACACCGGCACAGAATGTAAGCAGATGCCAGAAAAGACCGTCTTCCACAAAAAGAGCGGTGTAGGCTGGATCAGAAGCGGCCGCGATCATCGCGTCGTTAGCTACAGGATACATCTCCATACATGCGGCAACCAGCGGAACATTGTCTACAATCGAAGAGAGCACACCGATGATGCCATTGATTACGTATACGTCATGAAATGTGTCGTTAAGCCATCCAGCGAGTTCGCTGAGAATTCCGGCCTGGCTAAGTGCTGCAACGGCCATCAGTATGCCCAGGAAGAAAAGGATGGTGGACATGTCGATACTTCGTATCACCTGGGAGACGCGTCCCTCGATCTTGCCGTCAAGCTGATAATGGCGAACTATCAGCTCTGTAAGTAGCCAGAGTACTCCGAGGGAGAAAAGAATTCCCATGTATGGCGCAAGATGAGTCGTCGCTTTGAAGACTGGCACGAATAGAAGTCCTGCGACTCCGCAGCAAAGAATGAGAATGGATAGATTCGGATGCTCGGCATACATCTCATAGCCGATTCTCGAGTCCTGGGTGTTGAGCGGCTCAACGGCTGTCTTAGGTATAAGGCGTGACGCAAAGAACACCGGCACGACCACAGAGACAAGGGAGGGAAGAAGGAGGTTGACGATGAGGTTGACAGAAGTGACGTAATTCTTCATCCACAGCATGATGGTAGTGATATCGCCGATCGGTGACCATGCACCTCCGGCATTCGCGGCAAGAACTATCACACAGGAGAAAAGCCATCGTTCCTTATAGTTGCGAAGCATACGCCTCAGAATCATCACCATGATGATGGTTGTGGTCATATTGTCGAGCACACTTGATAGAAAGAATGCAAAGAACGACATCACCCACATAAGTTTTCTTTTGTCAGATGCGTGGATCTTTAGCAGGAGTATCCTGAATCCTCCATAGCGGTCGATCAACTCAACGATAGTCATGGCTCCGATCAGGAAGACTACAATCTCGCAGGTGTCACCCAACGCCTCGATCATCTCGGAGGAGATAGACTGGTCGTGGGTCCCCATGGCATATATGGCCCAGAGAAGGGCGCACATAATGAGTGCGAAGGTTGCCTTATTGACATGAAGCACGTGTTCGGAGGCTATCAACAGATAGCCCACGATGAAGATTACAAGCAGTGTGGTAATCATGAAATTATGAAAAAATAATAAAACAAAACCTGAATTTGGAGCACCATAAGGTGGCGATGCGTCCTGAAAACAAGTGCGAATTTAGTAAAAATATTTCGAATAGAGTGTAGTTTTGTTCATTTTTTTTTGTAATTTTGTTCGGAATTTGAAAAAAGATTGTCAGTCAGATGAAAGTAATGAAGTTCGGTGGCTCGTCGGTCGGCACTCCTTCCGCGTTAGCCAACGTCAAGAATATAGTTGAGTCTACAACCGGTAAAAAAGTAGTGGTGGTTTCTGCCCTCGGTGGTGTCACCGACTTGCTGCTGTCTACAGCCGCTCTTGCAAAAAACGATGATGTAGCTTATCTTGAGCAGTATGCCCGCATAGTGGAGAGGCATAGGCTTGTGATTGATGCCATGGTTCCGTCAGAGAAGAAGGAACAGGTTGAATCTGTAGTCAGGGTGATGCTCGAGGAACTCTCCAATATATATAGAGGAGTAATGCTTCTTCATGATCTTTCTCCAAGGGCAATCAAGATGATCGTGAGTTATGGGGAGCGCATGTCGAGTGTGATTGTCGCAAGCATCATCGACGATGCTGTGCTTTTCGATTCCCGCAGATTTATCCGGACCAAGAAGGGTCCCCATCAGGAAGAGATTTTGGACACCGAGCTGACAAATGATATTATACATAAGGAGTTCTCAGGGAGAGATTGGACCACTGCTGTCTGCGGAGGTTTCCTTGCTACAGATTCGGAAGGAGAAGTATCCAATCTCGGAAGGGGTGGCAGTGATTACACGGCATCTATTCTTGCCGCTGCCCTTGATGCAGGTATCCTTGAGATATGGACAGATGTCGATGGCTTCATGACAGCTGATCCGAGGGTGATTCCCCATGCTTATGTAATAGATAGCCTGACGTTTACGGAGGCTATGGAGTTATGTAACTTCGGAGCCAAGGTGATATATCCTCCGACTATTTATCCTGTATATCATAAGAATATACCGATCAGGGTAAAGAATACCTTCAATCCTGACGCCCCCGGGACTCTTATCAGCAATCAGGCTGCTCCGAGCGAAAAGGTGATAAAAGGTATATCTTCTATCAACGATACTGCGCTTGTCACCATTAGCAGCCTTTGCATGGTGGGAGTTATAGGTGTCAACTCAAGAATCTTCAATGCACTGACTGACAGGGGCGTGAGCGTGTTTCTCGTGTCGCAGGCCGCCAGTGAGAACAATACGACAATTGCGGTTCGTAATGCTGATGTAGACCTTGCTGTGGAGACTCTAAAGAACGAGTTCGCCGTAGAACTAGCCGATGGTATGTTTAACGATGTTAAGGCAGAACGAAATATGGCTACAGTCGCGGTGGTGGGGGAGAACATGAAGCACTGCACAGGCATCGCCGGAAAACTTTTCAATACAGTAGGACGCAACGGTATAGATGTCATTGCATGTGCTCAGGGAGCGGCTCAGACCAATATCTCATTCGTCATCGACCGCAATAGCCTTACAAAAGCCCTAAATGTAATACATGACTCGTTTTTTCTCTCTGAAAGTCAGGTTCTTAATGTCTTTATCACCGGAGTGGGGAACGTGGGAGGCAGCCTGCTTCGTCAGATAGAGAAGCAACAGGAAAAATTGCGCAGGGAGAAAAATCTTAAGATTAATGTCGTAGGTATCGCTTCGAGCCGAAAGGCTGTCTTCAACAAGGAGGGACTTGACGTGTCGCGTTATAAGGAGCTGCTTGAAGAAAGCGATTTCGTGGCGACTCCGGAGCGTATTATGGATGAGGTGATTGCTATGAACCTCTATAACTCTGTCTTTGTAGACTGTACTGCCTCACATGAGATAGCTGGTCTGTATCTTAAACTGTTGGAACACAACATAAACGTTGTTACGGCCAATAAGATTGCAGCCTCTTCGTCATATCCGTCGTATCAACGTCTTAAGAATACGGCGAGGGCGAAGGATGTGAAGTATCTATTCGAGACTAACGTCGGTGCCGGATTACCTATCATCAATACCATCAACTCCCTTATAAATTCCGGAGATACTATCCTTAAGATAGAGGCTGTTGTATCCGGGACTCTCAATTATATCTTTGATGTGCTTTCAGCGGATATTCCCCTAAGCAAAGCCGTTGACATGGCACGTGAAGCAGGATATGCCGAACCGGATCCACGCATAGATCTTTCCGGAACAGACGTAGTGCGCAAGATCGTGATCCTCGCACGGGAAGCAGGGTATGTCGTGGAGCAGTCAGATGTAGAAAAACATCTGTTCATACCTCCTCATCTGTTCGAGGGTGAGGCCGGAAATTTTATCTCCAATCTCAAGACGATGGATGCAGAATTCGAGGAAAGAAGGAAGAAGGAGTATGAGGCTGGAAGAAAATTCCGTTTTGTCGCTTCATTCGACAATGGAAAGGTAGAAGTCGCACTTAGAAGTGTGGATTCCTCACATCCGTTCTTCAATCTTGAAGGAAGCAACAATGTCATCCTGCTCACTACAGACCGCTACCGTCGCTATCCGATGGAGATCAAAGGATACGGAGCAGGGGCGGAGGTCACTGCGGCCGGAGTCTTCGCCGACATCATTAGCATCGCTAATATCAGATAGCCGGGAAATATTGAAGATCTATTTTACGATTACCTTCGATTTTCGAGATACTCTGATCCCAGGTTTGTCCATGTCTGTGACTATCCTTCCTTTGAAGTCATACCAGATGTCGGCACCAGCTTCATCACTGACGTTCTCCACCGCTGAATCCTCAGTGAAGGAGCAGATCGTCTTAAGTGCAGGGGTTGCTTTACCGTCAAGACTGTTGAAAAGTGGAGCGTTGTACCACCCTCCGAGATCGGTACCATAAGCATTGTATTCCATCCACCACCAGAAGAGACCGTTTACTCGGTCATACTTTTCAAGCGTAGTTACAAGATCTTTGGCAAACATATCCTGCCCTTCTTCGCTATAGGACCATATTCCGGATGTGTCGTGTGACGTGCCAGGCACTTTCCATTTGTAAGAATACCCTGTCTCCACAATCATTATGTTTTTTTCAGGATAACGGTTCTGGAGTGCCGACAGGGCTTTGTCGAGAGTATTCATACCTCCGTGGAAATAGGGGTAATAGCTAAGACCTATGATGTCGTAGTCCACGTCGAGTTTCTTCATCCAGTCGTAAAAGTTAGCCAGTACGTCGGGTTGTGCCACTCTTTCTGTGTGAAGTACTATCCGGGCGTCCGGACATTCTTCCCTGCAGGCCTTGATAGCCCGGCTTAACAGCTTTCCAAGACGTGTCCAGTTGGCGTCGTTTCCCATCAACGTCTTCTTGAGCGTGGATGAAGGATCGTCTTCCATTCCCCAGAGCATTCCGTAGCTAATTTCATTGCCCGGCTGTATGAATGCCGGTGTCACACCTGCATCCTTCAAGGCAGAGAGGGTCTGCTTAGTGTAGTCATAGATCATCTGGCAGAGCTGTTCATCATTCAGTCCTCTCCAGGATTCCGGTATCCATTGCTTTGCCGGATCAGCCCAGGTGTCGGAATAATGGAAATCAAGCATCAGATTGAAGCCATTGTCGACTATACGCTTGCACAATGGTGTAATATATGTGAGATCCTGACATGCGTTAGGATCATATTCCAAAGGATATTTTGACTTATGATCGTCAGGATTGACGAAGAGACGCACACGCATAGCATTCATCCCTTCTTCGTGCAGCCAAGGAAGTAGGTCTTTTATTTCAACTCCTTCCTGTGTCTTATATTGAGCACCGGCTTCTTCATATTCCGGGAATAGGGATATATCGCCTCCCACATATCGTTGGCTACTGCTGACAAACGTCGCTATCAAAACCGTCCCAATGGCTATAAAGTATTTCTTCATCCTGATATTTAGTATTAAATCTTATCTTAGAGTTTTAAAGTCTGCAATATAGAAGATCCACATCAACCCACCCATCCGGAATCCTCAGCCAGTCGACCCTTGACCCGGAGCATTCGAACCCGGCTTTATTATAGCATCGACGTGCTGCTTCGTTTTGTCGTGCCACTGTGGCAGTCAGCTGATGAAGACCAAGCCTATTGCGGCTGTATACCTTCACGAGCTCAATAGCTTTTACTCCTAATCCCTTTCCTCTAAAACGGTGCAGAATATATATTCCCGTGTCGGCCCTTAGATGTCGGGGTGAGATATCAAAGAGGTCCAGCAGTCCTATCGCCTCTCCCTCGGCTTCGATGATGAGTCTAAGCTGACCGCTCCTGAATGGATCTGCGTCATAGGTAAGTGCATATTCCTTTAAAAGTTCGTGACTTATTGGAGCAAGATAGTCAGAATAAATCCATGCATCTTCTTCAGCTTCAATCTCATACATCATGTCTGCATCTTCCGGCTCTACGGCCCGTAGTTTCAATTCATGATTCATGTTGCAATGGCGATGCAAATGATAGTTTGCATATTATATATTTATCTATATGGTACGCGGTTTACGATTGAACGTCCGAGTGTAAGTTCATCCGTATATTCCAGATCATTGCCTAAGCTTACACCTCTTGCGAGCATGCTTATATCCACGTCGTAGAGTGCGAGTTTCCTTGAAATGTAAAAGTTTGTGGTATCACCTTCCATTGTTGGACTGAGAGCCAGTATCACCTCTCTTACTCCTCCTGCAGCAACTCTGTCGACAAGCGATTGGATCTCAAGATCTGACGGAGACACTCCGTCGAGAGGTGATATCAATCCACCGAGCACATGATAAAGTCCCTTATGCTCCCGAGTAGACTCTATGGTCAGCAGATCCTTGACATTTTCCACAACACATATAATAGAGCTGTCCCTGCTGCGGTCGGAACATATCTCACATGTATCACTTTCTGAGATATTGTGGCAAGTACTGCAATATCGTATGTTTTTCCTCATATTGATGATAGCCTCGCCGAGTGCCACGGATTCCCCTTCTTCCTGCCTTAGCAGATGAAGGGCGAGTCTGAGAGCTGTCTTTCTTCCGATTCCGGGAAGCTTGCCTAATTCCGCGACTGCATTATCGAGAAGTTGTGAATTATAACTTTGATTCATGTTGCAAAATTACAAATGATTTGCTAATTTTGCAAATTAAAAAATCTAAAGCGATCATGATAGAATATATTAACGGCGTGATAGGTGAGTTAGAACCGACACTTGTTGTACTCGAATGCGCCGGTGTCGGCTATGGAATCAACATCACACTCATGGACTATGCCAAACTCCAGCAGATTAAGCAAGCTAAACTATATGTGCATGAGTCCATACGTGAGGATGCGCATGAGCTTTACGGATTTATGACCAAACAAAGCCGGGAACTCTTCCGTCAGCTTATCGGAGTGAGTGGGGTAGGACCAAACACAGCGAGGTTGATACTCTCCTCTATGCCTGAGGATCAGCTTATCGATGCCATAGCCAATGATAAGCCCGCAGCATTGAAAAGCGTAAAGGGTATCGGAGGCAAGACGGCACAAAGGATAATTGTAGACCTGAAAGATAAAATAAAAGCCACAGATATTTCGTTAATCTCAAGTACGCCCGTAATCGGCGAAGCGTTTGATGACGCTGTTGCGGCTCTCACCATGCTTGGCTTCAATCCACAGGCAAGTCGCACTGCCCTTAAGAAACTCTTCACCGAAGATCCTAACCTCACCACGGAAAAGGCTATAAAGCTTGCCCTCACAATGCTTTGATGTCTCTGTGGAAGGGCGGGTATCCGGACGCAGATAGACTTCAACGACAATAACTTGAGTAAGCGCAACTTCTACATATCTCGTATTCGATGTGTGGCGGCACTCATAGCAGTGCTGGCACTCTCGTTTGCTTCTTTTTCCCAATATGTGAAGTCGACCCTTGATCCACCGCCCCCTCCTCCTGTTCCCGACACTCTCATAGTCGGAGGCGATTCTGTAGAAACAATCTTTCCGGTTCGTCCTACGGTAGGAATAGAAGCGGAGGATTTCAAGGGTAAGGAGTATCCGGCTGACCTCAGGAATCCTTCTAATCTTTCGACTCATGTGGTGTATGATCCTGAATCCGGGATGTATGTGCTACACACTCGTCTTGGAGAGAAAGACATTATAACGCCATTCATGATGACCGCTGAGGATTATCACGCGATGGTGAACCGCGAGGAAATGTATGATTATTTCCGTTCTCAGAATTCCGCTAATTTCGAACAAAAGGGTAAGGAGGCTTTCAATATTCTCGATATGAATTTTGCGCTGGGACCCCTTGAGAAGGTCTTCGGACCAGGAGGTGTACGCCTTACCACTCAGGGCTCCATACAGATATCTGCTGGAGTGAAAAGCAATAAGACGGATAATCCAGCTCTCTCCTTGAAGTCGAGACGTAAGACATATTTTGACTTTAACCAGAAGATTCAGGCTACCATCAACGCTTCGGTTGGAGACAAGATGAAGTTTAATATGAACTACAACACTGATGCGACTTTCAGCTTCGATTCACAGAAACTCAAACTTCAGTATGAAGGCAAGGAAGATGAGATTATCAAGAATATCGAAGCCGGTAACGTCAGTATGACCACGGGCAGCAGCCTGATCAGAGGTGGTACGGCTCTTTTTGGAGCCAAAGCCAAGCTCCAATTCGGAAAACTTACCCTCACCGGGCTACTTTCCCAGCAGAATTCCGAGTCAAAGACCATTTCAACTCAGGGTGGAGTGCAGAGTACAGAATTTGCCATAAGCGCTGCCGACTATGACGCAAACCGGCATTTTTTCTTAAGCCAGTATTTCTATACGAACTATGACAAGTTTTGCGAGAAACTCCCTTATGTGTCTTCCGGCATCAATATTACACGTATTGAGGTATGGATCACTAACAAGACGCAGAAATTTGACGAAAGCAGAAACTTTGTAGCTTTCATGGATCTGGGTGAGAATACAAGGCTGGCTACTGATTATTGGACACCCGACTATACAATTCCTGTTCCTTCTAACCAAAGCAATAATATTCTTCAAGTGCTTAAGAATCAATATCCGGAAGCACGCAACATAAATATGGTCACCGAGGTGCTCAAGCCTCTCAATGCTTACGGCATAGAAGGTGGCAAGGATTTTGAGAAGGTAGAGAGCGCACGTCTGCTGAATTCAAGCGAATATTCACTCAACTCTGCACTTGGCTACATATCGCTGAAGCAGGCGCTCAATACAGATGAGGTGCTGGCTGTAGCGTTTGAATATACCTACAACGGTAAGGTTTATCAGGTTGGTGAGTTTTCAGGCGACGTCACTTCAACCGAGTCTGCTCTATATCTGAAGATGCTTCGTGGCACAACAGTGTCGCCTCGCCTACCGATGTGGCAGCTCATGATGAAGAATATCTACAGCCTGGGAGCTTATCAGATTCAGAAGAACAATTTCAAGTTCAACGTTAAATTCCTCAGTGATTCCACAGGCATAGAGATACCGTATCTTCCGGTGGCGGACATATCTAACAAGCCCCTTCTACAGGTGATGGGTCTTGACAGAATTGATTCCAACAATGAATCTGTAAGTGATGGTATCTTCGACTTTATAGAAGGCTATACCATTCAGACTGCCAACGGAAAGGTCATCTTCCCGGTGGCTGAGCCTTTTGGAAGCAATCTCAGGCGCCAGATCGGTAATGATGCTTTTGCCGACCGCTACGTATATCAAGAGCTCTATGACTCTACACTCGTAGTGGCTAAACAGTTTGCCGACAAGAATAAGTTCACGATGTATGGGCAATATACTTCAGGCCGCGGCAGCCAGATAAATCTCGGTGCGATGAACGTGCCCCGCGGTTCGGTGGTCGTGATGGCCGGAGGTGCTGTCCTCACTGAAAACAGTGATTATACCGTCGACTACTCTATGGGTATCGTGACGATTACTAACCAGAGTATCATCGACTCCGGCACTAACGTCAGTGTGTCGCTCGAAAACCAGTCCATGTTCTCGATGCAACGTAAGACCCTAATGGGGCTTGACGCCCAGTACAGATTCAACAAGGATCTTACTGTAGGAGGAACATTGCTGCATTTCGGTGAGAAGTCGCTCACAGAAAAGGTGGGTATTGGAGAAGAGTTGATCAATAACACTATGTTTGGCGCTAACATCAGCTATAACAAACAGTTTATGTGGCTGACAGATCTCATCAATAAGGTGCCGACAATCAACGCGACTTCACCTTCATCTTTCAACCTCACTGCTGAATATGCCCAGCTCATTCCGGCAAAACAGAAGACCGGAACAAATCAGGGAAGCTCATATATTGACGACTTTGAGACATCGCAGACCGGGGTTGACCTTAGGAATCCTTACAGTTGGTTTTTAGCTTCCACACCGCAGGATAATTCGGCCGACGCACTCTTTCCGGAGGCCTCGCTGAGCAATAATCCGGCATATGGCAAGAACCGTGCTCTACTCGCGTGGAATTATATAGACCGAATCTTCACTCAAAAAAACAGCTCGATGCTTCCCGGATATCTGAAAAACGATCTGGCTCAGCTATCAAATCCTTATGTGCGAGAGATCGAGGTGCGTGAGATTTACCCTGGTCGAGACACAAGCTATGGCGACGCTAACTATATACAGACTCTTAATCTCTCATTCTATCCTAAAGAGCGAGGCCCATATAATGTAGATGCAGATAACATAGATTCAGATGGATATCTTCTGAACCCGGAGAAGCGCTGGGGCGGTATCATGCGAAAAATGGAGAACTCCAACTTCGAGACATCCAACGTAGAATACCTGCAGTTCTGGCTCCTTGATCCTTTTCTCGATAAGGATGCTCCGATAAATCCCGGAGGAGACCTGTATTTTAATTTCGGCGAGATTTCGGAGGATATCCTTAAAGACGGAATGAAGAGCTATGAGAATGGACTTCCGGTAGACGGAAATCAGGATTACATAGAAGAAACAGTCTGGGGAAAGGTCTCGAAGCAGAATTCACTCACATATGCGTTTGAAAATGCTCCTGATGCCCGACTGCTTCAGGACGTTGGTCTCGATGGTATTCCCACGGAAGAAGAGTTCTCGTTTCCCACCTATTCTTCGTTCATCGAGACGCTGCGGAGCCGTATTTCAGGCGAGACAATAGCAAAGATGCAGGAAGATCCCCTTTCGGTATTCAATGATCCGGCCGGTGACAACTATCACTTCTTCCGTTCAGATTACTATGATGCCCAGCATACTTCCATTCTTGACCGTTATAAGCATTACAACGGAGTTGAAGGCAACTCGCTCTCCCCCGACCAGAGCCCGAATCCCCAGTATCAGTCTAGCCGTGCCGTACCGGATGTCGAGGACATCAACCAGGACAATACGCTGAATGAATACGAACGCTATTTCCAATATAAGGTCTCGATTCGTCCCGAAGACCTCGAGGTAGGGAGGAACTTTGTGACTGACAAGCAGGTCACGAGCATACCTACACGCGACGGAAAAAGGCAGGATGCGATATGGTATCAGTTTAAGATTCCATTGACAAGTCCTGAGAAGATTGTCGGTGGCATTAGCGATTTTTCTACGATCCGCTTTGCCCGAATCTTCATGACCGGTTTCTCGGAGACGACCCATCTTCGCTTTGGCTCTCTCGAACTTGTGAGAGGCGAGTGGCGCGATTATAAGTTTAACCTAAATTCCCGCAATGACTCCCCGGCAGAGGGAGAGATCGACATGAGTGTGGTCAATATCGAGGAAAACTCCAAACGCACTCCGGTCAACTATATTCTCCCTCCAGGCGTGACACGTATTCAAGATTCAAGCAGCGCGGCCGCCACCCAGCTCAACGAGCAGTCGCTCCAGCTTAAGCTCACCGGTATTCAGCCGGGCGATGCACGCGGCATATATAAGAACACACAGCTTGATCTGCGTATCTACAAGCGTATCCAGATGTGGGTGCATGCCGAGGCGGAGGTCGACGACCGTACTAACCTCAGGGATGGCGACCTTGCAATATTCATACGCGTAGGCTCGGATGTGAAGAACAATTATTATGAGTATGAGATTCCCCTTGATATCACGGCTCCGGGAAACTACAACAATTATTCATCCGCTGATCGTTGGCTTGTATGGCCGAAAAATAACTTCCTCGATCTTCCGCTCGAACTTTTCACGTCAACTAAGACAGCGCGCAACCGAGCGATGTCAGAGGGCCAGGAAGGAGTAGGATATATCCGTCTGTTCTCGCTCCGTGACCCAAATAATCAGAGAAATACAGTCTCGGTGCTTGGTAATCCATCGCTTAGTGATGTGCGCACTATGCTTATAGGCGTGCGCAACAAGTCGAATACGGTCAAGGACGGCACAATCTGGGTCAATGAGCTCAAGGTGACTGATTTCAATCAAGAAGGTGGCTGGGCTGCCAAGGTCAACGCCAATCTGGCGGTTTCCGACGTTGCTACGGTCAACTTCGCCATGCATAAGGAAACAGCGGGTTTCGGAAGCGTGGACCAGGGTCTTTCCGCCCGTCGTCTTGACAACTATGATCAGTATAACTTCTCCGTTCAGGGTAATCTAGGCAAGCTCGTTCCGGAAAAGGTTAAACTTGCTGCTCCCGTATATTACGCACGAAGCAGCGAGACCTCTACTCCTAAATATAATCCTCTTGATCAGGATATACTGCTTAAGGATGCATTGTCGGCAGCTACATCGAAAGCTGAGAAGGACTCCATAAAAGGATATGCTGTTACGAAGAAGACTACAGAGTCGTTCTCCCTATCCAATATGAGGTTTAACGTGACATCGAAGAATGCGATGCCATGGGATCCCGCCAACTTTACTATAGCGTTCAATTTCAATAAACAACGCAACATGGATCCTACGACAGAATATGAGAATACGTCTGACTACCGAGGTTCATTCCAGTATTCATATTCTCCGTATTTCAAGCCTTATAAGCCATTCTCTAAACTCAACGGCAAGTCGAAATTCCAGAAGTTCCTTAAGGACTGGCAGATCAACTGGCTCTTTAATAACCTTACGTTCTTTACAAGCATGTCGCGTCATTACTACGAGCAGCAGGTTCGCTCAGAGGTAGACGTGGACATGCAGCTCCCCGTACAGGTTAGCAAGAACTTCCTTTGGGACCGACAGCTCTCGCTCAACTGGAACCTGCTCCAGTCGCTATCATTCTCATTCCAAAGCAATACGACCGCGCGTATAGAAGAGACTGTCGGTGCTGTCAATAAGAAACTTTTTCCTGATAAGTATCGTGACTGGAAAGATACGGTCATAAACTCCATCAAGGGCCTCGGTACGCCTTGGAATTATAACCAGACCTTCACGGGGAGTTATAAGGCTCCTTTCAATAAGATCCCATTTCTCGACTATCTGACGGGAAATCTTAGCTATACTTCTACTTATCAATGGGACCGCGGGGCGAAGATCCAGGATGTGGATATGGGCAATACTATCCGCAATCAGTCTACATGGAATGCTGACGGCCGCTTTAATTTCGAGACACTGTACAATCATAGTAAGTTCCTGAAGGATATTAATCAGCGCTTTGCCGGAAAGTCGGGAGGCGCCCGTAAGGGTCCTGTCGCCAACAGGAATAACAAAAAGAACGACATCAAGACCAAACGCTTGGAAAAGAGCATACAGCTTTCTGCCGACACCACCACTATCTTCACCCACAACCTAAAGACGAAAGACATAGTATTTACGGCGACCGTAAAGGGTAAGAGGTTTGACCTTAAGACCAAACCCATAGATGACAATAGTGTCGAGATCCTCAATAAAGGTTCGGAGATCGTCAAGATCATAGCGAGAGAAAAGCCGAAAAATGAAAAGAAGAGTATCGGCTCTGAAATACTTGAGCACAGCGTACGCCTTTTGATGGCACCGCGAAGCTTCTCTGTGAGATGGCGGCAGAGCCATTCGCTCAATCTTCCTCTTTTCTCTCCAAGTGTAGGAGATGTCTTTGGACAATCTACAGCGTATGGCCCTATGTCTCCGGGTCTTGACTTCGCATTCGGATTCTATGATGAGAGCTTCGTCGACAAGGCACTCGACAGGGGATGGCTTTTGACTGACGGCACAAACACCTCACCTGCGATATGGAACAAAGGAGAGGAGTTTAATTTTGAACTTACTCTTGAGCCGATACGAGGTCTGAAGATTACACTGACAGAAAATCTTACAGACAACCGTACAAATCAGGTTCAGTTTATGTATAGCGGTATGCCTACGTCTCGAACAGGCAGCTATACACGCACGCATGTTGCTCTGAAGACGGCCCTTAAGTCGTCAAAGGCCGAGAATGGATATTATTCTGAAGCTTTCAATAGGTTTCTGCAGTACATTCCTGTCGTAGCGGGACGATATGAGTCTCATTACGCAGGCATGCGTTATCCGGAAACGGGCTTCATGGAAGGCAATCCCCTCGGAGGAACAGTTTACAATCCCGAAGTAGGCAGTGTGAGTCCTACTTCGAGCGACGTGCTTATTCCGGCCTTTCTTGCCGCATATAGCGGAATGGATGTCAATAAGGTCACACTCAATCTTTTTCCCGGTCTTTCCTCCATGCTTCCCAACTGGAAGGTGACTTACGACGGATTCATAAACCTCGGTAACATGAAGAAATGGTTTAAGACATTCACGATCCAGCATGCCTACAACTGCACCTATTCTACCGGCGGCTATTCTTCATATCTCAACTGGATAGGAGTCGAAGGTGATTTAGGCTTTACGCTCGACGACTCTACCCAGAGTCCGGTGCCTTCATCACCGTATAATGTGGCGTCGGTGGCTATCACGGAAAAGTTCAACCCTCTGATAGGGTTCAACGCAACTCTTAACAACGACTTGAAGATCAATATGCAGTATACCGACAGCCGAACGCTTAACCTCAACTCCCAGGCAGGACAGATAGTTGAGACAGGGTCTCGCCAGATCACGATCGGAGCTGGATATAAGATTGCAAACTTTAATAAGATAATAAAGATAGGAAGTCGGCAGGGAGGTGTGAGCAATGACCTTTCGATAGACGTTGACCTGAATTTTGCTAATAATTCAAGTCTTATACGGCGCATCGAAACTGCTTATACACAGGCCACCCAGGGTACTCGCTCGTTCTCGCTCAACTTTATGGCAAGCTATGTCCTGAGCCGTCGCATAACATTGGCGGCATTCTTCGATCATCAGGTGAATACGCCTCTGGTTTCCTCATCTGCATTCCCGACTTCCAACAGCAACTTCGGAGTGTCGATAAACATGTCGCTTGCAAGGTAGGAACGATAAGGTGGATTAATTGGTAACTTTAAGGTTAGTCAATAAGGTGTCAATCTAATAGCAACAAAAACTTACAATTTTGTTGAAATTATGTTAAAGACTCTGAAAAATACATAGAATTTGCAGGATTGTTAGCTGCAAAATTATTAAAAATATGTTATACAGCATATTTTGTCAAAACAAATGTTGAACAAGGACGTTATATAAGTGTAGCGAATTTGGGAATAGAGATTCCCGACAATCTTAAGTTAAATGTTTCGGCCTGATGTCTGAAAGGTAGAGCGATAGATATCCTTTTATTTCAGGCGGTATTCACATCAATAAGAA
>JAIECF010000141.1 GCA_029068655.1 Muribaculaceae bacterium | reverse complement strand
CAATGAGACAAGTTCTGACCACAGCCTTTGTTTCTTCCGCAATTCTATCATATGCCGGAGGTGTATTCAACGTTATTGACTTCGGAGCTAAAGGAGATGGAAGGACCCTTGACTCTCCCGCTATAAACGCAGCAATCGAAGCGGCAGTTTCCGATGGTGGTGGACAGGTGTTTCTTCCTGCCGGTACATTCCTGAGCGGAAGCATCCGCTTGAAGTCAAATATCGATCTCCATCTGTCACCAGGCTGCGTCTTATTGGCAGCTCCGGCTGAAATGAAAGCTTACGATGAAAGTGAAGACTGGGGAGATTTTCCACAATATCAGGATGGTGGCCACACATTCTTTCATAATTCCCTCATATGGGCTGAAGGTCAGGAAAATATCAGTATCACTGGTTCAGGTATGATCGACGGAGAGGGTCTTACACGAAAAGATACCGAAAGAGCCGGCAATCTTCAGGGTGGTTCTATAGGAACTGGCGACAAGGCTATAGCACTTAAGGAATGCCGAAGGGTAACACTGAGAGATTTCACTGTATATAGGGGTGGACATTTTGCTGTCATTATGACCGGATGTGACCTATCTACTCTTGACAACCTCACTATTGACACTAACCGGGATGGAATAGATATAGACTGCTGCAAATTCATCACAATGACTAACTGCAAGGTCAATACTCCTCACGATGATGCCATTGTATTGAAAAGTTCTTATGCATTAAAGAAACCTATTCTTTGCGAACATATTGCTGTGACAAATTGCAACGTAACCGGTTATAAGTGCGGTAGTCTACTTGACGGCACATACGTTCCGGAGAAAGTGAACTGGGTTTGCGGTCGCTTCAAACTCGGAACGGAGTCGAACGGAGGTTACCGAAATATAACGCTTTCCAATAGTACATTTAATTATTCAAGCGGCTTAGCTTTCGAGGAAGTGGACCAGGGTATAATGGAAAACATCACCGTCTCAAACATCACGATGAGCCATGTTCACCACTACCCTATCTATATCACGACAGGATGCCGTAACCGGGGGCCTAAGGAAGTGACTCGAAAATCCTCCGCCCGAGATATACAGATATCCAATGTGGTAGCCGATGACTGCGACTCACTATGCTCAATAATAGTGACCGGAATGCCAGACGAACCGGTAAGAAATGTCTGGCTCGACAATATCCGCCTACAGTTCAGAGGCGGAGGAGCGAAAGAACTCGTCAATAAGGATTACAGGGAACAAGGAACCAACTATCCGGAACCCAAATTTGCAGGTGAGACTCCGGCTTACGGACTATATGCAAGACATGTAGTCGGTCTTCATGCTAATAACCTTACATTCTCCTATGACAAACCGGAATATATACCTGCGATTGTTCTTGACGATGTAAGAGATTCAAAGATAGATGATATATATGCTCCCACAGAGCCTGGAATCGAAAAGATAGTTATGTTTAACTGCGAGAACGTAGAAATATAAGAATATATGACAGGCGGATCAACCAACTAGGACAAAGCGCCTCTCCGAGGCTACTGAGCTTTATTCAGACTTCCTCAGGCTGAAGCCTGGGGTTTGACACAATACCAGCTCTCCGAGCTGAGTAATTCAAACATATACAAAACAACTTCAAATAAAATTAACTAAAAAAATATATAGAATATATATGAGACCTTTGAAGCAACTTTTCTCGGTAGCGGGACTGGCTTGCGCGGCCTTAGGTATCGCTTCTGTACAAGACAATAAGCCTCAACCGGTGCCTGATATCAACCAGGTTGTAGACAATACCCCTGACAGTATCAATAAAGCAAGGACTGCTCGTCCGGTGTCTGGCAGTTCAAGAATCGGAAATAATCCGGTGCTTTTCCTTGTAGGTAACTCCACAATGCGTACCGGTACGCTCGGAAACGGCGACAACGGACAATGGGGGTGGGGATATTATGCGCCGGACTTCTTTGACAAGAACAAAATAACTGTTGAAAACCACGCACTCGGCGGAATGAGCAGCCGCACATTCTATAATGTACTCTGGAATGATGTACTTGAAGGAGTACGTCCCGGTGACTGGGTGATAATCGAGTTGGGACATAACGACAACGGTCCATTTGACAGCGGACGCGCACGTGCCACCATCAAGGGTATAGGCGACGAAGTACTGCCGGTGGTGATAAAGGAAACAGGTGTGAGAGACACAGTATACTCGTATGGCGAGTATATGCGTCGCTACGTACGTGAAGTAAAAGCCAAGGGTGCGCATCCAATTCTTTTCTCACTTACTCCTCGCCTGGCATTTGACGACAAGGACAGCACAAAAGTGACCCGCGTGAACCAGACCTACGGCCTATGGGCAAAACAAGTAGCTGAGGCTGAGAACGTTCCTTTTGTTGACCTCAACGACATCACTGCAACTAAGTTTGAGAAATTCGGCAAGGAAAAAGTCAAGACCATGTTCTATCTTGACAGAATACACACATCAGCTTTCGGTGCTAAGGTAAATGCTCAGTCCGCCGCAGAGGGAATCGCGGCTCTCGAAGGTGTAGAGCTTAAAGACTATCTTCTCCCCTTCCCCGTCGACACCATCACAGGCAAGACTCGCCAGCCGGGTAAGCCGGTTCTCTTCACTATCGGAGACAGTACGGTAAAGAACGAGGATAAGGATGACGACAGCATGTGGGGCTGGGGAAGCATCATCGCTGAACTTTTCAACCCGGAAAAGATAACCGTTGAGAACCACGCCATGGCAGGACGCAGTGCCCGAACCTTCCTTGATGAGGGAAGATGGGACAAGGTCTACAACGCTCTCCAACCGGGCGACTACGTCATCATGCAGTTCGGCCATAACGACGGAGGAGACATAAATACAGGAAAGGCCCGTGGCGAGCTCCATGGTTCCGGTCCGGAGAGCAAGGTCTTCAAGATGGAGAAGACCGGAATCAACCAGGTCGTATACACTTACGGATGGTATATCCGCAAATTCATCATGGATGCAAAGGAAAAAGGTGCCATTCCAATCGTTCTGAGCCATACACCACGCAACAAGTGGAAAGACGGCAAGATCGAGAGCAATGCCGACAGCTTCGGAAAGTGGGCCAAGGATGCCGCGCGTGAGGCAGGTGCGTATTATATCGATCTGAACGCCATATCCGGCAAAAAATTCCAGGCCCTTACAGAAGACGGCACACCATCCTTCTTCAAGAAAGACCATACCCATACTTCCAAGAAAGGTGCCCGCCTCAATGCAGCAAGCATCGTCGAAGGACTTCGCGGAACAGATTGCTCGCTTCAGGAATATCTCCTTCCGGTGTATCCTCAGACATTCGTCATGGACGCCACCGTTCCTACCTATGACGAATTCAACGGATATGGCTATGATTTCGGATCAAAACCTTCGGTAAAAGGGAATGATCCCTATTTCTTTTCCGTTAGGGTTCCTGACGGCAACTATATGGTGACAGTGAAGCTCGGAGACAAGAAACGCAAGTCACACACTATGGTGAGGGCCGAAAACCGTCGGTTGATGTTAGATGCTGTTTTACTGCCCAAAAACAAATTCGAGGAATATTCATTCATTGTTAATAAACGCTCCCCGGGAATCAACCTCAAGGATACAGTCAGACTCAATCCACGTGAGATTGGCGTATGCAACTGGGATGACAAGCTAACCCTCGAATTCACCGGAGATGCGCCTGCAGTCGAAAGCGTCACAATCCGTCCGGTAGAGGAATCTTACAATGTTACCACTCTTTTCTATTGCGGCGATAGCACCGTGGTAGATCAGGCGGAAGAACCATGGGCAAGCTGGGGACAGATTATCCCGGCTTATTTCGACACCAACATAGCAGTGTCTAACCAGGCCGAGAGCGG
>JAIECF010000140.1 GCA_029068655.1 Muribaculaceae bacterium | reverse complement strand
GATTCATGCCGCAGGAGGATCCGAACGGTCAACCCTACTTCCCCACCGCTCTGTTCATCTGGCGCTGCTGGAAAGACGGTCTGCTCAGCGACAGCAATGTCTCGGTCACGGAAACTATTGCGGCATATCGCAACAAGTACGATGACTACATGGGTATCCAGAAAGAGCTGTGGAGCAAGTGGTTCCATCAGCGGATGCGGATTAAGCTCCCGGGCATTGATCAGATCGGTATCAATGAGACCTGCGATCGGCTCACTGAAGTCTTCTGCGTAGAAGATCTCCCGGAGCCCCCTGCAGAGCCTGAGGCTGCTCCGGCTCCGGAACCCGAAACGGTGCCTGAAGTTCCCAATGCCGCTCCTGGGATTAAGAGCGATCTGGACCGTGCGACTGAGGTTCTGTACAACATCTCTGAACGCTATCAGGGCGTTGGGATGTTCTCTCTGGATGACATGACCAGGATTGAGCTGCTGCGAGCGGCAAAGAGTGAGCTCAACCGCGAAACCGGCGGGATTGATAATCTGTCTTTCTGCGTCTATGTCGATCTGGTCCGACTGAGCATCGTAAAGGAGCGGAATGATCAGCCCGAGGAGCATATTGACTACTCTGACCTGAAGGGTCTGGCTGAATCCGTTGAGGGAGACTTCCTTGATTTCATGGATGCTATCCGCCAGGAGCTGCTTCCGAAGTCGTTCAGTGTGCCCATCGATAACGAGGGCGGCGATGACAGCGTAGAAGATGGCGATGGAGAACAGTTCGATACCGTCGAGGGCGTCCGCGTTGAGGTCACCAGAGGGGAGCATTTTGACTATATCCATGTGGCCAACAATGATCCTCAGGGTCCCATTGTGACCCCTATCTATGCTGATTTGGATGATCCGGATATCGGCCCGCAGAAATCCATGGTCGATGATCGCAATGGGGAATGGGATTGGTTGACCCACCTGTATCCGGCATGCGCATTCTTGACCACCGACCCTGAGAGCTATCTGAAGATCAATGACATTGATCTGGAAGAAGGAAGCACCCGGATTGTGATCTTGGATGAGAACGACGGCACCTATACCATGGGCGTCTACATTATCGACGGCTTCTACATTGCCGATGAGAACGATATGTTGGATCCCATTGAAGATCCCCAGACGATTATCAAGCTTGGTCAGATCATTGCCAACGCATTGAGTGTCTCCAGTGTCAGCTTCCTGCGTTGGGTCGATACTCTGGACTACGACAGTGAGGAGGATATTATGGCTATTCTGAACCAACCCAATGAGCCCGAGGAGCATGAAGCTGTGCTTCCGACCGAGATGGAATCTGGCGCGGAGTTTGCTGCCAGCGTTCTGAACGGAGATGGTACTGGTAGCAAGGACAACCCGTTGCTCCAGCAGGATCCTGTGCCCCCTGCAGAGCCTGAGGCTGCTCCGGCTCCGGAACCCGAGGCCCCCGAGGAGGTGGTTGGATTCTCTGAGGAACCCACACCTCCCACAGCCCCTCAGACGACCCCTACACCGACTCCCATCGTGACTCCTCCGCCTCAGGCTGTACCTGCGACTCCGCCGTCTAACGGCATGATCTTCACTCCTGTTCGGGCTCCCAAGCGGGGGCAGAAGTAAGTCAAGCCCAATTGCCGAGGATGCCCACTCATCGTAGTGGGCATCCTCCGCTGTTAACACAATTGGAGGGCTCGCATGATCTATAGAATTGACTTACATCATTTCCTTGTGCACGCAATTGATCATTTCTCATTCACAGATTTGAACTACTTTGAGTATGCTATTATCAGTGCGAAGATCAAATGCGGATTGAAAGATTCCCATTGCCAGAAAATAAACTTTGTGTTAGCTTTAGCTGAGACATTTATTGCATATGCCGAAACCGGAAATCCAGATATACTTGAACATGACCTCTTTAAGCTCTACGATGATCTCATCAACAATCAACACAGTGATGTCTTCTATAAAGTATTCGTCCAGAATGTCGAGAAGCATATCAATGTATTGATCGTGTGTGATGAGCAGGAGAATCCGTATATCGACGTCCTCTGTAAATATCTCAAGAAGAAGTTTGCCATCGAGGTAATTGATCTGAACAAGCTCTTTACCAAAGGGAAATTGGATCCAATTCATTACGACTATGACGTCATTAGAGATAAAGGCGTCGATGTGAGAAGAGCAGCAAAGAAGCAGGCGGAGGAGAATCTAGCCACTACAAGAGACGGACGATTGGAGTTAGTACGTGGATGGGATAAAGATCGAAAGATTAAACAGTGTAAGAAGATTGGATTACGTGTTCGCAAGAGCATCAGTGAACGGGAGCTCGATCAGATTCTGATCGATGCTTGGGTAGAGGATGGGGACGAGTGATCACTTGTCCCCATCTTCTTTTTCCTTAAAACGCCTGAAACAGAAGCTTAATAGCTATACAATACCTAGCAAATTCAAACAAGAAGGAGTGTTACGATATGATTGAACTCAATCTCGGAAGATCGCCGTCTGATGAGCTCTTCAAGGAAGGCGTCATCTCCAGTGTGCTCCACGATGCTGCCGGTGTGGATACAGAGCAGATCAAGGATGAGTGGCAGAGGGGTGCTGGCTCTGCGATTGCCAACCTCGCTACTATCAACGCGGAAGGACTGGAGAAGGCC
This sequence comes from Muribaculaceae bacterium, assembly GCA_029068655.1. Classification (GTDB taxonomy): domain Bacteria; phylum Bacteroidota; class Bacteroidia; order Bacteroidales; family Muribaculaceae; genus Lepagella. The sequence continues at coordinate 1,725 of JAIECF010000140.1, read as the reverse complement.
AAGGATGAACTCACCACCATCGACAAGAAATTGTCGCGGAACCGGGCCGACACCCGGACCATCTTTGCCCGTGCCAGGAATTCCACGATGATGTTCCCCATGTACATCTCTCAGAGCTGCCCAATCAATGCTGCTAACACCATCTGCAAGGCATGGGAGCGGGTGTACCTCAGCGTAGTGCAGTCTGTGTTGAGTCAGAACCCCATCATTGATGAGGATGAGGCCAACGACCTGGTCTTCCTGAAGAAGTTCCATACCAACCTCAAGGAGTCTGCCGATGAGGTTTGGCAGCGGTACTCCAATCTCATTAATGAGTTCTATGAGCCCATCGATGAGTTGGATCGGATCATCCAGGAGTCTGTGTTCTACCGCCACAAGTTGACCGATGACTGCTACGTGGAGTTCCGGGCGGTTCCCGCTATGGAGGGCGACCATGCTATCATGGAGATGGGCCGTCTGAATCATGAGCCACTCCAGGGATTCAGCCATTACTTCACAGAAGCTTCTCCCGGCAGTACCAAGGTGTCCGAAGAGAACAGCGCACAGTCCAAGCCGTTGAGTGCGGATGAACTTCGCGCAATGGCGCGTGATAACGCTGATCTTACCGCGGACGAGAAAGAATGCCTGGATAGCAAGATGCAGGATTACCTGGACACCCATCTCAGCAGCGGCGCCAAGCAGAGCGACAAGGATGCTGCTATTCAGGCTTACAAGGATAACCGGAAATCCGCCATGGATAAGGTAGAAGATGCCATGGATGAGATCAAGGATGAGCTTGAGAAGCCGCGGGAAGAGCGGGATCCCAAGTATAAGAACTACCGTCTGGACGGCGGTCGTGTGGTGTATAGCTCCACCAGCAAGAAGATCACCACTGAAGTCAACAGCAGCGCTCCCGATGCCCCCAAGCTGATTCGGGACGTTGACATCAAGAAGAATAACAACGCTCTTCCGTACAGCATGGAAGTTACATTCCGGATGCGGACTAAGAAGGGTAACTTCGTCGATGTTCGATACATCATCAACGTGAAGACCATCATGCACATGGTCCGGGCTCAGGATATCGCTGAAGACCTCCAGGATCTTATCACCGGCGACATGAAGAACCTGCGGAAGATCCGTTACAAGACCGGCGAGATCTCCTTCTGGGATTATCTGCTGGATCTGAAAGGTCTTAAGGCGGACGCTGCCAAGCACATCAATTCTTCCAAGCGGTGGCTCAATACCCTGAAACGCCTGGGTGAGTATGAAAAATTGAATGGCACTCTGCTGCGTCGTCCCGTAGAAGCTCTCACCAATGGTTCCGTTCCCATCCCCAATGCCACACTTGTGCTGACTCAGCCAGATGTCACCATGATCACCGATCAGACTGGCATCGATCTGTCTAAGGCGGAGAATGCCAAGAAGCTGGCCAAGAGGATCTTCCTCTTCTCTGTCATCATCGTCGATGCCTCTGCTGGCACCATCCGGATTCTGATTCCTGATGAGAACGACAGCTGGGATGTTCAGTCCCTGGCGTCTATCGATGCTGAAACCGCCAAATCCGATAACAGCCAGCTGATGCGTGAGCTGAATCGGATGGTGAATCGCTAAGAAAGGAGAGCATTCGATTATGGCTTACACTAATTTTTTTAGTCCGGGCACGTATGAGTCTGGCTATAATGCGAACAACAACTTCGTTGAAATCGTAGCCGGAAGTTCCAACCGGACTGATCCGCTCTACGTGGA
>JAIECF010000014.1 GCA_029068655.1 Muribaculaceae bacterium | reverse complement strand
GACAAAAGAAGACGTAAAGCTTATGGCAAAAACTCCCGAACAGACTTTTGCTGAGAGCATACAGGGAGAACCTCTATCCCAGTGGAAAAAGGGAAGGTCATTCATTGCCATGAGCGACCGAACTCTCTACATCTTTGAGCCAACCGGACTCGACAATGAAAACTACATTGAAACTTTCAAAGGGAAAACTCTCACATTCACAGGCCTTGACAGCCATATTAATCCTGACCTGAGGGAAGAATGCGTCATTCTTTTTTCTGATGGGAAAAGATCATTCCGCTACAAGACTGGAAAAACGACAGAAGCAGCCTTAATTGAAATTGACAGCAGCAAACTTCCACTGATCTCAGACGAGGTACTGATTGAACAATGGAAAGAAAAAATAACAGGTAAAACACTTTGGACCAAGAGCAATCTCTGGTATGACTTAACAGGAGACCGAATGCCGGGATTGAAATTCGCAAAAATAAAGGTTGAAGAAGTTATACCCGCAACCGGGGATTTTCCTATGAATGTAAGGATATCCGGACCTGATGGAAGATCCGGCTTCCTGCATATGAACTATACATCCGACATTCATGACAGCAGAGACTTCGCTGCAATCTTCAGCCTCTCCGATCCTAAGAATAGATATCCGCATATCATAGATGAAAACTGGAAGCTTATCCAGCAAGGGAAAGTCGGGGATGGAATGACAAAAGAGGAATGTAAACTAGCCATTGGAAATCCGGACGAAGTGCGGTCAGGACATAATCGATCTCAGACTATGGATATCTGGCAGTATTCCGACGGAACCTATCTAATGTTTACTGACGGACTTCTAACAAATTTCAGACAATGAAAATCGAATACGACAAGGATCTGACAGAACTGACCACATTCAAGGTTCCAGCCAAAGCTGACATATACGCAGAGTATGAGGATGAGAAAGATCTACTCGAGCTCAGCCGAACTCAGGATTTCATTGACAACGAAATCCTGCATATAGGTAGTGGGTCTAACCTTCTATTCATCAATCCATTTAAAGGGATGGTACTTCACTCCGGTATCAAGGGTATAAAGGAATATCAAAAAGACGACGAGACAGTTTTCGTCATAGCTGGTGCCGGAGAGAGATGGACAGATCTTGTGGACTATTGCATATCAAATGGTATAGCCGGACTTGAAAATATGGCAGGCATACCTGGGGAAGTAGGAGCTTCAGCCGTCCAGAATGTCGGAGCCTATGGAGCCGAAGCCGGCGATTTCATCCATTCTGTGAAGTGCTTCGATATAGAAACCCGCAAGACATTGATTCTTCAGAAAGAGCAATGCAATTTCGGCTACCGTGACTCTATCTTCAAGCATGAAGCAAAGGGGAAATTAATAGTCTTGAAGGTGAGCTACCGTCTGAGAAAAGGAAGTGACGCACGCAATCTAAACTACAAGCCACTTCAGGCTTTCGCAGAATCCCTCGGAAGAACCCCATCCACTCGTGAACTCGCTGATGAAGTGATCAGGCTGCGCGACAGTAAACTGCCGGATCCCGCTATAGTGGGAAGTGCCGGATCCTTTTTCAAAAATCCGGAGCTCAACAGTTATTATTTTCAAGAAGAAATCAAGCCACGCGGGATGGACATCCCGGTCTATCCAGCCAGCGAGGAAGGAAAAGTGAAGTTATCCGGCGCATGGCTTATCGACCATGCGGGGCTCAAAGGGGTAAGGATAGGGGGAGCTGAGGTCTGGCCTTCGCAACCTCTCGTCATAGCTAACACCGGGAATGCTACGGGATTGGAAGTAAAAGAACTTGCTGGCCATATAGTTAAGACTGTAAAACTAAAATATGGCATTGAGCTTCAGCCTGAAGTGAATTTTATAGATACATCAATCAGGGTAACGATTCTCGGAAGCGGGACATCCAAAGGAGTTCCTGAAATAGGCTGCACTTGTTCGACATGCACTTCTGAAGATCCAAAAGACAAACGTCTTAGAGCTTCCGTACTTGTCGAAACTCACGGAATGCGTATTCTGATAGATGCTTCTCCTGACTTGAGGCAACAGGCTCTTCGTATCGGACTCAGTAGGCTTGACGCAATTCTTCTCACCCATCAGCATTATGACCATGTTGGAGGAATAGATGATGTTCGTCCTTTCTGTTTCGACAGAGACTTGCCCATATTCGCTAATCCCCAGACAGCGAAAGACCTCCGGACGCGCGTTGACTACTGCTTCAGGAAACATCCATATCCCGGTGTACCTCGTCTGGACCTTCATGAGATTGAATGCCGACCTTTTAAAATACAAGGTCTTGAGATTACACCCATAGAAGTAATGCACGGAAATCTGCCCATCTACGGATATAGGATCGGCGATTTAGCATACGTCACAGATGCAAAGACGATTACTGAATCAGAAAAAGATAAACTTAGAAATCTTGATGTTCTCATCCTCAACTGTCTACGTGTCAGACAACCACATTTCGCACATCTTATTCTCCCCGAGGCATTGGAACTGATAGAGGAACTGAAACCCAAGCGCTGCTTTCTGACTCATGGATGCCATAACCTCGGACGACACGAAGAAGTGTCGGCTCTTCTCCCTTCCAGTGTGGAATATGCTTACGATGGAGAGATCATCACAATAGATTGACAAACTTAAATATCATAATCTTAAAACACATACATCATGAACAACGGAAATTTCCCTCTGAAGGTAAGACTCGCCATTATGAGTTTTCTGGAGTTTGCAGTGTGGGGAGCTTACCTTACATCGCTCGGCAATTATCTCGGACGCGTAGGATTGGCGGCCGACATAAAATGGTTTTATGCCGTCCAGGGAATAGTATCGATCTTTATGCCGGCCATCATCGGCATTATTGCAGACAGATGGATACATGCTCAGCGAATGCTCAGTCTCTGTCATCTGACGGCAGGAATCTTTATGGCTGCGGCCGGCTTCTATGGCATGGTGGCGGGTGATGACGTGCAGTTCCATACCATATTCTGGTTCTACACCCTTTCTGTAGCCTTCTTCATGCCGACGATTGGTCTCAGCAACTCAGTTGCCTATTCCGCACTTACAAAAGCAGGTCTTGACACAGTAAAAGAGTTTCCTCCAATACGGGTTTTCGGCACAGTTGGTTTCATATGTGCCATGCTGTTTGTCAATTTCACCCAATATCAGACCAACTATAGCCAGCTCTTAACTTCGGCAGTCCTTAGCGGCGTCCTCTGCCTCTATTCATTGACACTTCCCGATTGCCCTACGAACAAGGCTGCCTCGGGATCTTTATCGGACGTACTAGGATTAAAGGCATTTTCTCTCTTCAAACAAAAGAAAATGGCAGTATTCTTTATATTCTCCATGCTTCTTGGCGTAAGCCTTCAGATAACCAACGGATATGGCAACATATTCATAACATCGTTTAAGGACGTCGCTGAGTTCGCAAACACATGGGGGGCGGAAAATGCAAATGCCCTTATCTCTCTTTCCCAGATGTCTGAAACTCTTTGCATACTTCTCATTCCTTTCTTCTTGAAACGCATCGGAATAAAGGGTATGATGCTAATGTCTATGTTTGCATGGGTAGGCCGTTTTGGATTCTTCGGACTGGGAAATCCTGGCGACCTCGTATGGCTTTTTATTCTTTCCATGATTGTCTATGGCATAGCTTTTGACTTTTTTAATGTATCAGGTTCGCTCTATGTTGATCAGGAGACAGATCCTGCCATCAGGAGTTCGGCTCAGGGCTTATTCATGATCATGACCAATGGTCTTGGGGCTACGATAGGCACACTAAGCGCCGGAGCCATTCTTGAGAAATTTGTATTTACTCAACCTACAGGAATGCCTCAGATCGACGGGTGGCATTCGAGCTGGCTGATATTCGCAGCCTATGCTTTTGTTGTAGGAGTGCTGTTCGCCATCATCTTCAAGGAGAACAGAAAGGAGAAAATATCCAAAAGCGAGGCAGCTGATAAAAATGGTCTGGCAGCCGGCGGAATAATCGATGACAAAGATCAGATCTGACTATGATTCAGTTTTATGCTCCAGAGATAGCGGCCACTGGCATGTTGCCTGAAACAGAATCTGGACATTGCTGCCGCGTTCTGCGCATGAAGGAAGGTGAGCATATCTTCGTCACTGATGGGTTAGGACATAGATATGAATGCATCATACTTGAAGCCAATCCTAAGCACACGTCTGTAGAAATCATTGCCATGGAGAAAATATCTCCATGGTGGGGCTTCAGACTGGAATTGTGTGTAGCGCCATCGAAAAACGCAGACAGAATGGAATGGCTCGTTGAGAAGGCAGTGGAAATCGGTGTAGACAGGATAGTGCTCATGAAATGCAGCAGAAGCGAACGAAAGACCCTTCGTACCGACCGTCTTGAAAAGATAGCTATATCCGCCATGAACCAGTCACTGAAAACGAACAGGACCTTAATCGAAGGACCCGTTTCATTCAATGAACTGATCGAGGATCGTTTCAGTGGATTCAAATGTCTCGGTTATTGTGACGATGCCTACCCGTTGAAAAGTTTTGCTCAAGAGTACAAGGGAGGAGATGTGAGAATAATGATCGGACCTGAAGGAGACTTCTCCCCCGATGAAGTAATTGTAGCCGTAAATAACGGCTACATGCCGGTAACATTCGGGGGCAGCCGCCTCCGATTGGAGACAGCTGCCCTCTATTCGGCTGTAGCCGCCCACGTAGTGGGAGATAAACTCGATAATTAGGACTTTGCCGGACTCTGGGAATCCTTGACTATCATTGGTGTGGGGAGTCCGAAAACGCTCTCCCCCGCCGGCAGCTGGCGACTCATGACGCCCTCAAGCACAGTAGCTCTGCTGGATTCATTCTCGTAAACGAAGAGACCGAATTTGGTAAGCATTACTGCTACATGTTCGAAGACTGCCGACTGTATGCCTTCATATGGTATCCACTGCGAAGTGCTCGTGAAACAATACACCTGGAATGGAATACCATTGGCTGTCTGCTGAAGGGTATTGACGAAAAGATCGTCATCCTGAGAAATATTAGGATTGGACTGGAGCCACATCTTCATGTAAGCACGAAACATTCCGAGATTTGTATCGATAGTGCCGTCAGCCAATCCTTCAGGATTCTTGACACAATATTCCCTGCCTGCGTTCTTTTGAGCCTGCTTCTTTGCTATCCAGTCTTTCATAAGAGGAATCTCGGAAACCTTGGCGAGCATATCCGGAGTAGTTTCCACGACACTCTCGCTGTCAATTAGATATGTACGCGCTATACGCCGGGTATTGCTTTCCTGCATTGGGCGGTAGGTAGTGAAAGTTCCGGTTATGAGGTTATAGGGAGGCACGGATGATACAGTCTTATCCCAGTTCTGAATCTTAACTTCTGTAAGGGAAACCTCCAATACCGTACCATTTGCGTTAGTTCCATCCACAGCGATCCAGTCTCCTACGTGAACCGAGTCATTCTCAGACAGCTGCACTCCGGCTACCACACCAAGTATGGAATCCTTGAAGACAAGCATCAGGACAGATGCAAAAACTCCTATACCGGCGAGAAGATTGCCCGGAGATTTATCTACCAGAATAGATACTGCTACGATTGCAAACAGAATCCATATGATACCGCACACAAGTTGTACAAGCCCCTTGAGCGGCAGATGCTTTTTGTTCTCCCTCTGGTCGACATGATTCCATATCACATATGCAAGAATAGTCAGACAATTCGCCACAATAAAAGAAAGGTAGATCCAAGTCACACGCGAAAGCCAGCTGCTGAGAGAAGAGTGTTGCTGCATCGTGAACTGGATAAACACAAGGAAGAATAACGCCGGAATGATACGTGATATCTTATGGAAAAAACGAGCGCGAGTTAAATCTGTGTATATAGGGTTTTTCCATCGCTTGCTCACCTGATTCACCACGAAGAGAATCGCAAGCTGTGCGATATAGCCGATTCCCCATGAAATAGCAAATACCAGAATGGAATATATCCATAATTCCAGAGTTGGATGATGCGAAAGTCCGAACAGATTAAATATCCAGTCTACGATATTCATTATAATTCGGGCTACTTCATAAGTGCCTTCTTCCGTTCCAAGCATTGTGACAGTAGGAAGCTTATCACTCACTTCCGACGGGATCGTGCACAGAATTGATGCTACGTTCATAATGGAATCTTTGTTTTTAAGTTAATACCTTAAATTGCCTATATACCATGCAAACAAAATATAGTGTAAACAGTTCATGCAAGGACAGAGACATTTGTAAACATTTTTTAAGATATTCATATTCAACATATTGCACACCAACAAGGCGTATGTGCAATATTTCAAAAATAATACATCATTATTACATGCTTAATTAAGCATTGATAATCAATATATTGAATAATGTTTAAAAATTTTTAACACAAAATCCCAATAATTTTTATGACATAATTAGGATTGTGTGTAATAATTTTGTAACTTTGAACATCGAAAATTAAACAGCATTAAATAATCATCAGCATAATGGAACAGACGCTCGTCATTCTCAAGCCATCAGCAGTAGAACGCGGACTCGTAGGAGAAGTCATCACTCGCATACAGAACAAAGGACTCATCATCACAGGAATGAAGATGATGCAACTCGACGAAACTATCCTTCGCGAACACTACGCTCATCTTGTAGACCGTCCTTTCTTTCCTTCGATCGTTGAATCCATGACCGCTTCGCCGGTAATCTGTATGGTACTTAAGGGCGTAGACGCAGTATCAGTTTTCAGAAAGATGACAGGTTCCACCAACGGACGTAACGCCGAGCCCGGAACTCTTCGTGGCGACTACTGCATGAGCGGACAAGCCAACATAGTCCATGCATCAGACAGCGTAGAAAACGCGAAGATCGAAATCGCGCGTTTCTTCAAGCCGGAGGAAGTACTGGACTACACTCCATCAAATGTTGCGTTCCTTTATGCTGAAGATGAAATCTGATAGAAAAAAAATGATGATTAAGAGAATAAATACTTTCCTTTGTTGCGCTCTCCTTTCGGTTGTGCCGTTCGCTGCCACAGCTCAGAAGAAAGGTGCTTCACATGCAGCCGCCCACAAGCAGCTCCTCGCTAATGCAGCGTCTTCAAAGGATAAGATCAAACTCATAGAACAGAATACTTTTATCGACCTGCTTGAAAACGATCTTGAGCCTGAGCTTGACATCTATACTGAAGGATGGAATTCTAAAAGCGTAAATCCATTCAACGAAAAGGATGTTCCCGAATCTCAGGTCATAGACGTTACTGGCTATAGAATGCCTCATAATGGCCCCCTCACCTCCCCCTACGGCTACCGCCAGCGTTTCCGCCGCATGCATAAGGGCGTTGACATCGGCATCAAGATGAACGACACAATCTACGCTGCATTTGACGGCAAAGTTCGACTTACTGCTTACGAAGGCAGAGGATATGGCAACTATGTCATCGTACGCCATCCAAACGGACTGGAGACTGTCTACGGACACCTCAATAAGCATCTCGTAAAGCCAGATCAGACAGTACGTGCAGGCGATCCGATCGGCCTTGGAGGCAGCACAGGAAGAAGCACAGGTCCTCATCTTCATTTTGAGACCCGTTTCATGGGATATGCCATAAATCCTTCAGCCATCTTTGACTTCGCAAATCATACCACCCACACTGACCAGTATACTTTCTCTAAGACTACATATACAAAAGCGAGAAATTTCGCGCCCAGCAAGTCAAAACGAGAACTGGCGGCAGAGGATGAGAACACATACAAATCAGGCAACAGCCAGATTGCATCCTATACGGTGAAGAAGGGTGATACAATTAATAAGATCGCAAGAGCTCATGGTATGTCGGCAACTTCCCTCAGGAAGCTCAATGGTCTTGAGAACACCGATGCTATCAAGATAGGGCAGGAACTGAGATTGAAGTAACTACTTTAACCTATTATATATAGCAATAATCGGTAGGCCACAGGGTATCCATCAA
>JAIECF010000139.1 GCA_029068655.1 Muribaculaceae bacterium | reverse complement strand
TCCGTTAAAGGTATGAACCTTAACACTTACGACTATCGCAAAGATCAAAGTTATACAACTGACAGACAAGTAACGTCTGCAACTGGAAGAGGGCTTTCGCCAAGGCAAGAGCCACGCATTCCGTATACGCTGTCGCGCAATATTACTGAAAGCCAAGGGTCTGACATCCAAAGAGGTTGGACAGCAGACAGAAATGACCCACATATCCGTCAATTCATGGGTGAAGCGCTTCGAGGCGGAAGGGGTCAAGGGCTTGGAGACACGCCCTGGACGTGGACGCAAGCCCATCATGGACTGTTCGGACGAAGAGGCTGTACGCAAGGCCATCGAGAACGACAGACAGAGCGTGATGAAAGCCAAGGAAGCCTGGCAGCAAGCCTCAGGCAAGGAGACGAGCGAGAGCACCTTCAGGGCTTTTTTATCCGCATTGGCGCGAGATATAGACGTATAAGGAAACGTCCCAAGGGCAAGCCCTCGCCGCAGCTCTATGCGTATAAGACCGAGAAGCTGCAAGAACTCGAAAGACAGGCGATTGCCGGTCTGATAGACCTCTACTACGGAGATGAAAGCCACATCTGCGAGGAAGGTTATGTGCCTTATGGCTGGCAGTTCAGTGGAGAGGATGTATATATTCCATCTGAAAGAGGCCTCAGGCTCAATATCTTCGGTATGATTGACCGAAACAACAGATATGAGGGGTTCTCCACAACGGAGAATATGACGGCTGACAGAATCGCAGACTTTTTGGACAGACTGTCGGTGCGTATCCACAAGAATACATTTGTGGCGCTTGACAATGCCAGCGTACACAGGTGCAAGCTCATGAAGGAGCTTCGTCCGATATGGGAGAAGCGAGGCCTGTTCATCTTCTTTCTTCCGCCGTACAGTCCTCATCTTAATATCGCTGAGACTCTGTGGAGAATCCTCAAGGGCAAATGGCTCAGACCTGTGGATTATTTTTCCACAGACTCCTTGCTTTACGCAACCAATCGCACTTTGGCTGCTCTTGGATCTGAACTCAATATAAATTTTGCCCATGCGACTTAGTATAAATTAATTTTTACGACTTACTTAAAACATATTTGACATACTTTTTTATTCAAAATTTTACGGCAATCTGATTACGGACAAACTTAATACTCTTTACTAAATTTGTACGGCGCAGGACATTGTCGAGAATGTTAAAATTTGGATATTACTTTGATAATCGGGGATTTATCACTATCTTTACAGTGAGTTTCTGTTGTCAGTTTACGGCAATCAAGTTGCGGCGAGCTAAAGGTTGGCAAATGCGGCTTGTAATGTATTAAATCGCAGTAGGTTAACCACTTACAAACATAGAAAATGTACGATGCTTGTACGGATTTAATTTCTATTCTTTTGTAAGTCAATAAATTAACCACTTCTGTATCGAAACCAATCTCGTGCAGTCCAACATAACCTATAAATGTGCCGTTTGATCTCAATTCTACGGCATACAGTCCCCAGCCATTCCACTCAAACTCCGTTTGAATCCTATTGTAGAATGTTCCCGTTTGTTCCTCCGTCAGGATTGCTGGGAAATAACACATAACCTGAGCGTCCTTATTCATCTCAGTGAACAAAGGCAAATCCTCCGGCTTCCATGATCGAAGAACCAATCGGTCTGTTTAGATGTAGTTCATTATTCATTAAACGGAGATTCGATATAAGCAAACAACTCCGGATTATTGCACATTAGGTGTTGAAGACTTCTACCTCCATTGAAACCATGCAATATCAAAGAAGATTCATCAAGTGAGTCTCCAGTATATTCTTCTATAGCCTTTAATCTCCATGTCATATGCATTGGTGGCTTTTCAACCATCGGCACGCATTTCCTCTGCTATTACTTCCGTCTTATAAATAATCTTACGATCCTTCGAGCTGAAGACATATGCAATATCGCCAATAGCAAAATTATTTCGTTCTCGTTTCCAACTGATAAATCCAGCTTCTTTCAGTGAAGCATAATGATTACATCTTGACGCATTAACATAAACCAGCCAATGCTTAGATTCTCTTTTGTTTATATCCTTTCTCATACTACAAATTTACTCATTTATTTTGAATATTCATCAGAGGGTGTATGTGAAAGAGACTTGTACTGTAATAGGCAAGTCACTTTCGTCACTCTATCATGGCGACATTAAAGTTCCGAAATCAATCAAAATCATCGGTTAGCTGTTCGTCGTCGATAGGAACTCTGTCTTGGAAATCCACATGCGAATTGGCGCCGAGGAAAGAGCTCTCTATCATAAGTTCTATAACTTCAAGCGTTGGCTTTTCATAGGGTGGGATCGCATAATGATTGTTAACCGCATAGTCTTTCCCATTGTTGTCTAAACGATTGTCCATGGCATAGAGCATTAGTAATTTAAGGTACTTTAGTTATCGGGCTGGTACGGACCGTTAGTCAATCCAAGGGGACTGGCGTTAGGTGGTATTGTCGGACTCGTTCGATCAGCGCTTTGATGGGCGTTTCGTAATCGAAAAAGCCTTTGTCGCAGTTCAAATACCATTGGGATTCGGGATTGGCCATGAGTCGCTCCAGCATTTCTATCTTCGCTTCACACATTGCCTGGCGCACCATGGCGGCGTCTCTGGCGAGGTTGCCTGTCAGCTTGTGCATGCGGAAGAGAGATCCGTATTTATACCACTGCCTGCTGTAAGGTATTGCTCTACTTATAAACACCGTCTTGCCGACTAGACGCCTGATATCGTCATCACTTCGTACCATGGACCTGCCGTAGTAGAACCGTTCGCCGTGGAGTGTGTCGTGGGCCGTCTGACGACGGCGAAAACTGAAGCGCGCGATGAAAAAATCCTCTTCTGACCTGCCGACGCGGAAGTATATCCCGTCGAACTCCCTGCCGTGGTTGATCTCGCGAAGGCGTG
>JAIECF010000138.1 GCA_029068655.1 Muribaculaceae bacterium | reverse complement strand
TTTATGTATGCTAAACTTTGTGGAATGGTCCTAATTTGATCTTTTCAAAATGTGAATGGTATGCGCAGCTTTTTAGGTTTACCCCCCCCCCCTTCCGTTGCATCGGGATATTGGAACCCGAAGTATTAGGAAAGGTTATTCTGCTTCTGGTGATTATGGTTTCAATCGAAAGTGCTTGCTTCGGTAAGTAAGTTCGCTTGAAACCATAATCATCAGGAGCAGCAAAATGCTTATTACTACGCCCCCCCCCTCCCCTCACCCTCCCATAATCTTGTAACTGTAGATGAGGGCATATACCGAATGGTGGAAAGCCAAAAATACTATAATTGGCTTCCGTCTTTTGGTTATCAGGCTTTTTCAAAGAAAAATTGCCCTATTGCACACATCTTAAATAGGAATCAGGTACCTTCGTACAAGGACTGGATTGCTCTATTAGGAGGTGGTAGAGAGGGATATTCCGATAATGTATCAGGGTGGCTCACCTGGAGCAACTGCATAAAGCTGATGCGCTCCGAAAATGCAAATGACTGGCTAGGAATTTGGGGCCGAACTTTAGGAACATATAAGGGCCCTAATAATACTCCTTTATGTGAGAGTAAACCTCTTGATGGATTATTCTTTTATTATCTTGAAAAGGCCGAGAGCAAAAAGACCTTTGTGGGTAACATAGAAGTTAAAAGTCTTACTGATTCTGAACATATGGTGTATTTATGGGGAGCAGATAAAAACGCATTTACAAAGTTCTTCAAGAAGGATGTAAATAACGATTCTACAGGATTTTACAACGGGTCTGCAAAGACCGAAATGGTTTTATCTCCGGGCGTGTATGGGTTAGCTTTATTTGGTTCTACCCTCAGAACAACAACAGCCTATTTCCGTTTTCAGTTGAAAAAGCCCGACGGTACCTGGGAGGATTTGGCTAGAAACTATACAACGGGTCATAATACCACAGCTTACACCTATTGGTCTGTTACCAACGGTATCTTTTTCGTTGATTCACCTGTGACAATACGATTTTATCATACTGTATCAAAGTGGGAAGAAATGACTATGGTCTGCGAGATATTTAGGTTTACACCTCCAGGCTATTGGAAGCCGTAAAGATTTGTGTAACAAGCTGCTTTTGAGCAGCATTTTCCAAGCAAAATAAAGGAGATATACCATGCCTAGCCCTGACAACCATTATCGCTGCCCGAAGATGGATGAGGCTCGTCAGGAAGGTTACATTGTGTCTGCCCTGCGCTCCGTTTTTATGGGCAAGACATCCAAGTCGGAAGCCTGTGCTTTCTTTGCTTCCAATATGTCCAAGGAGAACTGGACGAAGGAGCAGATTGCCACCCGTCTTGGCGATATAAAGGTCATGCTGCGAGGAATCGACTTCCGTTCCCTTCGTTCCATGCGTTCAATCCTTACGGGTCAGGACACGAAGGAGGACCGTGAGGAACTCATGTCCCTTGAAAAGACCGCGAGGGAACTTCGCGCCGAAGCAGCCAACCTTGCCATGCTGCAACTCGATATGCCTCAATCCAAGGACATCCAGTAGGTGCTTTCATCATGGCTTCCGTTTTTGAGAGGATGAAGGCGCTGTATCCTGAAAATTGGCACTTCATTGCTCGCAAGTATAAGGAAAAGAAAAACTTTACCTGCGAGAAGTGTGGTGTCAAGTATCCACCTCAGAGTAAGTGGCTTCATGTGCATCATATAGTCCCGCTCACGAAAGGTGGAACGTCGGACGAAATCAACCTTCAGCTTCTATGCTACAAGTGCCATAAAGCGCTGCATCCTCATATGGGAAAGAAGGGACCGAGAACAACTTACTCCAAACCTTTTGACTAGGGTTCTCCTGCAATGAAAAACGACTACTCCGACTATCTCTCGGTTCCTGAAATCGACCTGGAACTTTGGATTCAATCCAGAAACCGGGTTGAGGAAGTCACGCTGACTTCTTCCATGAAGGAAGCCTTCCATGATGAAAAGGCTGTCCCTGTCCTCAACTACCTCCTCATCATCCTCCCTCTTTTCCTCAAGGCCAAGTACGATTGCACCATCGACAAGGCCGTCCGTCAAAAGCTGATTGGAACCGAGCAGCATTACGACAAGTACCTCGACCCGTTTATCAACTCGCTTGAGGACTTCGGCTATATGCAAGCGGAGCAGTTGGGCGAAAAGCTCAACTGGCACAAGATGCCTTTCTCCGCTGAAACTTGGCTCCTTTTGCTCAACGCCATCTATCTGCATCGCACCAAAATTAAGCAGAGCATCACGCCTCAAGCCTGGAAAACGCTCCGCTCGGTTTTCGGCCTTATGGTTGCTGCTCATAACCAGGAACCCCTGAATAAGGAGGTGTTTCAGACTCTTTGCAAAGAGAGCAGGAATATCCATAACAAGCTCCTTGCAAGGTGGCTCCAGACGGTTGATTTCCCGAAGAAGGGAGAGACGAAACCGAAAAACCCTAAGGCGGCTTCCTCAGTTGAACTGAAGGAAGCCAAAAAGTCTGTCGATGCAATCACCAAAAAGTATTTCAAGACGGACGAGCCTTCTGCGGAAGAATTGAAAGACCTTCAGGAGAAGAACCCTGAAAAGTACAAGGAGTACCGCAAGACCGTCCTTGCAGTAAAGAAGGCTGCAAAGAAGGTTTTGGAAGAGGCGTTTGAGAAGCACGACTATAAAATCATTGACGTGGATACCGCGCGCGACCTCCTCATGCGTCTTGGCATCCCTGACCCTATTGATGAGAACTTTATCGGCAAGGTTGGGTTGGGCACCACCCAGTCTATGCTGTTTACCTATTATACCATTTTCGGTAAGAAGCTGTCTTGTGTCGTCGGTAAGAATGTAAAAATGAACCCGAAGTATAACGAAAAGGACGACACCTACTATTGCACCCACCTGCCCTTCATTTCCAAGAAGGGTGTTCCTATCAAGGTCTATTCCGAGGACCATTGGAAGCAGTCCAAGGAGAAACTGTATAACGGTTTGCGTGAGTGCCTTCCTGTTCTGGAGGATGTACGCAGCAACTTCTCCTCGACTGTCAAGCCCATCCTGAATGGAAAATTTGACAACGTGGCTGCTTTGGCTGCTCTGGTTATGAAGGTCATCTCTGAAACAGCAGGCCGAATTGGTAACGCTGGTTCTGTGGATGAGCATGAGACCTTCGGTATCCATAACCTTCAGGTGCGGCATATCAAAATCACCAAGGCCGGTGCAAGCCTCAAGTATATTGGCAAAAAGGGAGTTCCGCAGGAGCATCTTGTCCGTGACCCTGTTTCGGTCAAGTGCATCAGCAAACTGATTGAGGACAGGGGTAAGGAGGACTATGTGTTCTCCAAAGACGGTGAGCGTCCTGTCTCGCCTACTTCCATTGCGGAATACCTGAAAAGCACAGGTTTCCCTGCTTCGCCTCATATGTTCAGGAAGATATGGGCTGCAAAGATTTTCAACACTGAGGCCCTGAAAAAGATTCCTGAAGGCAGAAAGGTAACACCGAAGGAAGCCAAAGAAATTTGGAACGCAGCTATTGAGGCTGTTGCAAAGAAGTTGGGTCAGACCGAGAAGGGAACCTCTGTTCGGTCCTACATTGACCCGTCTCTTATGATGGCTTTCTGGACTCGCGTTGGTCAGAAGCCACCAAAGACTGTGCAGGACGTTTACGACAAGATGGCCTTGCAAGACCCAAATAAGGAAGAGGACTAAACCATGAACCTTACCCCCCCCCCTATGACCTCATAACCCTGAATGATGCAATCTACAGGATAAAGAATAATCCTAATTCCTATAGTTATCTAAATACTACCTCATTCGCCAATAGGTTTACAAAAAGTCAGTGCCCTCTACTGTATGAGTTGAGTCCCAACTCTATTTTGACTTGGAAGGACTTTGTTCAGGTATTGTCAGGTTATCCAAATTCCAAGGGCGGAAGTTATTGCCTTAGGAATAATTCAGCAAATAATCTTTACCTAGACCACTCACAACATTGGGGAGCTACTTTAGGCAACTACATAGGCCCTAACAACACTCCTCTATGTGATACAAAGTTATTTGATACAAGTTTTTTCTACTATGAGAATCAAAAGAGGGACATTTTAAATTGGTCCTCAGCAAGCAATTTTGTAAACAATGAGTCCTGCATTTTTGGAGCTTATTGGGAATCTAATAGTAAGTATTGGTACACAAAAGAAAATAAAACTGCATGGTCCTACATACCTAAGATGACACTAGTCCCGGGCGTGTATATGGCTTGCAGTATGTCCTATCATAATACTAACGCGAATCTTTTGGTATATAAAAATTCGGTTGATGGACAAAATATAGATGGTTTCACTTTGACGGCTGCCAAATCGCCCGGTGCACAGGCATTCTCACTTGTTAGCACTATATTCTTTGTTGATTCCACTATTTGGATAACCAAGGATATGTATAACGGCAACCCAACAACTGCTCAATTTCGAGTGTATAGAATAACCCCTCCAGGCTATTGGCACTTATAGGAACTTCTGCGTATGATGTATAAACTCCTGAGGTTCACACCAACCAAAAGCCTCACATACAATAACCGTTGGCACACACTAGTCAGGCCTAAGCATACGCTGTTTTTCATTCCGAACGATGTGGAACAGTTTTTTCTTTGGCTCGACTTTCTTTGCACCACAAAACGAAGGAATTTTCTCTACATTCATACCATCGTTTTGAAGGCTGCAAGAATAAGGACAAGGACTCTCACGACTTGGAAAGGAAAGCCTCTTCGCGAGGTTATGATACGGGAGAGGGACTACGAGCATAGATGGTGGTTCCGAACCCAAAGGGTCAAACACGCTCTGAAAAGCGTTCCTGTTATTCTCCGAAGATTCCATTAGGAGGAATCAAATGAAAAAGTCCTCAGGCGAGCTTGAATACTACATCGTTATCCCGCGAGACCGAATCAAGGAGTCCTACAAGCACGCTCCCCAGGAAAAGAAGAAGCAGATGGAGGAGGTTCTCAAGTCAACTCCTCCGAACGCCTTTGCTATGACTGGTGAGATGATGTTTGTGAACCCCCACAAAATCCACAGAGAGGGCATCAAGAAGGTCATCAACTCCTACGAGGACAATGGAAGCATTGGCATCGTGACGGATACGGTTCCTGTTTTCAGCTTCGTTGGCATCTTCCTCATTCGTGAGCATGATGCCGACAAACTGTTTGGTGAGGAGTAGGTCTATGAACAAGGTCAATGTTACCATCGAGGGAGCACCTCAGCAGAAGGAAGATTTCGTCCGCATTGGCACTGTGGCGGAGTTCATCAAAACCATTGCAAAGACGGATGACATCAACTCCTTCACGGAAGTTCTCGACAAAACCGTCCACTTTGCAAAGACGCCTGAAGCGGAGAAGTTCTGCTTTCGCTCCTACTGCTTCCTTGATGGTCCGAAGAAAGCTCTCCCTGTCTCCAAAGTTCGCTCTATTGGCAGGAAGGAAATTTGGGGCCAGAGCGATGATGGACAGGGTATCACCAAGTCCAACGTCCTCGAGGTCTTTCAGTACCAGGGCAAGTCTTGGGTGAAAGCATCTGACTACGAGGCAACCATTTTCCAATAGCCCCACACCCACCCACCCCGGGCCAAGCCTCTTGCCACGTCGCACAGCGCTGACGGAGATGCAAGGGGGTACCTTTTGTCTGGTTTCATGCTTTGAGTGGCCTAGACAATTTTTCAGGAAATAGGTGTACCTACGGGTATCGTTTGG
>JAIECF010000137.1 GCA_029068655.1 Muribaculaceae bacterium | reverse complement strand
CCTTATTATATATATGTGAAGATTATTTCGGATAAATATGCAAATATAAATATTAATTGTATATGCTATAGTCATGGTAATTTAAATAGATATTTTCGTATAATCCGTATTATGTTAAATAAGGATTGAAATTATCGGAATGCATCCACCCTCATCTTACCATAATGAAAATTCGTCTATCCTTGCATTGGAGAATATAAAAACAATTCCTAAGAATAAAACAAGCATTTTAATGTGTTATATTAACATGGAAATATCAGAAAGAATGTTGGAATTTGTGCGTTGCCATGCTAATGACGATGTAAATGCACTGCGTCTGAGATATGCAGGCAAAAAAACAGCCGCGTTCGATTTTAATATTGATTTTGCTCTCACACAGATCGAAGCCAGAAGAAAAGCTCGCAAGAAGCTTCCTTCATTTATTGCTAACGATAGTTTTTTGTTTCCCTCTCTCCTATCCGAAGAACAGGCAACCAACGAATCTGTAGCAAGGTTTCACACTTCTCTTATAACTGCTAATTCAAAAGTGCTTGATCTTACAGGAGGCCTCGGCATAGATGACTTTGAATTCTGTAAAGCCGGAATGTCGGTTACTTCCTGTGAAATCGATAAATTAAAATATGACATTCTTTGTCATAACGCAAGAGCATTAGGGTTGTCGGACAACATAATATTAAAAAATTGTAATTCAATAGACTATGTCAAAAATTGTAATCAAGCGTTTGATGTAGTCTATACTGATCCTGCTCGAAGAGACGACTTGGGAGCCAGGACACATGGCTTTGTAGACTGTCAACCAGACATAACAAGCATATTGTCAGACATAAAGGAATTATCTCAGAGAATACTTATAAAGAGTTCTCCCCTTTTGGATCTTTCCTTAATACACGAAACCTTCGAAGAACTTCAACATATCTATGTGGTGTGTTTCAAAGGAGAATGTAAGGAAGTTCTTATAGACATTCGAAAAGATTCCTTGTTTTCAGGAGTCACAGTAGTAGACATCGAACAGGGTCTGGAAATATCACGATTCCATACAGACTTCCCGACTTCCGGAAAGTTATCTCATGCCTCGTTATGCAATAGAAAAAAAGCTTCTGAATACAATTATCTATATGAGCCGAATGCAGGAATAATGAAAACAGGAGCGTGGACATCTCTTATTGAAAAATATCCTGAACTATACAAGGCCGATTATAATACCCATATTTTCCTTTCTGATACACTTTATTCAGAGTTTCCCGGTAGGATAATGAAGATTTTCGGCGAGCCCGATAAGAAAGCATTAAAAGCTCTAAAAGGCACAAGGATGAACATTGTATCAAGAAACCATCCTTTGTCAGCGCCAAAGATATCAAGTAAATATGCTATTATTTCAGGCGATACAGACTATCTATACGCTTTCCGCTATCTAAATGTACCTTCTTACTTAATAACTAAACCTATTTGATCTAAAATCAAAATACCATTTAGACAAAAAACTGAAATGAGTCAAGAAACAATATTCAGAGCCTACTTCAATAGATACTATACCGCTCTTGGTATGTATGTGATGCGCTTTTGCGAGAACGCAGATGAGGCTGAAGATATAGTACAGGAGACTTTTTCCAGGGCTTGGCAAAGATTTGCTGAAGATGAATTACCAGAAAAACCTAAATCTTACTTGTACAGAATCGCTCATAATATAACAATTGACCATTTACGTAAAAGAAAACCTCAAGAAGCAAGCGTCTCGATCGAAGAACTGAGCGAAATAGAAATCTCAGAGGAAGCAATAGATACTTCGGAAAGAGATGCTCGTTTGTGGATTGCCATAAGCAAGCTTCCAAACCGATGCAGAGAAGTTTTCCTTTTGTCAAAGAGAGATGGTCTAACGCATGCCGAGATTGCGGAGGAACTGGGTATTTCCATTAAAACAGTTGAAAATCAAATCACAAAAGCATTAAAGACACTAAGAGACATTCTGGAACCATCAAATGTAAAGGTATTCTTCCTTCCATTTCTTTAAATCCTTAAAAAATTTATAGGGGATTTCAGGAAAAAATGCGTCATAGCGGTATATTGGGATTATAATAATCATCAAAGCAATAACCGATATGACAGAAAAAAAAGAATTTGAAGAGAGTATCCGGTTCGTAGCTCGAAATTTCCGCAATGGAGCGCTGTTGCCATACTCCGGATGGAAACGTTTCAGGCAGACGCATCGTATCTCGACGTATCGATCCAAAATATCTGCGGCGAGTATAGTCGCAGTGGTTCTTGCCGCATCAGCATCATTATACTATTCTTACACAACAAACAAAGATACTCAGGAACCTGTATCCATTCAAATATCGGAGTCTCAGGATATAGAGAAGGAGAAAACTGAAAAAATCTATTTTAAGGATACTCCACTGAAAGATGTAGTCGTCGAGATTGAGCGTGTCTATGACATCTCGATCATAAACGTTCCTCAAGAAGAAATGAGGATAACCATATCATATGAGGGAACTGCCTCTGATTTAATTGAGACCATCAACGACTTAATGAATACAAGTCTGAAGATAATTCCTAAAAGTGAGTTAGACAGATAATCCATAAAGGCATGAAAAGAAAACTTATCAGCGTAGCAATTTCAATGGCTTTTGCTACTATTGCGGTTCACTCTCAGAATGTGACGTTACATGTCTACAATAAGAGTGCAGAAGTCATCTTTGCAGATATCATGCAACAGACCAGTAAAAATTTCATTTATCCTTCCGATATCCTGACGGGATTAAATGTTACTGTCAATGCCGATGATTTGCCTTTGACGGTAGTATTAGATAATATGTTTAAGGGTACAGGAATAACATATAAAATAATAGGGAATAACATTACTTTAAGAAATTTAAAAGCGAAAAGTGTAGTAAAATACACCATAAGTGGCTTCGTCAAAGAGGCTGTTAATGAAGAAGCCATAGTAGGAGCAACTGTATATGATCTAAATTCAGGAAAAGGAACTGTAACAAACGCCAACGGCTTCTTCTCACTGACATTAGCGGCGGGAGAAGTTGATCTGAAAGTTCAATACGTAGGTTTTGATCCATATGTCTCAGGAAATTTTAAATTGACAAAAAACAAAATACTTAATGTTACGCTCTCGGAACCGAAGGAATTGGATGAAGTAGTAGTCAATGCAACTGTCAACAACACCAAAGCGATGGTCTCTACGGAAATCGGCAGTCTGAACCTAACTCCTGCAGCCATCAAAGCTACTCCGGTCATATTCGGGGAAAGCGATGTCGTCAAAACGCTGCAGCTGGAGCCAGGTGTCTCAGCAGGTATCGAAGGAATGGCCGGAATGTATGTCCATGGCGGTGACACCGACGAGAACCTCTATATGCTTGATAATATTCCGCTTTATCAAGTGAATCATTTCGGAGGTCTTTTCTCAGCATTTAATACAGAAGCTTTGCGCAACGTTGACTTTTACAAGACTACTTTTCCTTCAAAATATGACGGTCGACTTTCATCCTTCATGGATGTACATACAAAAGACGGATCCTTAAAAGAGCATCATGGAAGCTTCCGACTCGGAATAACCTCTGGAGCATTCGACATAAATGGCCCGATCATCAAAGATAGAACTTCTTATTCTTTAGCTATCCGACGTTCATGGTATGATGCGCTCACTGCACCTGCTCTGGCGATAATGAATAAACTAAACGATAGTTACAACACACACTTCAGATATGCATTCACGGACATTAACGCAAAAATAAATCATCACTTCTCAGATAGATCAAGTGCATACTTAATGTTCTATTATGGTGAGGATTATCTTTATGCAGGAGAGGATGATAAGGGCAAGGACAATTACGCTCACTTTTATCTGACAAGTTGGGAACAGAATGATGCAACAAGTTCATCAGATGAAGGAAAAGACAATTCTTACACTGATAATCGTTCAAGATTGATATGGGGTAATATAGTTGCTTCATCGGGATGGAGATATGTGTTCTCTCCAAAACTATTCGGAGAATTCACTGGTGCCTTCTCCAGATATTTCTCATCGCTCCGCAACAAAAAGGAAGATTATTCCATTACCGACGATGTGATTAATTCTTTCACCAAAACTTCTTTTCGTCATCAAAATAATATCAATGACCTCATAGCCCGAGCAGATTTTAACTGTCTTCTGATACCAGAAAATAAATTGGATTTCGGTGCATCCTACACGTATCACTCTTTCCTGCCATACCGAGGAATACAAACTATGACAAAGGAGAACGGAATTCTTACTGCCTATGACAATATTCCTTCTTACAAGGCAAATGAATTGAATTTTTACCTTTCCGATGACTATTCCCTTGGCAACTGGCTTAGAGTCAACGGTGGATTACACTTCAGTATGTTCATGATAGATGGAAAGACTCAAAGTCACCTCTCCCCTCGTTTTTCATTGAGGATAACACCCGGCTACAATCTTGCTCTAAAAGCAGGATATTCAAGATCCGTACAATACATCCATCAGATTGCTGAAAGCAATATATCCTTACCTACCGACCAATGGATTCCAATCTCAGGAAACCAGAAGCCACAGACTGCAGACAAAGTGGCGATAGGTGCATACTGGTCAACACAGGATCGACAATATACCTTCTCCGTGGAAGGATATTACAAATGGATGCATAATCTTATCGAATATACTGATGACTATTATCTCGTGCCTCCATCCGCAAGTTTGACCGAGAAGTTAGGAGTCGGAGAGGGCAAAGCAAGAGGAATAGATTTCAAGCTCACAAAGGAATTCGGAAAATTTACTGGACACATATCATATTCACTTCTATGGGTTGATCGTTGTTTCCCGGATAAAAACAAAGGTAATTGGTTTCCGGCAAGGTTTGACAATAGACACAAGATCAACATATCACTTGCATGGAAAATTAATTCCAAATGGGATGTAAGCGCATCATGGACTGGAATGAGCGGCAACCGAATCACATTGCCATTGCAATGTTGGAATGATCCCGGCCTGGGACCATGGCATTTCGATATGAACTACTTTGATAAGACCAATAACTATCGATTGCCCTTTTATCACCGTCTTGATCTGTCGGCGATACGCAGAACAAATAATGGATATTGGACTTTCAGTATCTACAATGCCTATTCATATATGAATGTCATTGCTGTCAGAAGAGATGTGACAGATAACCCTAAACCAGGAAGACCTGATGAAGTATTCCAGTACATCCGTGCAATTCCTATAATACCGTCAGTGTCTTACACTTGGCTGTTCTAAAATAAAAGAATTCTTAAATATGAAGAATATGCATAGATTATTTAGAAAAATAACGACATTTGTGATACTAACATCTATGTTGTTTCCATTGACAAGCTGTTATACAGATTTCGAACCAGATATGGAAAGTAAACCGGTAGTATGTCTGAACTCCCTTATCACAGCGGGAGAGCCTGTGAAGGTGGACGTTACAAGAACATGGAGATACTCTGAAGGGAGTCCGAGTGCAGGATTTGACATCACACTCAGAGATGCAGAAGTATTTCTTTATGTCAACGATGCGGAGGAGGAAAAAATGACATTTACGACTGAAATCGGAGACTACTCATGGGAAATCAAATACTATTATGAGGCAAAATATATTCCGAAATCCGGAGATAGATTAAAGATCAAGGCGTTTGACAAGACATATGGAGAAGCTACCGCTGAAGTCACTGTGCCTTATCCAGTTGAAATCGATGGATTCGAGACGAGAATAACTAAGAATGATTACACATTCGATCCGGAAAGTAAAACATTCAATTCGGTATTCGATATGATCTTAAGAATTAGTTTCACCGATCCCGAATCCATAATAAACTATTATATCTTTGACATGCAGACCCGTAAATTCTTGAGGTTACCTTCTGTGGACAATGAGCCAATGAGAACAGTTGAATCCGTGGGTATCACTCCAGATTATGGATTCGAACCGATATTCTCCGAGCATATCTCTCCACTTGAAACGATAATCACTGATGCATACGGACTATATACCGTGTTTTCCGATCGACAGATTTCAGGAAAGCAGTATAGTCTTGAGATACCTATCAGCGGCCAATATTTCTGTGATTACGGTATTCACCCACAACCCGACGATAAACTTTCCATAGAAGTCGATTTAGGGCATATTTCCACGGCCTATTACAATTACATGCTTTCGTTATGGGCCGCCACTGAAGGAATCAGCGGAGCGTTAGGTGATGTCGGTCTGGGAGACGCTGTCTTTGAGTTCAGTAATGTCTCAACAGGGGCCGGCATCGTTGCAACTAAGGCCAACTCTACTATCAAACTTAATTTCTATGATATTCTGACTCACAATCAATAACCTTCTAAAAGTCGAGCACTAAACGACCTCCGTCTAATAATGATTTTCTTATGAGATCACTATAAGACGGGGGTCAGTCTTTTAATATTTCAAGTATGATAGTATCAGAAATGAGTATAGCCGATTCTTCAATCGATATTCTTTCAGAGTCAATGTTAAGAAAACCTTGTTCTACCAAAGGTCTGCATCGATCAAGTAGAGAACGAAAAGCAAGCTCACCAAATCTATTCTTGAAGTCATGAATTGGTATACCTTCATGAGTACGCATCCGAGTCATCACGTATTCTTCAAGGAGCTCATCATCAGATAGAGTTTCTTTATCATAAAATGTAACCATACGGTGTTCCTTATATGGTTTCTCAATCCAATAGTTGATATAGCCCCGGAGATCCGCTTTATTGGCTTTTCTTATCCTCGATCCATCGTAGCTGTGTGCGGATGGTCCTATTCCTAAATATGGACATTGGATCCAGTAGGAAGAGTTATGCCGACTTCTGAAGCCAGGAAGAGCGAAATTACTTATCTCATAATGATCGTAACCTGCCTTTTTTAGCTGATCAATAAGTGTAAGAAACATTTTCTCAGACATTTCTTCAGTGTTTTCTTTGAGGCGTCCATTGTCTCTCAACACCGCCAAGGCGGTCCCATCCTCATACATCAGTGAATATGCGGATATGTGCTCGGGAGACATGGTTATGATTTCACGGAGATCGCTTATCCACATTTCCAACGTCTGTCCCGGCAGACCGAAAATGAGATCAACCGAAATATTGTCGAAATATCCACGAGCCAATTTATATGCCTTTCTTGCCGTTGACGCATCATGCAGTCTCCCTAATGAAGAAAGTATGTGGTCGTCTAAACTCTGAATGCCAATGCTCAGCCTGTTGACTCCGGCATTCTTCCAGCATTCGAGCTTTTCTTCTTCCACATCATCAGGATTAACTTCAATTGTGAACTCCTCAACCTCCGACATATATGGCTTAAGCACCTCACACAGCCGCAGAAACTCCTTTTCTGGCATAAGAGATGGCGTACCTCCTCCGAAATAAACAGTCCGGAGCGGGCACGCCATTTCTATTATTCTTTCCTTAAATTCAGAACAAAGGGCATCAACATATCTATGCCAGTCGGCTATTCTTTCACCAGCACTGAAAAAGTCGCAGTAAATACATTTCCGTCGGCAATAGGCCACATGTATATATAAACCTCCTCTTTCAGAGACCTCACACAAAGATTCTTTCCCTTTGTCCATCGGTTATCTATAGAGCAAGAAGCTCAATAATTCTATCGCGGGCTACGGAAAGGCCATCTGGATCCTTACCACCAGCCTGAGCGAAGAATGGCTGGCCTCCGCCACCACCCTTTATGAGCTTAGCAGCCTCACGTACAATCTGGCCTGCATTCGCGCCATTCTTAACCAAATCGTCTGATAGCATCACCGTGAGGAGTGGTTTCTTATCTGGAGACATAGTAGCACCAACAAATACTGTGTGTTCAGGACTCTTCTTCCTGATCGTGAATGCAACGTTCTTTACCATATCAGGAACCCTTATACCGACTAGTTCGACTACTTTCACTCCGTTAGATTCCTTTGCCTTTTCAAGGAGCTCCGCCGCTAAGTTGTCGATTCTTTCAGCCATCGCCTCCTCTACTTGCTTGCGGAGTTCACTGTTTTCCTTCAGAGCCTTCTCAACAGATGACCGAAGGTTGCCCGTAGCTCCAAGAAGTTCAGAAAGGCCTATTGTCAGATCCTGGAAATCGTCAATGACCTTCTCCACTCCGGCACCGCTGACGGCTTCTATACGACGAATACCGGCCGCAATGCTGCTTTCTGAAACGATTCTCACAATACCGATATTACCGGTATTCTCTACATGTGTACCGCCACAAAGCTCTACAGAGTCTCCAAATTTCACGACACGTACTTTGTCACCATATTTCTCACCGAACAGAGCCATTGCGCCAAGAGCCTTCGCATCAGCTATAGGCATCTCCCGATGTTCATCAAGTGGCATAGCCTTACGTATTCGGGCATTGACAAGATGTTCGACCTTACGTATTTCGTCTGGAGTAACCTTCTGGAAGTGAGAAAAGTCGAATCGCAGAGACTCAGGAGAAACATACGAACCTTTCTGCTCCACATGAGTGCCAAGCACTTCCCTAAGTGCTTCATGAAGAAGGTGAGTAGCAGAGTGATTGGCAGATGTAGCAGCTCTCGCCTCAGAATCAATCACAGCTTTGAAAGAGTCGGCTGGATTCTCAGGTAACTTATAGGATAGATGAACGCTAACGTTATTCTCGCGTTTAGTATCGAAGATTTCTATTTCCTCACCATTGGAGTCAATGAGTTTACCTTTGTCTCCGACCTGGCCACCCATCTCGCCATAGAACGGAGTCTCGTCGAGAATTATCTGGAAGAATTCCTTTCCTTTCTGCTTCACCTTACGATAGCGCAGGATCCGACACTCGTTTTCCGTCACATCATATCCTACAAACTTCTGTTCGCCGTCTTTAAGGATTACCCAGTCGCCGGTCTCTATAGCGGCAGCATTACGCGCACGCTGCTTCTGACGGTCCATTTCCTCTTGATAACCCTTATGATCAAGAGTCATGCCTTGCTCGCGAAGAATGAGTTCGGTGAGGTCGAGAGGGAACCCATAAGTATCGTAAAGAGTGAAAGCATCCTTACCGCTGATTTCAGACTTTCCTTCTTTTCTGGCAGCTGCCACAATATTGTCAAGCAAACCGATACCCTTATCAAGAGTACGAAGGAAAGACTCCTCTTCTTCTTTTATAACCTTTTTGATCAATTCTTTCTGAGCTACAAGCTCCGGATAAGCTTCTCCCATCTGATCCACCATCACGTCAACAAGCTGATAGATGAAAGGATTCTTCTGACCGAGGAAAGTATATGCGTAGCGAACTGCACGACGCAGTATTCGGCGAATTACATAGCCTGCCTTCGCATTACTTGGAAGCTGTGAGTCTGCTATGGAGAACGCAATAGTACGGCAGTGGTCGGCACAGACACGCATGGCCACATCTATCATCTTGTCCTTACCATATTCCTTTCCTGAAATCTCGCTTATCTTAGCTATGTAAGGAGTAAAAACGTCGGTGTCATAATTTGATTTTTTTCCCTGAAGGGCCATGCACAGACGTTCGAATCCCATGCCGGTATCAATCACTTTTGCGGGAAGAGGCTCAAGATGTCCATCCGCCTTACGTTCATACTGCATGAAGACGAGATTCCATATCTCGATAACCTGAGGATTATCTTTATTGACCAAAGTTGCTCCATCGACTTCTGCCCTATCCTCTTCGCTGCGAAGGTCAATATGAATCTCCGAACAGGGACCACAAGGACCAGTGTCACCCATTTCCCAGAAATTATCATGACGATTGCCGTTTATGATATGACTCTCCGGAAGATGGGCTTCCCAATATCCTGCAGCTTCATTGTCTCTTTCGAGACCTTCAGGCGCATATCCTTCAAAAACGGTTGCGTATAGACGGTCCGGATCAAGCTTGAGGACATCAACGAGATATTCCCAGGCCCAGTCGATAGCTTCTTTCTTGAAATAATCGCCAAACGACCAGTTGCCAAGCATCTCGAACATAGTATGATGATATGTGTCGTGTCCGACCTCCTCGAGGTCATTGTGCTTTCCGCTCACGCGGAGACACTTCTGTGAGTCCGCCACTCGGGTATATTTTGCCGGACGGCTGCCGAGGATAATATCCTTGAACTGATTCATACCGGCATTTGTGAACATAAGTGTCGGGTCATCTTTGATGACCATAGGAGCAGAGGGTACGATATGATGACCCTTGCTTTCAAAAAATCGTTTGAACGACTCTCTGATTTCCTTTGAAGTAGGCATATTCGTTACTATATCTTTGTTGTAGCAGAGGTATTATTTAAGCCTCCTGACTATTCGGAGGCTATCAAAACGCAAAATTAGTGATTTTTTGCCAAATTAGCAAATATATCATATGATTTCACGTACTGAATCAATATCCGGAAGATTAGCGATCTGGTCCATCACCATACGTAATTCATCGTAACTGTGCACGGAAAAAGTAATGAGTATCGTAGCTATACTGTCTACAGTCTTAGTGTTGATGCTCCCGATAGATAAGTTAAGGCTGTTGGAGATGCAGTCGACAAGGTCAATCACCATATGTGGCCGATCAACACAGACTACTTCAATCTCGACCGGATAAAGAGTATCGTTAGCCTCGAAATCAACACTTACAATATTATCACCAAGCTGCGACGACATTTTAATTACTTCCGGACAGTCACGTTTGTGTACCATCACTCGCTCTCCATTGTTATGAAAACCGATCACCTCTTCTCCCGGCATCGGCATGCAAATAGGGCATCTGTCATATTTTGGCTTCGGAAGTTTAGACAGATATGATCTAATGGCCTTTCTTGCTTTGTAAGTCACGGTTGCGTCAAGCCATTCCTTTGTCGGATGGCACTCCGCATCAGGAAACACCTCAACGATATCGCCTCTATGAAGAAGAGTCTTGATTGAGGCAAGACGTCCGTTGATACGCGCGAACTTAGCTTTCTCTCCAAGTTTGGAATGAACCTCATATGCAAAATCGAGAACCGTTGATTTCTGCGGAAGTACTATAGGTTTACCTTGAGGAGTAAATGTCATAATGTCGTCGTTGTAGAACGAAGAAACTACATTCTCAATAAATGTACCTCCACCCTCATGTGCGTTTTTTGATATTTCCCTTAGATTAGCGCGGAATTTATTTATCCATCTCCTTATATTTCCCTCCGAGCTGTCGCTTAAGAAACCATATTGAGAATTAGTGACCATTCGCTCGCTGCTGATGTGGACTTCCTGCCAGCGACCGAAATCTGCGAGAAGCTTCACGTGGAAACTCTGGTATCCATTCTCCTTAGGACTATCAATATAGTTTGATATTCCTCCGGGTTTCTCTTTGAAGCGGTCTGTAAGAAGAGAGTAAATTTTTAAAGCTGTATTCTTTTCAGACTGACCCTCTTCATTCTTGAAGACGATCTCAACAAAATGACGATACTTAAGATGATCGAAATCATCACCATATTTATTCATCTTGCGCCACAGTGAATAAGGCTGACGGTATTCAACAAATACTCTTGCCTTAATTCCTCCTCGTTTAAGTATATTTGAGATCTCATCAGTGAAAATCTTAAGTCTTGACTGATTAGACTTCATGTCTGCCTCAATTCTAGAAGTCAACTCGGCGTATTCATGCGGACAACGGAAGCGAAGTGAAAGATTTTCGAGTTCTGTCTTGACATTATAGAGTCCGAGACGGGTAGCAAGAGGAGCGTAAAAATAGTCTGTCTCACCGGCTATCTTCATCTGCTTGTCAGGACGCATCGACGACAGAGTACGCATATTATGGAGGCGATCGGCAAGTTTTACTAGAAGTGCCCTTATGTCATATTGGACTGAGGTAAGCATCTGCTTGAAGTTGTCGAGCTGTTTCGACATTTCGTATTTTTCCTTCTTCTGTTTAGTGACGACTCTCACAAGAAAAGCCACCTCATTACCAAATCGCTTCTGGATCTGGTCAACTGTCCAATCTGTATCTTCCACCACGTCGTGAAGAAACGCAGCTATAACAGAGTCTATATCGAGATTCAATTCCTTAGCTGCAATCGTGGCAACCGCTATAGGATGGAATATATAAGGCTCACCGGTCTTTCTCTTTTGCTTTGAGTGTGCTTCACGCGCCACCTCAAAAGAGTCGACAAGACGGAGGTAGTCTTCATCAGATACACGCGGGCGCATGACATCGAACACAACCTTCGCCCTATTCTCAATCTCCTGAGAGTAATCTTTTTTCTCGCCAACCGGCTTGTGGCCTTTTTCTTCCATACTTTGAAATTTGCCTTCCCTGTTTATAAATATCTATTTCTGAAATGTCATTTCTCGCCCATCTGCAATACTTACTGATTGGCGTTGCGCTCCATATATCTCTTTACTTCCTTGAAAAGGGTGGAAGCAAACACAAGATCGTTGAGACTCTGATTATCGCTTCGATAGATTGTCTTGTCATCTCCTGTCCAGTCACAGAATCCCTTATTGATAAAAATAATATGCTCTCCTATCCCGAGAACGGAATTCATGTCGTGAGTATTGATGACTGTAGTGATCTCATATTCATGGGTGATATCGCTGAGAAGCTCATCTATCATCAGTGAAGTACGCGGATCAAGTCCAGAGTTGGGTTCGTCGCAGAAAAGATACTTCGGATTAAGCGCTATAGCTCTTGCGATGGCAACACGCTTCTGCATACCTCCGGATATTTCAGACGGGTACTTATTATCGGCATTCTTAAGTCCGACTCGCTCGATACAGAAATGGGCTCTTTCAAGCTGCTCGTCGTAGCTCAAAGGTGAAAACATCTTAAGAGGGAACATAACGTTTCCGAGGACAGTCTCATTATCGAAAAGTGCCGATCCCTGAAAGAGCATGCCTATGTCCATGCGTAGTTCCTTGCGCTGCTCAGTGTTCATTGTGTTAAGACAGCGACCATCGTAGTAAATCTCTCCTTGCTCTGGTCTGAGCAAACCCACTAGACACTTTAAGAGAACAGTCTTGCCCGATCCGGACTGGCCTATGATAAGGTTGGTCTTGCCTGTCTCAAAGCGAGCGGAAATACCATGGAGTACCTGAACTCCATCAAACCATTTGCTGATATTCTTTACTTCGATCATTGCAACAGAAGTTTAGTAAGGATAACGTCGGCGAGAAGGATAAGGATAGAACTTGAGACTACAGCGTTAGTACTTGCTTTGCCCACTTCAAGCGCACCACCCTTCACATGATATCCATAGAAGGAGGCCACGGTGGCAATAATAAATGCAAAAACTATAGTCTTTATAATTCCATACCAAACATACCATTCATTGAAAAACGACTGAATACCGAACACATAGTTCTCCACAGTAAGCATGTCGGTGAATTCGGCCACCAGCCATCCTCCCCATAGACCTACAAACATCGAAAGAACACAAAGAATCGGTACGAATAGAACAAAACCGATCACTTTGGGGAGAACAATGAAGTTAGCGGAGTTAATTCCCATTATTTCCATAGCATCGATCTGTTCTGTGACACGCATGGTTCCAATTTCAGAAGCTATGTTTGAACCCACCTTTCCTGCAAGGATGAGACACATCATAGTAGATGAAAACTCAAGAATCAGGATCTCACGGGTTGCAAGACCTGTAGAATAGCTGGGAATGAGCGGAGAAACAATATTTATTGTCATCTGGATAGCAATTACCGCGCCAATAAAGATAGATATAATCACCACCAGAGGTATGGAATCAACGCCTAACTGAGTTATCTCGGTCAGGAGCTGCTTGAAGAAAACCTTCCACTTATCAGGACTTCGAAAGACCTGTGTCATGAATAGACAATAGCGTCCGAATGTCTTTATCGATTTTGTCAACACGATATATATATTTTATTACTTTTATCCCCGCTAAAGACAGCAGGTAAAGAATCTCACTGCAAAATTAATAAAAATTTTCAAAGTTGATGCATATCTATTTGTATACAAC
>JAIECF010000136.1 GCA_029068655.1 Muribaculaceae bacterium | reverse complement strand
TAACAAAGCAGTATATCTTCAAATTTTCAGTTGCAAATATAAATCGTTTTATCCATTCCACCAAAGATTCTAATGAATATTTTTGGAATTTTTCCACAAAAATAGCCAAATATGCTCTAAAACATATTTTCTTTGGAGTAATAAGGGCTAATAAACAACTTAGGGCGAGCGATGGCGTCCGCCTTCGATCCAAACGCAGAGATGCCCAAGAGCAGTAATGTATGGCCACTGAAGTTGAGGTATTTTGCTCAATGATTTGAATAATTGAGGAATTTTGATTATATTTGCGCGTTTAAACAGAATTACAACCGGAGGCCGTATCCGGGCCGGCTGCAAACGAGTAAGAACGACAGGAATGAAAGTAAGGAAACGATACCGAATATCCATAGAAGACGAGTCGCGGCTGAGGCAGGTGGCTTCGGTCAGCGTATCGCCCGGAATGCTCTGGGCGGGAGGAATCGCAGCCGGGCTCCTTCTTGTGATCTTTTCCGCACTCCTCATCATGGCTACCCCTATACGCACACTCATGCCCGGTTATCTTAAGAAAGGCGAACGTTATGAAGCGAAGCAGGGGCTACTCAGGATCGACTCCATAAGAGACGCATATAGAATCAACAGCATGTATCTCTCCAACATACTGACAGTGCTGGATACTGACCGCACTCCAACAGACAGTCTCCTCAAGGAGAGTACGCCCAACAAACTGCCTCCCGATTCGCTTCTTCCGGCCTCGCCGAGAGAAATCGAATTCATCACGAGGATGAAAGACAGAGAGCAATACAACGTAAGCATTCTGGCTCCACTTGCGGCCGACCAGTTGAGGATATATCCTGTAGCTACAGGAGCTACAATCGCGGAGCAATCACACAATGCAGCCAAGCCCCGCATTCTTACCACCAAAGGAAGTCCGGTATGTGCAGCTGCGGATGGAAGGGTCTTGGCCATACAGAATCCTGCTCCGGAAGGAGGAAGCGCAATAGTGATACAGCACGACAACGGTTTTGCGTCGCGATATTCACATCTGGGCACACCTACAGTGTCGCCCGGAGCACATGTAGACGGAGGAAGCGTGATAGCCCACGGAGCTTCGGGGGGAGCCATCGGGGCAGGTTTCTTCTTCATGGAGATGTGGTATGACGGCAATCCGGTGGAGCCGGCAAAATTTCTGGTGTTGTGAGGAAATGATTTGTGGAGACAAGGAGATTAGAAATTTGAAAACAACGATATATAGATGAGTGAGATCAAGAATATCGGAGTATTGGGATCGACCGGAAGTATCGGAACCCAGACTCTCGACATAATATCGGAATATCCCGATCGATTCCGGGCATCGGTGCTTACAGCCCGCCGCCAATGGCGGATGCTTGCGGATCAGGCGCTCAAATACAGGCCCGACCTTGTGGTCATAGGTGAAGAACAATACTATCAACCTCTTCGCGAAGCCCTTGCCGGCAGCGGGATAGAAGTAGCTGCCGGAGCTAAAGCCATTGAAGATGGTGCCGCGCATCCCGCCACGGATACAGTCGTGACTGCCATGGTAGGATACAGCGGGCTTCTACCCACCATATCAGCTATAAAAGGAGGAAAGACCATAGCGCTGTCAAATAAGGAGACACTTGTGGTGGCAGGCGAACTGATCACCGGTCTCTGCCGGGAATACGGTGTGGACATAGTGCCGGTGGACAGCGAACACTCTGCCATATTCCAGTGTCTGGTAGGGGAACGACACGATGAAATGAGGAAGATCATACTCACAGCCAGTGGAGGCCCATTCAGGAAACTATCAAAGGAGCAACTCTCCGAAGTCACTCCGGCAGATGCCCTCAAACATCCAAACTGGGATATGGGCGCTAAGGTGACAATCGACTCCGCATCAATGATGAACAAAGGATTCGAGATGATAGAAGCCAGATGGCTCTTCGACTGCGAGCCGGAGCGGATAGAGGTAGTGGTTCATCCGCAATCGATTGTTCATTCCATGGTGGAGTACCGTGACGGCAGCGTGAAGGCACAGCTCGGAGTGCCTGACATGCACACCCCTATCCGCTATGCGCTCTCCTACCCTTCGCGTCTGCAGACAGAAGCACGTCCGATGCGTCTTGAAGACTATGCGACACTCACTTTCGAGCGTCCCGACATGGATAAGTTTCCTCTGCTGGGCTACGCTTTCGAGGCAATCAGGAAAGGGGGCACGATGCCCTGTATACTTAATGCGGCAAATGAGATAGCTGTTCAGGCATTTCTTGAAGGCAGAATCCGCTTTACGGATATGCCAGTTGTGGCCCGCAAGACAATGGATGCCACTCCATGGAGCAGCGACTGCGATCTCGACACCCTTGTAGAGACAAACGCAGCAGCGAGAAAAATCGCTGAATCAATTATTAAAGTATAATGATTATTGAAGATTAATCTTGACAGACGTGATGGATCATGATTTATCAAGATATATCATGAATAAAAAAGAACCAACATAAAACTGTAAAAATTGGAAACATTTTTGATCAAGGCGGCCCAGCTCGTGCTCGCGCTCGCAATTCTGATTATAATACATGAGTTCGGCCATTTTCTCTTCGCCCGCATCTTCGGAATAAGGGTCGAGAAATTCTATATTTTCTTCGATCCCTGGAAGGAACTCTTCAAGTGGAAACCCGGTAAATATTTTGGTGGTCTCGGAAAGCAGAAGAACCTCTCAAGCGAGCCGGAAGGCACTGAGAGAGATTCAACAGGAAACAACGACGGAGGCCGAAAGAAATCAGGATTCTGGAAAGATACCGAATACGGCATAGGATGGGTGCCTCTGGGCGGCTACTGCAAGATTTCGGGTATGATCGATGAATCGATGGATACCGAACAGATGAAGCAGCCGGCCAAGCCATATGAATTCCGCAGCAAGCCGGCTTGGCAGCGGCTCCTCGTCATGATAGCCGGAGTTCTCTTCAACTTCCTGCTTGCCATAATCATATACGCCGGCATTGTCTATGCCACCGGAGAGAAATACGTATCGCTTTCGGATGCGAAGATGGGGCTTGAATATTCCCAGGCCGCTCAGAACGCAGGGTTCCGCAACGGTGACCTTCCCGTCAGGGCTGACGGAAAAGCACTCAACGGGCTTCCGACAGAAGACCGCCTCCTAATGATGCAGGCAAAAGAGGTGACCGTATTGCGCGACGGCAAGGAAGTGACTCTCGAGATGCCGGAAAACTTCATCTTCGACCTCGACAAGGAACTGAAGGATGGCAACGCAACAATCAATTTCTTCACCTACCGCATACCGACCCGAATCACACAGGTCATGCCCGGAGAGGGAGCGGCCAAGGCGGGCGTCAAGGAGAAAGATGAAGTCATTGCCATCAACGGCATCCCGACAGTGTCGCTGACAGAGTTCCTCGCCACCCTTCAGGGACATGACAACGAGACGATAGATCTGACTGTAGTGCGTGCAGAGGGTTCTTCCAACGACACCATCACGCTCCCGGTGCACCTTTCGGAAAACTCCAAGATGGGAGTAGGACTTGAAGTGGATCCATCGGCATTCTTCACGGTCAAGGAGAAGAAATACAACATCTTCACATCAATCCCCCGAGGTATTGAAATGGGAGTTGACCGACTGACGAGCTACGCCAAGAGCATGAAGCTCGTATTCACCAAGGAGGGTGCTAAATCCGTAGGAGGTTTCGGCGCCATCGGAAGCATCTTCCCTGAATCGTGGGACTGGATCGCTTTCTGGAACATCGCGGCTTTCCTTTCAGTAGCACTCGCTTTCATGAACATCTTACCCATCCCGGCACTCGACGGCGGACATGTGCTCTTCCTGCTCTATGAAGTTATATTCCGCAGGAAACCATCAGAGAAATTCCTCGAATACGCCCAGATGACCGGCATGGTGCTACTGATCGCTCTGCTCCTCTACGCCAACGGCATGGATATAGTGAGGTTCTTCTTTAAATAAAGGAAGGGGACTAACAAGCCGGACACCACTAACAAGACAGCATTAACGACATCCCACAATACATGAATGAGATAATATTAAAGAAAGGAAAGGAAGAAAGCATCCTGCGCCATCATCCCTGGGTGTTTTCCGGCGCTATAGCCCGCTTGCCCCAAAGTCTGGAAGAAGGTGATCTCGCTATAGTGAAGGGAGCCGACGGGAAAGTACTTGGCATCGGCCACTATCAGATAGGGTCAATAGCGGTAAGAATACTCGAATTCGGCACCGACACACTTCCTGACGACTTCTTCCACCGCAGACTCGAGGCGGCATTCCGCCTGCGCCAGACCCTGGGACTGATACGCCCGGACAACGATTGCTTCCGTCTCGTGCACGGAGAGGGAGATTTCCTTCCCGGGCTCGTGATCGACATCTACGGAGATACGGCTGTGATCCAGGCCCACAGTCCGGGGATGCATTTCGAGCGCAGGCGCATAGCGGAAGCCCTCATAGCGATTCCTGACGCAAGGATTCGCAATGTCTACTATAAGAGCGAAACTACCCTTCCCTATAAAGCCAATCTCGACCCTGAAAACGAGTATCTCGTCGGAGGGTATGACGGCAATATAGCTACTGAAAACGGGCTGCAGTTCAATATCGACTGGCTTCGTGGCCAGAAGACCGGTTTCTTCGTCGACCAGAGAGAAAACCGAGCCTTGCTTGAGAAATTCGCGAAGGGGCGCAAAGTGCTCAACATGTTCTGCTACACCGGTGGTTTTTCCGTTTACGCCATGAGAGGAGGAGCCGAAAGCGTAGTGTCGGTAGATTCATCGGCAAAGGCCGCCGCACTCACCGACGCAAACATTGAGCTCAACTTCCCCGGAGACCCTCGCCATAAGACTTGTGCAGTAGATGCATTTAAATACCTCAACGATATGCCCGACAAGGAATATGATCTGATCATCCTTGATCCGCCAGCATTCGCAAAGCACAGATCTGCACTTAAGAACGGACTTATAGGTTACCGCAAACTCAATACCAAGGCTTTCGAAAAGATCAAACCGGGGGGAGTATTGTTCACGTTCTCTTGCTCGCAGGTAGTCACACGCGAGGCATTCCGGCTGGCAGTGTTCAGCGCGGCAGCCAAATCAGGAAGAAAGGTGCGTATCCTGCATCAGCTCACACAGCCGGCCGACCATCCCATCGACATCTCCCATCCTGAAGGAGAATACCTGAAAGGACTTGTGCTGTATGTGGAATAAGTATACATGATCCTTAAGATCTTCAAAGTCCTTAAGATCACTAATGACTATATAGACAAAAACTACAATATGAACAACTTTAAGACTTTCATGGCCTGCGGGACGTTGCTCCTCGGGTCGCTTACAGCAATGGCAAAGGAAAATCCGAATTTTGACTATAAGGTAGACCGCTTCGCCGACATCGAGGTGCTACGCTATGAGGTGCCCGGTTTCAATGACCTAACGCTAAAGCAGAAGGAGATGCTCTACTATCTGTCGGAAGCCGCGCAGTGGGGCCGAGACATCATATGGGACCAGAATGGCGCACAGAATTTAAAGCTGCGCCGTATTCTCGAGAAGATATATCAGAAATATGACGGCGACCGCAACTCTGCGGACTGGAAAGGTTTTGAGAAATACCTGAAACAGGTTTGGTTTGGTAATGGTCCGCACCATCATTATTCCAACGATAAGTTCAAGCCTGAGTTTTCAGAAGCGTTCTTTGCCGAGCAAGTAGGAGGTCTTTGCAAGCACTGTGTTGGTGCCGCTGACGATAAGGAGAGGGAGGAGATAATAGCAGAGATCACAAAATACATCTTCGATCCTACCTACATGCCGAAGAAGGTCAGCCTTGACTCAACGGGCGACGTGATCGCCAACTCAAGCGTAAACCTTTACGATGGCGTCACACAGGATGAAGTCGAAGCCTATTTTGCGGGGATAAAGAAGCCGAACGATCCAACTCCGATATCCTATGGACTCAATTCCAAGCT
Organism: Muribaculaceae bacterium; assembly: GCA_029068655.1. Classification (GTDB taxonomy): domain Bacteria; phylum Bacteroidota; class Bacteroidia; order Bacteroidales; family Muribaculaceae; genus Lepagella. Next base: position 8,017 of record JAIECF010000136.1, on the reverse strand, counting down.
GGTGAAAGATAAAGACGGCAATATAGTGGAAGAGCATTACTACCTCAACGGCCTATACGGCGAAGCTATCCGCAACATCATATATTGGCTTGACAAAGCCAAAGGCGTAGCAGAAAACGACGCACAGCGCGCCTATATCACCAAGCTCATAGATTATTACATCACCGGCGACCTTCGACTCTTCGACGAGTATTCGATCCTATGGGCAGAAGACACAGAATCCGACGTAGATTTCGTCAACGGTTTCATCGAGAGCTACAACGATCCACTGGGAATGACCGGCAGCTGGGAAAGCTACGTCAACTTCCGCAACCGTGAGAGCACAAAACGCACAAAGATCATTTCTGACAACGCACAGTGGTTTGAAGACAACGCTCCGATCGACCCTCAATACCGCAAACCTCACGTAAAGGGAATCTCAGCAAAAGCCATCAACGCAGTGATGCTTGCCGGCGACGCCTACCCTGCCACGGCCATAGGCATCAACCTTCCGAACGCCGACTGGATACGAGCCCAGCATGGCAGCAAGTCGGTCACCATCGAGAACATAACCGAGGCATATGCAGAAGCAAGCAAAGGCAATGGTTTCCGCGAGGAATTTGTTATCGACGCTCCAACACGCGAGTTGATGGACAAATATCTCTATCAGACAGACATGCTTCATACAGACCTTCACGAGTGTCTCGGCCATGCGTCGGGGCAGCTCGCTCCCGGTACTGATCCGGATGCACTGAAGGAAAACGGATCTACGCTTGAGGAAGCTCGCGCCGATCTATTTGCCCTTTACTATCTGGCTGATCCGAAACTTGTAGAGCTCGGAATACTTTCCGATCCGGAAGCATACAAAGCTGAATATTATCAGCAGATGATGAACGGCCTTATGACCCAGCTCAACCGTATCGAGCCGGGCAACGACATCGAGGAAGCACACATGCGCGACCGTCAGCTCATAGCAGCATGGACACTTGACCATGCAAAGAAGTCGAAAGCCGCCGAGCTTGTCAAGAAGAACGGAAAGACATACCTGAAGATCAACGACTACAAGGAACTGCGCCGACTCTTCGGAGAACTCCTGAAAGAGATACAACGCATAAAGTCGACAGGAGACTATAAGGCAGGCAATGACCTGATCCAGAAATATGCGGTCAAGATCGATCCAAAGCTCCACAAGGAGGTGCTTCAGCGTTTCTCCACACTTGACATCCCTCCCTATCGTGGATTCGTCAACCCAGTATATGTGCCCGAATACGATAAGGATGGTAATATCACCGACGTGAAGATAACATACACGGAGAGCTATCCCGAGCAGATGCTACGTCTCAGCAGAGACTATTCAGCTCTCGGCAAATGACCACCGAGACGAATGGAGAAAGCAAAACCCGAAGCTCTCATCCCGGAAATACGAAAGGAATTCTTCGCTCTTCGCAACGGGATGATAGCCGACACACTTAGAAAGGGGGGGCTTGGGCAGAAATATATTTTCGGGCTCCAGCTTCCCCAGATAAAGGAGCTTTCGGAAAGATTCCGCCCCGCCGACCCTGAAGAAGCCGCCTCTTTAGCCCGGGCTCTGTGGGCCGACAGTGAATGCCGCGAGGCCAGGCTATCAGCCTGCCATCTGATGCCTCCGGCTTTCATGACTGAAGCCGAAGCAACAGAATGGTCTGTAGGGGTCATGACAAGAGAGGAAGCAGATATACTTGCCTTCAGGCTTTTACGCCATCTTCCTTTCTCGGAAGCCGTTGCCGGGATTCTTTCCGCTTCGGAAGATCCATTGAAGAATTACACTGCGACCGCCATCAGACGGTTCTTATAATAAATCGAATCATCATGAGACTCAGACTGAAATCAACCCTTATCGCTACAGGCGCAATGCTGGCCATGCTTGCTACTCAGAACGTAACGGCAGCCGACACTGCAACCGCTACTGGTAAGTTTGAGGCAGGCAACGGCACTTTCCTCCTCAACGGTGAACCATTTGTAGTGAAGGCCGCCGAGCTTCACTATCCCCGTATCCCGCGCCCATACTGGGACCAGCGCATCAAGCTTTGCAAAGCACTCGGCATGAACACTATATGCCTCTATACTTTCTGGAACTCTCACGAGCCTAAGGAAGATGAATTTGACTTCACGGGCCAGAACGACCTACGTGAATTCATAAAGCTTTGCGAGGCCAACGACATGAAGGTTATCCTCCGCCCCGGACCATACGTATGCGCCGAGTGGGAAATGGGCGGTCTTCCCTGGTGGCTTCTAAAGAAAAAAGACATCAGGCTACGCGAAAACGATCCCTACTTTCTTGAACGCGTTGACAAATTCCAGAAAGCAGTGGCCGACCAGGTGGGCGACCTCACGGTGGCCGACGGCGGACCGATCATCATGGTACAGGTGGAAAACGAATACGGCTCCTATGGTACAGACAAGCCATACGTAGCCAATATCCGCGACATGTTGCGCAAGAATTTCGGCGATAACGTGACTCTATTCCAGTGCGACTGGTCGTCAAACTTTACGGAGAATGGTCTTGACGACCTGATCTGGACCATGAACTTCGGCACAGGCGCCAATATTGACCAGCAGTTTGCCAAACTTAAGGAACTTCGTCCGGAAAGCCCGCTGATGTGCTCGGAATTCTGGAGCGGATGGTTTGACAAATGGGGCGCCAACCACGAGACTCGACCAGCCGCCGACATGATAGAGGGAATCGACGAGATGCTCTCGAAGGGCATATCCTTCAGCCTCTACATGACCCACGGAGGTACAAACTGGGGGCATTGGGCAGGCGCCAATTCACCGGGCTTCGCACCCGACGTGACATCATACGACTACGACGCCCCCGTCAGCGAGAGCGGCCAGATAACGCCGAAATATATGGAGCTGCGCAACACACTCGCCAAATACTATGACGGGAAGAAGCTACCACCTATTCCGGCTACAATCAAACCCATAGAAGTGAAGGAATTCCAATTTGAGACGGTAGCGCCAATCTTCGCAAACCTTCCCGAAGGCAAGAAGACCCGGGACATCAAGACTATGGAGGAATTCGACCAGGGATTCGGCAGCATACTTTACCGCACCACCCTTCCCGAGCTCAAGAACGGAGCCATACTGACCATCAATGAGCCTCACGACTATGTTCAGGTATTCGTAGATGACAAGTACGTCGGCACCGTCGACCGCAGGATGGGAGAGAAAAACGTGCAGCTCCCAGCATGCACTAAAGACGCAAAACTCGATATTCTTGTGGAAGCAATGGGACGTATCAATTTCGGGCGCGCTATCAAAGACTTCAAGGGGATCACCGACAATGTCACCATCACCGAAGACCGGAACGGATATTCCTTCACATGCGACCTAAAGAACTGGGAAGTATTCAATCTCGAGGATACGCCGGAATTCTACGAATCGATGGAATATCTGCCCATAGGATCTTTCACTCCGGGCCCTGACGGAAGACTTCCCAGAGGCGTCTACAAGGGTAGCTTCAAAGTGAGCAAACCATCCGATACATTCCTCAACTTCGAAACCTGGGGAAAAGGTCTCGTCTATGTCAACGGGCATACCCTCGGCAGGATATGGGAAATAGGTCCGCAACAGACATTGTATATGCCCGGATGCTGGCTCAAGAAAGGAGAAAACGAGATCATGGTGTTTGATGTTTTAGGACCGAAGGAAGCGAAATCCGAAGGACTCAAGACCCCAATGATCGATAACCTTCAGGTGAAACGCCCAACAACTCACAGGGAGGAGGGCGAGACTCTCGATCTGGCAGGAGAGAAACCGGTACTTTCCGGCACATTCCAGCCCGGCAACGGATGGCAGGAATTCAAGCTGGAGACTCCGGCTGAAGGGCGCTGGCTCTGCCTTGAAGCACTCAACTCCATCGACGGCAAGGATGTGGCATCCATCGCTGAGTTCTATGTGCTCGACGAAGAGGGCAACCGTCTCTCACGCGAGCCCTGGACAGTTTACTACGCAGACAGCGAGGACATTAAGAAGAACAACCGCGCCGGCGATAAGGTATTCGACCTCCAGGAGTCAACCTATTGGAGTACCGAGAAGGGTGTTCCGTTCCCCCATTATCTTGTCATAGATCTCGGTTCTTCCAGGAAGATCACGGGAATTCAGGTGCTTCCGCGAATGGAGAGCGACGTGCCGGGCGCAATCAAGGACTTCAAGGTGTACGTAAGCGGAAAGGAATTCCGCAAGTGATTACACGATCAGACCAATAGATCAATCGCCACTCTGATTCTACTGCAATATACGATTTACCCCGGGCTGTTGCCCGGGGTTTTTACATAATGTAAGCTTATGCTGACATTCCCGAATAAGGGAGTGTGACTCATCAATAGGATATTAGGGAGAAGCGGTTGCCGGGAAGACGCTCTACGATACCCTCGAATTCCATCTCCCCGAGATTGGCCATAAGTTCATGGATCTGTATTCCCGTGCGCTCGCGTATTGAATCTACAGGCATCGGCTGCAGAGATAAACGCAGGGCATCATAAATCAGTTTCTGAGATCCGGAGAGTTCAGGAAAGAGGTCTCTATGTTTTATAGCAGCCACCAAGGCCTTGGGTTCCCACCCGAGCATGGTCATAAGGTCAGCCGCAGATCCAGCCATCAACGCTTTCTGGCTTCTTATAAGACGATTGCATCCTGCGCTCATCTCGTCGCCAATCCTACCCGGGAGCGCAATCAACTCTCTCCCATAGGAAGACGCTACGGCAGCCGTAGACATGGCGCCACCCTTATCGGCGGACTCAGCCACGAGAACAGCATCGGTCATAGTAGCTACAATACGGTTCCGCTCAAGGAAACGACTTCTGTAAGGAGTTACTCCCGATGGATATTCAGAGACTATTGCCCCTCCCGAGGCTATAATGCGCCTGGCGAGATCTCTGTTCTGCGCAGGATAGATCGTATTCAGTCCATGAGCCAGGACCGCAACCGTAGGTAACCCTGCACTCAGGGCAGCCTCGTGTGCAGCAGAATCTATACCCAGAGCAAGTCCGCTCACTATGACCATTCCCGGGAAATACGGTGCCAGCTCCTCCACGAGTTTTCCCACATACCTTACGCCATAGGCTGTAGCATGCCGCGTGCCCACGATACTCAACATTTTATCCGCATCAAGATCGGCACTTCCAAGACGATAAAGAGTCACGGGAGCCCTGTCGATGTCAGCCAGCCTTGAAGGATAGTCCTCGTCGGTGAGTGAGAACGACACTATTCCGTGACGCTCCATGAACTCTGACTCCTTACGTGCCTTGAACAAAGCCTCGTCGCGCACCATACGGTCGAGCACCGGGCTTACGCCTGCATTCAGACGAGCCGCCAGTTCCTGCTGCCCGGAAGAGAAGAACTCCTCAACTCCGACACCCATCTCTTCCATATGGCGTACTAAAGGGGCGTTCATGCCGGGCACAAACGAAAGAGCCATACCAAGAAGCCTGTGATGATCCATATGGTGCAGAGAAAGCTTGATAATTTCAGTTGATATATTTGGCGAAAATCTTTGCAAGCTCGTCTCCACGAGAGAGCTTGCCGTTTTTCAATACCACAACATTCACGAGACCCTGGCACACGAGTTCCCCTCCCGGACGCATGATATCCTGATGAAAGATGAAGCGAGGGCCTTTCCTCTCAAGGCGAAGGCATGAGAGGAAGGTCTCATTGCCCCTTAACGACGAGATATATTCTATCTCAACTTTCCTTACTACAGCATCGATACCCTGATTGTGCATCTCTACGAAAGAGAGACCCGCATCGCTACAAAACTTATGGCGTGTATGTTCCATATAGTGAAGATAGTTGGCATTGTTGACAATCTGCTCGCAGTCAAGCTCATAGTCACGGACCTCCATCTCCATTATGAAGCAGTATTTTCGGTTGGTATTCTTTAATATTCTCATTTCTTAAAATCTTGGCACGTAAAGTATTTTCATCTGAGAGTCTTTGAAGTAGATCATCTCGTAGTCAAAAGTAGACCTGGACGCAATAATATTTGAATCATACAGGCTTATACTTCCCGATTCCATCCATGTGGTGGCACTTTCCGACTCATCTTCAGGATCAGGACGACGCCATATGCGGAGCGTATATCCATCAGCACGCCGCTCAAGCGTGTGAGGCAGAAGATTGGGCACTATGTCAGGCGAAAGCGTACGGCTGAAGTAAATGAAAGCAACGACCGCCGGAGTCACACAAATGCAAATTATCAGTCCCAATACCAAAAGCCTCACATCATTAAAGCATCCAGCCAAGGTAATGACAAGTCCCGTGAAAAAGACCAACCATATCGGCCATCCGACCGAGGGAATCAGTAACAGGTTCTTCAGGACAGTGCCACGTCCTACAATAAATGGCTCCGGAGCATTCATGAGTCTAAACAGAGGAGTATTATTTCTCCCCGGACTGTTTTTCGCGGAATTTCCTGTACACTTCAAGGTTCTGTAAGGGAATCACCTGAAGATAACCTGTCCCTTCCGGATTACGAAGACGTGAAAGACGAATGTACCTGTCACCGTTGCCATAATGTTTTGGAAACACTTCATCCCTACGCATTCTTGAGATGTCTGAAGCCTTGGAGTGACCGTTTGACTGGATTCCCCTGAGATCGGAGTCTACACCATCAGGACCGGCAGTCACAGGATATATGTCGGCACAAGGAGGATATCCAAGTCCGGTCCACATCACGTATTCCTTTCCAGCATCTCTTGCAACTTCTCCCGTAGGGGCGCAACCTTCTATTACGATTGTAGCACAGGATTTATAACGAGGTATGAAATCCTGGTCGATTATCCAGCCCTCATCAAGCCCTTCAGCCATATCCTTTCCCATCATATCGTGATAGAAAGTCCTGGAAAGCGTCTCCGTAAGGAACTCCGGCGTTATATCCTTATTTGCAGCGGCAGGAAGCAGATGATGTAGTGCGTTTGCCTCGCGTACGAATCCAAAACCCTCATTCGGACGACCGCAATGACTGTAGTTTGTGCGAACGAGCATGTGTTCCGGGGAGTCCTCAAGATTAATTCTGATATATGAGTGATTGTTCGTCTCGAAATATGCACCCGCTCCCGTAGAATCGATGACACCGAAATTAGCCTCAACTCCCATAGGGCGCGGAAGAGAATCAAGAAGATTGGCAAAGTCGTCGACAGTGACGCATTTACGCAAGGCCATAGTCATCACAAAACCTTCCTTATCCATGTCCTTTTCCGGCACGTTATCGTCTTTGAGGTTGTATGACGCAGTGTTCATGATGGCGAAACCCTCACTATTGAATCCTGTCCAGCATTCCTTCAGATTACGGTCGGATGCATTGAAAAGGCCAGTATATCCGAAGCCATCAGGTCCTGGAGCCACATACTCTACCTTATTGTCGATAGAAGAAGTGTCACGGTGCTTCCACAGCAAAGGTCGTCCATAGGGATTGAGTTCAGCCCCTATAATCGCGCTTGTGCACGCGATAGCCGAAGTAAAGAACCCGACTATCAAACAAATCAATATGCAGATACGTTGTTTCATTGATGCGAAGATAATAAAAAAAACTCTTCCTTCCAAAAAAAATCCCTTAAAGTGCCAAAAGTCAGTAAAGATCTTAAGGATATTCTTAACCTTATAGAACCTGACTTTTAAATATTAAACATTCAACTGATATGGAATTATTACCCAAAGACCCTGCAATGCTCATGAGCTTCGTCAACATGAAGCTTCGAGACGAATACCGCACACTTGAGGATTTCTGTGCGGCCTATGCGCTCGACGAAACTGTTCTAAAATCTCAACTGGAAGCCGCCGGCTATGACTGGCTGCCGGGGATAAGGCAGTTTCGTTAAAAAAAGTCTCATTAATGTTAAAAAGTCAACGTTGAGCCAACCATTTGGCCGGTCAACGTGTTTGAGTTATACAAAAAGCAATATGGCGAAGCATTCCGGTTTCGTGAGAAAGTGAGAATGCGGTTTTAAGTTTAGTTAGATATAGTTTATAGTGGAATCGTGAGGGAGAGTCGCTGTGT
>JAIECF010000135.1 GCA_029068655.1 Muribaculaceae bacterium | reverse complement strand
TTTCAATCCTATTTTATGGTGCAAATATACAATTTTAAATCTAAACAAACAAGAAAATCACGATTATTTTTCTGCCTTCTTGTACCAGCCTTGTCCGCCATCTTAAAACTGAAGACTGAAGACTTGAAGACTTGAAGACTAATTCCCCGGCATTTGCATATTCCCGCGAAAATCACTATATTTGCGAAAAGTTTGAGAATTATGGACGAATTGAGATACCCAATTGGCATACAGACCTTCTCGAAAATTATCGAGGAAGGATATGCCTACGTAGATAAGACCGCCTATATAAAGCCTCTCCTGAGTCAGGGACAGTTCCTTTTCCTGAGCCGTCCACGCCGGTTCGGAAAAAGCTTGATGCTCTCAACATTAGAGGCATACTTCGAGGGACAGCGTGGACTCTTCAAGGGACTCGCAGCCGACAGCATGGATCTGGACTGGACACCCTCACCCGTGCTACGCTTCGACTTCACGGCCGAAAACTTCAGTCTTGAGAACGGCTTGGAAAGTCTGCTCAGACGCCTTCTCCGAGAATATGAGGAGCAGTATGGAATGACGAGAGTTGCTGACACTGTAGCGGGACGATTCTCCCAGCTTATAAGAAAAGTGACCGAACAGACAGGCCGTAAGGTCGTAATCCTTATCGATGAGTATGATAAGCCTTTACTCGATATAGAGGACAATAAGGAGCTTTTTGAGAAGAACCAGCGGACGCTCAAGAGTTTCTACGGTAACCTCAAGGCGATGGACCGATACATACGCTTCACTTTCATTACAGGTGTAGCCCGATTCAGCAAAGTCAGCATATTCAGCGACCTCAACAACCTCAAGGACATATCGATGGCCGATGACTACTCCGACATCTGCGGATGGTCGGAAAATGAACTTGTAGGTAAATTCAGACCAGGAATAGAGACGCTCGCTAAAAAGCGAAAGGAAGCCTTTGAAGATACGCTTCGCGCCATGAGGGAGTACTATGACGGATATATGTTCACGGAAGTGGGGTCAAGGCTATACAATCCCTTCAGTGTCCTGAACGCCCTCGACCTTAAGAGAATCGATCCATACTGGTTTCAGACAGGCACCCCAACGTTTTTGGCAAGGCGTGTGAGGAAGCTCGGCACATTCCCACCTGACATCAACGGAAAGATGTGTACACGAGAGCAGCTTCTCGAGGTTGGACTGAACTCAAGTAATCCTATTCCACTTATGTTTCAGACCGGCTACCTTACCATCGCTGACTACCACGAGGAAGCCAACCTATACGAGCTTCGCTTTCCCAACCGCGAGGTGGAAATCGGATTCTACCAGCAGCTGCTTCCAATCTATGCTCCGGATACGACAGATCCCTTCAGTCCGTTCTCATTTACTCTCTTCAAGATGGATCTTGTCGAGGGACGAATACAAGACTTCATGGAACGTCTGGCCACGTTGCTGAAGGATCTGCCGGGAGAGGACCACAACGAGTCGACCTATCGCGCGGTTACGTATCTGCTGACTGTTCTGTGTGGCACTCCGGCAATCGCAGAACATCACGGCTACAAGGGACGCAGCGACATAGAAGTGAAGACGGGTAAATACATTTATGTCTTCGAGTTCAAGTATAACAAAAGCGTCCGTGAAGCAATGGACCAGATAAGTTCGCGAGACTATGCCGGGCGCTATACAATGGATCCTCGCAAGGTTTTCCTCATCGCAGCCAATTTCAACGAGAAAAGAGAGGAGCGGGGGCTGGAATATAAAGTTGTGCCCCTTAAAGGAGCATGAAGCAGGGTGCTCGCGCAGTATCGAGGACCTACACTGAGTGAAATCTCGCTTCGCAGTATGATGAGAGTTATATTTTGTTAAAAATAGTGTTACTGACACACCTATCCGAAATATTTTTACTATCTTTACATATTTAAACGGACTTAACGTACATAGCTGACCGCGAGACGAGATGAAAAGACTGTCGGAATTCATGAGAAAGTTGCCGCTCCCGCTCAAAGCGGTAGTCATTACCGTCATGACCCTACTCTTCTCGCATGTAGTCGTCTACGACCTCATGTCGGTTTCATTCTTCTCCCCTATGGAGAAGGCCAGCGACTTCAGATTCAGTGATTTCTACACCATAGTAGCCGACGACCGCGCCGTCTCCATACTCGATGATGATATCGTGATCGTACCCGTAGACGGTTACACACGCAGGGAAATGGCACGCGTGATCGACGACATCGATTTCAGCGAGCCTGCCGCCGTAGGCCTCGACATCGCTTTCGCGCCTCCATCCAATCCAGATGATGATCCTCTCGCCGAAGCGCTCGCCTCCTGCGCCAACCTCGTGATGCCCGTGCGCATTGACCATGACGAAGATGGGAGTTCTCATCTCCGGCATATGTCTTACTACGATGAAATAGTGGAGCCACAGGGGGGATTCGCTGCCGTAAACATTCAGGGGGACGCCGGCGAACGCACCACTGTAAGGAATTTCACCGGTACATTCCAGACCGAGGAAGGAAATGTGCCGTCGCTCGCAGCTGCTCTCGTAGCAATCGTAAAGCCTGAGGCGGCTAAGAAATTGGAAGAGAGGAGCGGCAAGGAGGAATACATCAAGTTCGCATCCAGAAAATTCGACACCGTATTGCCTGAAGAGATTATCGACAATCCCGATCTCGTAAAGGGAAAGATCGTTCTGGTAGGCAAAATGCAGAATGCAGGAGACCTTCACGTAACTCCCCTTGACAACTTCATGCCCGGCCTCCTCATACATGCCCATACCGCTGCGACCATCATCTCAGGCGACTACATCAGGACTCTAACCAAGGCCGAGAGCTACGCAGTAGCTGCCGCAGTATGCCTGATAATAGTCTGGCTCAACATGTTGCTCATAGAAAGTCCGGTAGGCCCATTGGTGGTCAGGGTCGTGCAGGTACTCCTGCTCTACCTTATGATAGTGGGTGGCACTATGGCATATGTCAACCACAGCATCGACCTCAATTTCTCATTCGCCATCATGTCGGCCTCATTAGGAGTGGCGGCATGCGACGTCTATATAGGACTCTTCAATAAAAATGGTCTCTGCGACCGTATAGGACGACTGTTTAGAAAACCAAACCCAAACCGCATATGACACAACCAATACTCAAAAAAACGATTTTCACAACACTTCTTATTCTGGCAGCAGCTATAGCGACAGCCGAACTTTCGGCCGCTCTTCAGATATATAAGGTTAAGGGAAACGTAATGGTCAAGAAAGGCAATATGAACCTTACGGCTACCCGACGCTCCAATGTAGTGGTCAGCGACCTGCTTACTATTCCCAAAGACGGCGCTGTGGATATCCTCGATTCAAAATCGCACAGGATCTATTCCTCCACCGAGACCGGGGAGATGACAGTCGAGACACTGATGAAGAAGGCTGAATCACATGCAGCCGACATCACGCGAAACATCAACCGGAAGGTGATCACTGCTGTGGCCGAAAATGCCGGTCAGAAGCGGAGCGGCTACGATGCCCTGGGTATGGCCATACACGAGACCGACGCTATAGCGAATCCTCCTGTGGAACTTCCCAAAGGAGTAAGCTATCTGGCTTATCTGCTTGAAAACGTCAAAGATCCGGACAGCACACATCAGAGCTACATCTCCCTTTCCAGAACAGCCGCCGACGATGAGTCAATGGATTTCGATGCTCCCTACAACTTCGTTCTTCACAATTCCATGAGGCAGCCTCTCTATTTCAACGTAATAGAAAAGGACGAAAAGGAAGGAATCCGTCTATTTTTCCCCCAGAATCCGGTAGCGGCCCCAAAGACAGAGACCACAGCCTCCGAATACACATTTGTGCCGGACTTCTCCACACGCGCTTACGTAGCAATCGCTTCGGACGTAGACTTCACCATCGAAGACGTAAAGAAACTTCTCGAAGCCGGCTACAACCCCGACGACGACTACTACCTCACCATCCTCACCGTCAAGTAATTACTAAAAAACAAAAACAGACAACTAATAACTAATAACAAACCATCATGAAGAAATCCTTATTATTAGCGGGCGCATTGGCGCTCAGCATGCCGCTATTCGCAGATGAAGCGGTTCCTGCTTTCCCGGGCGCCGAGGGCCACGGACGTTTCGTGACAGGCGGTCGCGGCGGCAAGATAATACACGTGACAAACCTCAACGATAGCGGCGAGGGATCGTTGCGCTGGGCACTTGCACAAAGCGGTCCGAAGACCATCGTCTTCGACGTCAGTGGTTACATAGATCTCAAGAGCCAGCTTGACGTAACATCAAACACCACCATAGCCGGACAGACCGCACCTGAAGGAGGAATAACCCTACGTTACTACACCCTCTACTTCGGTAAATGCGACAACGTGATAGTTCGCTTTATCCGCAGCCGTCGCTCCCAGGTGAAGGATGTCAACGACGGAGCCGATGCCACATGGGGTCGCCGTAAGAAGAACATTATCCTCGACCACTGCTCCTTCTCATGGAGCATCGACGAGGTGGCTTCATTCTACGACAACGAGAAATTTACCATGCAGTGGTGTACCATCGGCGAAGGCCTTGCCAACCCGGGCCATTCTAAGGGCGCCCACAGCTACGGCGGAATATGGGGAGGAAAGGAAGCCTCATTCCACCATAACTATCTGACCCACATTCAGAACCGCGCACCACGATTTAACGGCGCACGTTATGAATGGACAAGTTGGGATCGTGAAAGATTCGAAAATACTGTAGATGCCGAACGTGTAGACTTCCGAAACAACGTCCTCTACAACTGGGGTAACGGCAACGGAAGCTACGGAGGCCCCGGCGGCGGCTACATAAATATCGTAAACAACTACTACCAGGCTGGCCCCGGAACAAAGAATAAAACCAATGTCACCCAGGTGTCAGTCGGTAGCAAAGACAACTCAACCAACGAGGCTCTCAGAGGATTATGCTCACGATATTACATTGACGGCAACTACGTGACAGCTGCATCCGAACCTGAGAACTACGACTGGAAAGGCGTGAAATACGACGGTGGTCTCAAGACAGTGGACGGCATAAGATATATGCCCGATCCGAATCATAAGTTTGGAGAAAAGGCAGACTATATGGATATCGACGGCACCGATTATCTGAGCGTAAAGCTTAATGACCCTATCGACGCAGGAACCGTAACGACACAAAGCGCAGAGACCGTATATAATAAGGTGCTCGACTATTGCGGAGCGTCACTCTACCGCGACGCCGTTGACGCCCGCTACATGGAGGAAGCCCGCACAGGTACCGTAACCTACCACGGCAAGGAACCCTATATCGACAAGGACGGCAAAGAGTATCCAGTTTCCAAAACAGAGGGAATACTCGACTTCATCAATGATCCCGACGGAGAGGAAAACCCCAATACCGCAAGTTTTCCCGTACTTCCCAACAACATACGCCCCGAAGGCTTTGATACCGATATGGACGGAATGCCCGACGAATGGGAGACAGCCAACGGCCTCGATCCCAACGATCCGGATGATGCAAATACTTACACTGTCGACGCCAAGGAAGTATATACAAATGTAGAAGTATATCTCAACCAGCTCGTGGAAGACATCATGAAGGCCGGTAACGCAGATGCTATCAGCGCGGTGGAGGAATACTACCCCGAATGCGTTAAGATGAGCGGAGTCGATACGATCGAGACTACAAAGGGAGAAGTTGTGGCAGTAGAATACTATGACCTCAACGGGGTACGCCTCGCAGAACCTGCTCAGGGAATAAGCATACGCCGCATAATATTCGCCAACGGAACTTCCGAAACCGATAAAGTACTTAAGAAATGAAATTCAAGAAATTAATGATGACGGTAGCCGTTTCGGCTGCCGCCATCGCTTCCGTTTATGCCGATGACGTCATACTCCCGTCCTTCCCCGGGGCCGAAGGCTTCGGTGCCATTACTACAGGTGGCCGTGGAGGAAAAGTATATCACGTGACAAACCTCGAAGACAGTGGCGAGGGCTCTTTCCGTTGGGCTTGCAACCAGAGTGGAGCCCGTACGATTGTCTTTGACGTAAGTGGTACGATACGGTTGAAGTCGGAACTTAAACTTAAACAGGGCAATGTGACCATCGCCGGACAGACAGCTCCCGGTGACGGTATATGCATCGCCGACTATCCGTTCGTCATCAGCGCGCCAAACGTAATCATCCGCTTTATGCGCTTCCGTCTTGGCAACGAGGCCCTGAAACTCAACGACAAAGCTCATGAAGGTGACGGTCTCGGAGGTATGGACGGACAGAAGATCATTATCGACCATTGCTCCGTAAGCTGGAGTATCGACGAATGTCTGTCGGTCTACGGATCAAAAAACATCACAGTTCAGTGGTGTATGGTCACCCAAAGCCTCGTCAACTCAGGCCACAGCAAGGGAGCCCACGGCTACGGCGGCAACTGGGGAGGAGCCGGAGCAAGCTATCACCACAACCTGCTCGCCCATCACGGATCGCGTACCCCACGCCTCGGCCCGCGTCCGGGCACCCAGCTCGACGAACGAATGGACCTTCGCAACAACGTGATCTACAACTACGCCGGCGAGGGTTGCTACGGAGGCGAGGCAATGACCGTAAACATCGTCAACAACTACTACAAGCCGGGCCCTGCCACCGATGCTATCGGCTCCGCTAAACAGAAACGTATGGCTAAGCCGGGAATCCGCACCTTTGATTATTGTATCAAGGCCGACCAGCTTAAGGCTACAGCCAAAAACTACAATAAGGTGAAGGGCACTGATCTTGCCACCTGCAAGCTTACTGTCGACAAAGAAGACAAAGGGTATCTGACTTTCGAAGGGGATGACAATAAATACGAGATCGACATTGAGAAACTATGCATTACGGTCGACGGACAGGAAGTGAAAGTTTCCACCAACGACTGGGGAAAGACCTTGCATAAGTGGGGAAGCTATTATATAGAGGGCAATGTCAACTCAAAATATGCTGATGTTTCTGCCGATAACTGGACTATCGGCCTCTTCAATCAAGTAGACAAAGGCACAAAGGTAGACTACCACAACGCGACAGAGGAGGAGCTGCATGCATTCGTTCCAATGGAATTCGCGGCTGTCACCACCCACTCAGCGGAGGATGCATATGACCGCGTTCTGAAATATGCCGGCGCTTCACTCAATCGCGACGAGTATGACGAGATGATGGTAGCCGACACTCGCGACGGAGTGGCCAGCTGCATTGTAAAGGGAATTGGGAAAGGTCTGATCAATAGTCAGGATGACATCACTTACGCCGACGGCTCCACAGGATTCCCTAAACTCAACTCACTTGAGGCTCCGGCTGACACTGACGGAGACGGTATGCCCGACGAATGGGAGTCGGCCAACGGCCTGAATCCTAACGATGACACTGACGGCGCAGCTACAGCCGAAAACGGCTACACCAACCTTGAGAACTACCTTAACAGCCTCGTGGCCCATATTGTGGAAGGCGGCAACGAGGGTGGAGTTCTACTCGACGGGAAGCAGGAATTCGGAAGCAACAGCGTGGATCATATCTTTAATAACGCTCCTTCCGAAATCCGGACCTTCAACCTCCAAGGTGTCGAAGTGGATGAAAACGCCAAGGGCATAGTGATCCGCAACGGCAAAAAGATAATCATCAACGATTAATCATTTGCCCGCATCTCAGCTCGGAGAGCTGGCATCGTGACAAAACCCCAGGCTTCAGCCTGGGGGACTCAGATAGAAGGCTCAGTAGCCTCGAAGAGGCGGCTCATCCTATAGCCGCCTCTCCTATGGGTAGGCGGTTTCCCAACCGCCTGAGTGTACATAAGACTAAACTTGGGTAGGCGGTTTCCTAACCGCCTGAGTGTACATAAGACTAAACTTGGGTAGGCGGTTTCCTAACCGCCTGAGTGTATATAAAACTAAACTTGGGTAGGCGGTTTCCTAACCGCCTGAGTGTATATAAAACTAAACCAAAGAAAAAAATGGAAATTATTAAAGATAAGGAATTCGGCGGCGAGCGACCGCTATTCGAGACGCATAACGTCAGACTGGAGAATGTAGTGATACGCGCCGGAGAATCAGCCATCAAGGAATGCAGCAACATAGAAGCAATCAACTGCACTTTCGAAGGAAACTACCCATTCTGGCACGTACACCGCTTTCTGATCGATCATTGCTATTTCGCCGTAGGAGGACGCTCAGCCCTATGGTATAGCGACCATCTCAAGATGAAAGACACTGTCATTGATGCTCCGAAAATGTTCAGGGAGATGTATGACCTCGACATCGAAAATGTAGTGATGAACGATGCCGACGAAGTGTTCTGGCGCTGCAAGGATATCAAGATCAAAAACCTTAAGCTCCACGACGGCACATATCCTTTCATGTTCAGCGAGGACATCGAGGTGGACGGTCTGGAGTCAGATAGCAAATACGTGTTCCAATACGTGAAGAACGTAGTGATCCGCAACGCTAAGATCACCACCAAGGATGCTTTCTGGGAAGTGGAAAACGTCACGATCTACGACTCCGAACTCAACGGAGAATACCTGGGATGGCATTCAAAGAACCTCCGACTCGTAAACTGCCACATTACCGGGGAGCAACCTCTCTGCTATGCCGACGATCTCGTGCTTGAGAACTGTACATTCGGCCCTGACTGCGACCGCGCTTTCGAATATTCGAATCTCAAGGCCTTAATTTCCGGCAAAATCACCAATATCAAGAATCCCACTTCAGGTGAGATAATCGCGGATGAGATTGGTACAGTGACGATTGACAAGAACATAAAGGCTCCCGCCGACTGCAAGATCAGCGTCCGCAACGGCGGAGAAATAATCTACGATTAACTACCCTTCCAGGTTTTGTTTACTGGTTTCGGCTTTAGCCGGAGCTTTCCATCAAAGCATAAAACATGAAATACGATTTCGACAGCGTGACCCCGCGGAGGGGCACGCTTTCCTATAAATGGGATAGCGCTCCGGACGGAGTGCTTCCGATGTGGGTGGCCGACATGGACTTCAAGACAGCTCCCTCCATCATCGATGCCCTGCGCAAGAGAGTGGACAACGGCATATTCGGCTACACACGTGTGCCTGACGAATATTACGAGGCGGTAATGTCATGGTTCAGCCGCCGTCACGGCTGGAGCATCGACCGCGACATGATGATCTATACTTCAGGAGTAGTCCCCGCTATATCCGCCATAATAAAGGCACTTGCTAAGCCCGGCGAGAACGTGCTGGTGCAGACCCCTGTCTACAACTGCTTCTTCTCCTCCATCCGCAACAACGGATGCGTGATCCTCGAGAGTCCGCTGCTTCGTGCCGGCGACACATACGACATCGACTTCGAACGACTTGAGAAAGACACCTCAGACCCGAACACAACCCTCATGCTTCTATGCAATCCCCACAATCCCGCCGGTAGGGTATGGAGCAGTGAGGAACTGAAACGCATCGCGGAAATATGCACCCACAATGGCGTTACTGTGATATCTGACGAGATACACTGCGAGTTCGTCTTCGACGGGCTTCACTACACTCCATTCGCCACAGTAGCGGAAGAGGCGGGATGCAAGGCTGTGGTATGTGTGTCGCCAAGCAAGGCGTTCAACATAGCCGGTCTTCAGATTGCCAACATCATCGCCCCCGATGAAGAGACCCGTGCGCGAATCGACAAGGCCATCAACATCAACGAGGTATGCGATGTCAATCCCTTCGGAGTGATAGCAACAATAGCCGCCTACAACGACGGTGAAGAATGGCTGTCGCAGCTTCTGGATTATATAAAGGATAATTACGAATACATGAAGGATTTCTGCAGGAGAAATCTTCCGGACTTCCCGATAGCAAAACTTGAAGCCACCTATCTCGTCTGGATGGACTGCACAAGGCTCGGGCTGAAATCAGAGGCACTTGAGGAGAAGCTCATCGAAGACGTAAATCTCTGGCTGAATGCCGGCACAATGTACGGCACAATAGACGGCGAAGGCTATATGCGATGGAACATAGCCTGCCCTCGCTCCGTCCTTGCCGATGGCCTCGACCGATTCTTAGACTTCGTCTGCAAAAGAAAATATTAGGATATTACAGTTAAGCTAAAAACTCATGATCCAACATGATGTAGAATGATGCATCTTGATAAATCAAGAGGTTTTTAGGACTGAAGAATAATATGAACAGTATTGCACCTGTAGCGAAGCGCCACGTCATCCTCGACGCGCTTCGCGGCTTTGCCCTCCTCGGCATATGCATGGCCAACTTTCCGGAATTCTCCCTATATTCATTTCTCCCCGTAGAGGCATCTTCAATGATGCCGACATCCGGGTGGGATTATATCACGAAATATTTCCTCAGCATATTTGTCGACGGCAAATTCTATACCATCTTCTCGCTTCTGTTCGGAATCGGATTCTCGATCATCATCTCCAATGTTGCGAAAAGAGGGGGAAATGCATTAGTAGTCTTCTACCGTCGCATGTTCTTCCTGCTCCTCATAGGGTTCCTGCACCTTATGTATATCTGGAGCGGCGACATACTGATGCTCTACGCACTGATGGGAATGATACTGCCGTTATTTCTTAAGGTCTCCGACAAAGCCTTGCTATCTACAGCGGGAATCTTACTTTTCCTTCCTGTTGTGCTTGATTTCATCCTGGAAGCGACCGGAGTGTCACTGTCTGCGCCGATAGTAGACTGGCAATGGCGGGAATGCGCGAAAGTCGGAATCACTGAGGAAAACTTCGCGTATTGGCTGCGTGATGCTGACAGCTACAGCAAGGTATTCGACTTCCTGATCCAGGGAGCTATTGTGCGTATCCAGGAATTCGTAGACGGTCATCGCTGGTTTAAGGTATTGGGTCTTTTCATGATCGGACTTTATATCGGTCGCCACCGGCTTTACGCCGACCTCGAGACAAGGAAGAAGCTTCTCCGCATGGCAACCGCATGGGGACTCTGTCTCGGTCTTCCCCTCTCCTGCCTATATGCGTGGGAGTCCATCTCGGGCCATCCATACGGGCTTGCGGCACACAGTCTGATATATTTCATTAGCGTATATCTGACGGCATTTGGATATATAGGCGCTATCTGCCTTCTCTATCTGCGCTATCGGTATGCGGCGTGCTGGAGGATCCTGGCGTATCCGGGACGTATGGCCCTTACCAACTATATCGGCCAGTCGCTGATAGGAATGCTTATCTACTATGGAACCGGGTTCGGATTCGGAGCTGACACCGGCCTCGTGTATGTCGAGCTCACAGTCCTATGCGTCTTTATCTTCCAGATATGCTTCAGTGCCCTCTGGCTCCGCTACTTCCGCTTCGGACCACTTGAATGGATCTGGCGCTGCCTCACCTACCTCCGTCTCTTTCCCCTCATAAAGGATTAAAGATTAATTATTAATTATTAAAGATTACATGAAAAGTCAAGGCTAATGGGTCTTGACTTTGCGTATTTTAAGGGATTTTATGGCGTATAGGGACAAGTCGGATTTATTTTTTCCGCTCATGCGTGCAAGGTTTTCATAATTCCTTATTTATTGAATAGACGTTCGATCGAATATTGTTAAATTTATAAGAACCTATTCAATTATGAAAAAAATTATATTTGCAGGAATCGTATGCATAGGTCTCCTTTCCGCCTGCTCTGAAGAAGCAGACCTTCCTGAATACGGTGACATCAGGGTCAATCCTGTCAGGGCAATGTGGCCGGACCGACCGCTCAACGTTGTAGGCGAGAGCAACGCCCTGAAGGCAAACGAATTCGCCACAGACCTATTCAACAAGGTGTATGCCGGAGTGCCTGGAAACACCTGCGTCTCGCCCGCAAGCGTATTCCTCACCTTGGCTATGACAGCTAATGGTGACGACGGAGAATGCCGCGACGAGATTCTCGATCTTCTCGGATACGAGGAGGGTGCCGATGCCCTGCATGAGCTTAACGCCTACTGCAATGCGCTGCTCGTGGAAGTTCCGGATTTAAGCGGCGACACCCAATGCGGATTCACTAACTCCCTATGGCACAGTCCCGACTTCAATCTCCTACCATCCTTTACCGACAGCATGAAGGGAATATTCGGAGCGGCTGACGTAGACATATGGCTTGGAGACGAGAAGGGACGTACGGCCGTAAACCGGTTCGTTGAGGAAAACACACGTGGCATGATAAAGGATTTCCTTAAGGAGCCACAGCATATTGACCTTGGAATCCTCAACACCACATACTTCAAGGGAACATGGAAGCAGAAGTTCAATGAGAAAAATACCTCCAAAGGTAATTTCCGGAATCTGGACGGATCTCGGGTCAAGACAAGATTTATGGCCCTTACCGATATGATGGCGTACTACTGCAACGACATAGCTACCGCAGTCCGCCTCCCGTATGCAGGTGACCGATACATGATGACGCTGATCATGCCGGATGAAGGCCTCGAATTCAACGATATGCTCCGTAAGCTGGACGGTAAGTTGATCAACGATATAGCTTCAAACCTCAGATCAGGAAAGGTCGAACTGAAACTCCCTAAATTCGCATTTGAAAACAACAGCAATATTATAAAAATCCTTCAGGAAATGGGCCTTGACCGCACATGCTTCCCGGGAATCAGAAATGCCGCTGCAGATCCTCTTGAGCTAAAGGTTTTCCAGCATGCCGTCAAAATCACGGTAGATGAGAAAGGCACCGAAGGAGGCGCCGCGAGTCTCGGCGGATTCTTGGGCACTTCAGTTGCAACCACCGAGACCACACCGGTCGAACCCATTTCATTTGACAGACCTTTCGTCTACATTATATGCGATACAGTCTCCGGAACAATTCTCTTCATGGGAGCGGTAGTTTCTTTTTAATATAGGATAAATTGGCAGACAACAAAGACAGGGAACCGGTAATCGCCGAACTAATGAAAGATGGCGATTCTTCGGCTCAAAAAGCATTATACTGTACATACGCCGGCTACCTCACCGGCGTATGCGCACGCTATCTGTCTGATCCCGACGACGTGAAAGATGTGCTCCACGACAGTTTCCTGCACATCTTCTCATCAATGCGCACTTTTGAATACAGAGGATCGGGATCGCTCAAAGCATGGCTTACAAAGATCGTGATCAATGAATCACTGCAATTCATCCGGCATGCCTACCGATCTGAGATCTTCTCCGCCCCGCTTGAGGCAGAAGCAGCGGAAGATGAGGAGCCACCGCAACTGGTAGGAATCTCTATGGAAATACTCCACAAACTGATCCGCGAGCTTCCACCCGGCTACCGGACGGTGTTCAACCTCTACGTATTCGAGAGAAAGACCCATAAGGAAATCGCATCCATCCTCAACATAAAGGAAGCATCGTCTGCCTCCCAGTTCCATAGGGCGAAATCCCTGCTGGCTGCAAAAATCAAAAACCTACAATCAAACAATCCCTGAATATGAAGGATAAATGGTTAGAAGAACTTCGTGAAGGTCTGTCCGATTTCGAGATGGACGCGCCGAATGGACTCTGGGAAAGCCTCGGGGTTGAGCGGAGCGTGCCAAAGGCATCGTGGGGCAAACGGTGGGTTGCGGCTGCCGCCGCAATCGCCATTCTGATTATGGGTTCAGGAATACTTTTATGGCTCTGCAGGCATGAATCTCTCGAAATCAATAACATCAAACATACTAAGGCCCACGAAAACGGACAGCCAGGTCAATTTGAAAGAAACCTGGCCGAAAACCAGATAACCGCACCAACATCTAACGAAAGCCGGCACATGACCATAGCACAAAAGGTCGGCAACATTCAGAATCATTCCGAGGAATCAACAGAAACCATCGATCCTTACGTTCCCGACAAAGAATCTTTGTCAGCCCTTACGGATACCGTCAACATAGAAGATATAGAGCCGCAAGTCCGCGCTGACACATCAGATGATGAAGCAAAACAGGGAAAAAAACACCAACCGGAAAGGCAAGGATCTTTTTATGCAGACATATCTACTAAGAATAAAAACAGAAAGAGAGACACCAATGATTACGACAGATTAGCAATAAACCTGTCGGCTTCCGGAATAGGGAACGCTTCCGAAGGAAGAAACTATCTGATGCCGGGGCTGCCCGGTGATGACTTATTCCTGGGAAGCAGTCTTCCTATCATCACCAAAATCCGGCATCATATGCCATTCAGGATAGGCCTTACACTGCAATATAATGTCACTAAACGAATAGCATTCGAGAGTGGTCTGGTATATTCAGCAATCGGGTCAGACATATCGCTCAGCCTGAATGGATTGACTGCTACTGGAACCAGGAGGCTCCAGTACGTCGGAGTTCCGCTAAATGTGAAGTTCTCAGCATGGTCATGGAAATTCGTCAGTCTGTATCTTTCAGCAGGCGCCACCGGAGAGAAATGCGTAAGCAACCGGTTCGAAACCAAATCCACTGCCCACAATCTCTCGCTCGAAACTTACTCACGGCAAAAAGATAAACCCTTCCAATGGTCGGCAAACGCCGCCGCAGGCATCCAGCTGAATCCGGTTCCCAACATAGGTATATTCGTCGAACCCGGATTAAGCTACTACTTTAACGACGGCACCGATCTTTCCACCATATATAAGGATCATCCATACAATTTCAACCTCAACGTTGGCCTCCGCTTCAACATCAATCCCTGATAATAGCTGCGTAGCCCATGGAACGTAGATTACCTCGGAGGGTATCCTCCCGAGAATGTGTCCCCTCCATTAGGGTCACCGGTCTTCAGACCCTTGGAAAGCCAATTGACACGCCATTCGCTTCGGCCGTGGTTGAACGATTCCGGCATCTCATAGCCATATGCCTTCTTCTGAAGATAGTCGTCGCCGATCTTCGAGGCCGCGTTGATAGCGTTCTCAATATCGCCTGGCTCTATGGAGCCGAACATCTCGTTGTCGGTATGACCCCATACTCCAGCATAGTAGTCAGCCTGCAGCTCAAGGCATACGCTTATCTTGTTGGCCTCCGACTCCGGAAGACGCGCCATAGCCGAATGCGCCTTATTCAGGGTGCCGAGAAGATTCTGCACATGGTGTCCTACCTCATGCGCTATGACGTAGGCAAAGCAGAAATCTCCCGAGGCGCCTATCTGGCTCTGCATCGTCTTGAAGAAATCAAGGTCAATGTAGACGGTCTCGTCGGCACTGCAGTAGAAAGGTCCGGTCTGGGCTGTGCCCTGGCCACAACCGGTCTGGATCGAGCCACTGTAGATTACCATCTGCGGAGCCTTGTATTCACCCCACCCCTGCTCACGAAAGACTTTGGTCCACACGTCTTCGGTGCCGGCGAGCACTTTCGACGACAGATCGTAGAGACGCTGGTCTTCGGCGTCAAGCTGAACTGCCTGCTGCGTCTGAGTTCCCCCGCCCTGCTGCATGGCACTGAACACCGACTGCGCCACATCACCGACACTGCCGCCTGACATAAACGTCAGGATAGCCGCAATAATAACTCCAACGATTCCGCCTCCAATACCTATCGCCTTCCCCGACATACCGCGACGGTCCTGGATATTGCCGCTCTGTCGTCTTCCGTCAAGCCTCATTTTATCTTTTTTTAATGGTTTTTACGATTGATTTACAAAGTTACAACATATTTTCATGCTATTCTGTTCGGAGAAAACTTCAAACCTTGTCAATCCCTATGGGAGGGCGGTTTCCCAACCGCCCAAACGCGTATGAAATAATTTATATTTACCTGCATGGTAAATATAATCGATTGAGGGTGTGAGGCATAATGATACTTTTTTAACTTTATTTTTACTTATTGAAGGAAATGCGAGGATTATATCGATTTTTTTTATAATTTTGCGGTATAGGTCCATTTGACTTTTCAAGAACATAGAAACTAACAAAGCATACAGCCCATGAAAAAACTGACCATAGGCCTTCTGTCAGGCCTTATACTGACAGCTTGCGGACAGAACGGCGGCTCCGGTTCGGGAATCTCCGCCATTCCCTCCGACAACGACATCGAAAAGAGAGTGAAGGAAATCGTAGGAAAAATGACTCTCGAAGACAAGATCGGACAGATGTGCGAGATCGAGATCGGACAGCTCACCGACTACAAGGCGACCGCTGAAAACGGCAAGTTCACGCTTGACGCAGCAAAAATGCAGGAAGCCTTCGAGAAATATCGTGTCGGTTCAGTACTCAACACACCTCTCGGCGAGGCCCAGGACGTGGAGACATGGCACTACGTGATCGGCACAATCCAGGATGAATCAATGAAATATATAGGAGTGCCCGATATATATGGCGTTGACCAGAACCACGGCACAACCTACACATCCGGAGGAACCATCTTCCCTCAAGAGATCAACATGGCGGCATCGTTCAACCGCGAGCTCGTTCGCGAAGGGGCGGCCATCTGCGCCTATGAATCCCGCGCAGCCTCTATTCCATGGGTATACAATCCCGTAATGGACCTCGGACGCAACCCGGTATGGAGCCGCATGTGGGAAAGCTTCGGCGAGGATCCCTACATCAACGGCGCGATGGCAGTGGAAATGGTGAAAGGATATCAGGGCGATGATCCCAACCACGTAGGACTGCAGAACGTGGCCGCATGCCTGAAGCACTACATGGCTTACGGCGTACCCACATCAGGCAAGGACCGCACCCCAGCTTCTGTCAGCCCCATCGACCTCCGCGAGAAATACTTCCAGCCATATAAGATGGCCATACGCGCCGGAGCTCTATCCATCATGGTCAATTCCGGTATAGTAAACGGCATACCTTTCCACGCCAACCATGAGCTTCTTACCGTATGGCTTAAGGAACAACTCAACTGGGACGGCATGATAGTCACTGACTGGGCCGACATCCACAACATCTGGAAGCGCGATAAGGTGGCTGCAGACTACAAGGAGGCGATCATGATGGCGATCAACGCCGGCATCGACATGTCTATGACCCCATACGACATGGAGTTCTGCACACTGCTCAAGGAACTCGTGGATGAAGGGAAGGTATCTCAGGCACGTATCAACGACGCGGCAGAGCGCATCGTGCGTCTGAAACTCCGCCTCGGTCTTTTCGAGACTCCGACCATGAACCCGGCCGACTATCCTGACTTCGGCAGCGAAGCACATGCACTCAAGGCTCTTGACCTCGCGGCAGAGAGCGAGATACTGCTTAAGAACGAAGGCGGAATCCTTCCGATCGCTCAGGGCAAGCGTATCCTCGTCACCGGTCCGAATGCCGACTCAATGCGTCCGCTCAACGGCGGCTGGAGCTACACATGGCAGGGAAGCGACGACAACAAATTCCACGAGAGCTACAACACTATCTATGAGGCACTCCGACTCATCTACGGTGATTCCAACGTCAAGCTTGAGAAGGGTATGGACTATACTCCCGAGAAATGGGAAGCTGAGGTCAACCTGCGAATCCAGGCTGCTGTGGCTGCAGCGCGCAACGCCGACGTGATCGTGGCCTGCGTAGGCGAGAACTCCTACTGCGAGACCCCCGGAAACACCAACGACCTGCATCTTTCCGCCAACCAGACAGCTCTCGTCAAGGCCCTCGCAGCTACCGGCAAACCCATCGTGCTTGTCCTCAACGAAGGCCGTCCGCGCATCATCCGTGAGATCGAGCCTCTCGCCTCTGCCGTCATCGACGTGATGCTTCCGGGCAACTATGGCGGCGACGCACTTGCCGAGCTCATCTCCGGCAAGCGCAACTTCAGCGGTAAGCTCCCATTCACCTATCCGAAGTGGATCAACGCTATCGCCACCTACGATCACAAACCCTGCGAGACTGTGCCGACCATGGAAGGCGCCTACAATTACAGTGCCGACATTGACGTGCAGTGGCCCTTCGGCTACGGTATGAGCTACACCACATTTGAATATTCGGGCATCTCTATCGACAAG
Organism: Muribaculaceae bacterium; assembly: GCA_029068655.1. Taxonomy (GTDB): domain Bacteria; phylum Bacteroidota; class Bacteroidia; order Bacteroidales; family Muribaculaceae; genus Lepagella. The sequence continues at coordinate 6,365 of JAIECF010000135.1, read as the reverse complement.
ACTGAGTTCACACCGACCGACGACGTCAAGGTTTCTGTCAACGTGAAGAATACCGGCAACATGGAAGGCAAGGAGGCAGTGATCTTCTACAGCAGCGACCTTGTGGCTACGGTTACACCCGACGTGCTGAAGGTGCGTGGCTTCGACAAGATCTCCCTCAAGCCCGGTGAAAGCAAGACAGTAGAGTTCACCATCCCTGCATCCGACCTCGCGTTTGTGGGTGCCGACGGAAAGTGGACTATCGAGAAGGGTGAGTTCGAGTTCACCCTCGGCAACCAGAAAGTGAAAGCCAGCTGTACCGCTACCAAGGTATGGGATACCCCCAACATCTGATAATATGGAAGGGAGGCTTCGCAGCCTCCCCCTATGTCTGAAAAGAATTCCGGGCTTACATCCTCAACAGAGTGTTGAGGGCGTAAGCCCGAATTTATTAGTTATCTGCCGCTTCCGCAATTCTCTTAAGTATTTTTTCCAGAGCTGCCCGCGGAGCCCCTACATTCAGCCTCATTAGTCCTAAACCTTCCTTACCGAACATGGCCCCGTCGTTAAGAGCTATCCGGGCCTTGTTGACGAAAAGATCGATGAGTTCGTCATGGCTCAGTCCAAGCCCACGGCAGTCAAGCCATACGAGATAGGATGCGTCAGGCCTCAAAGCCTTCACTCCCGGTATATTCTCGCGGCAGTATTCCTCCACAAAGCGGATGTTATCCTCTACATAAGCAAGCATCTCCTTACGCCATTCCTCACCTTGACGATAAGCAGCTATAGCAGCGATATGCGAGAATATAGGAGCGTCTCCGAATTCATTCGCCGCCAGCCAGCCGTAGAACTTCTCCCTAATCTTTTCGTCAGGAACGACCGAGAACGAGCTTACGACTCCGGGGATATTGAAAGTCTTCGAGGGAGCGCAGAATGTTATGCTGTTGGAAGCCGCATCCCCGCTCACAGTAGCAAACGGTACATGCCGGTTGCCCCAAAGCGCCATATCGGCATGAATCTCGTCTGAGACCACCAGCAGCCCTTTCCTCCTGCATATCTCAGCAAGACGACGCAATTCATCCGCAGTCCACATACGGCCTCCGGGATTGTGGGGATTCGACAGCAACAGCACTCCCCCTTTTGTATCAAGGCTCTCAAGGGCCTCATAATCCATATGATAACGGTGATCGGCATCCTCTATGAGGGGAATATTCACTACGTGCCTGCCGTTCTCCTCCGCAGTGATGCGGAAAGGATGATACACTGGAGGCATTATGACCACATCGTCGCCGGGCTTCGTGAAGACATTTATGACCATACCTATTCCCTTCACAATACCGGGGATATAACTTATCCACTCCGGCTTTATCTCCCAACCATGGAGTTTGCGCTCCCAGTCGATGATGGAAGGCCGATAGTCGGCAGGTTCCGCAGTATATCCAAGAATAGGATGCTCAAGTCTTTTTCTGAGTGCATCCATGATGAATGGAGGAGTGGCGAAATCCATGTCAGCCACCCAGGCGGCAAGCAGATCAGGACGTCCGAAACGCTCCTCAAGCAGGTCAGTCTTTATCGCGCCGCTGCCACGCCTCTCGATTATCTCGTCAAAATTATATTTCATGGCTGTAAGTTGTCAGTTGTAAGGTTTATTCATGATATATCATGATGCATCATGTTTCATCATGATATATCATGGGTGCTATCTAATTATGAATTATGCATTGCCTGGATGATATCGGCATAAAGATCTTCCGGATCTTCAAGTCCCACGGAAAGCCTGATGGTGGTGTCCTTCACGTCCATCGCATCACGCTGTTCCTGAGTCAGAGGGCCGAAGATCGTACTTGCCGGATGGATCGCAAGCGTACGGTTGTCAAAGAGATTCGTAGCCCTATGAATAAGCTTTAATCCGTTGATAAATCGCTTGCATGCCTCCTCACTTTCAAGATCGAATGTCAGCATCGCGCCGGCTCGGTCACCATACTGCTCGGTAAAAAGCTTATGCTGGGGATGACTCTCCAGTCCGGGATATCCTACACTTACCACTCCCGGAGTCTGCTCGAGCATACGTGCGAGCTTAAGTGCGGATTCTGCCTGACGATCGTAGCGCACATGCATTGTCTCTAATCCAAGAGTCTGCATATAAGCCGCATGCGGAGTCATATATCCTCCGAAGTTGAACACACAATCCTTCTTTATAAAAAGTGAGATCTCCGGGAAATTTCCATAGTCGATAATCACACCACCGAGGCTGGTAGCTCCCCCTGAAATGTATTTTGTAGTTGACACAACCTGAAAGTCCAGACCCAATGCTTTTCCGTCAAACTGAGTGAATGGTATCATTGTGGTGTCGGCGATCAAAGGGATGCCGTAGCGGTGCGCTATTTCCGCGAGAGCACGCACGTCGGCCACCTCGCTCTGCGGATTGGTGACGCTTTCAAGAAATATGCAGCAGGTGTTCTCATCTACCGATGCCTCTACAGCCGCAGGATCGGTAAGATCCGTCAAGCGAGCCTCCACTCCGTAGCGAGCCATGGTCTTCGTCAGCAAAAGATAGGTGTTGCCGAAAAGATGTGTGGAAGAAATAATGTTCTTGCCTGCAGAAGCAGCACTCATCAGCATCGCACTTATAGCTGCCATACCGGAAGAGAATGCACTTACTTCCTTGGCTCCGCTGAGATTAGCAATTCTTTGCTCAAAGTGAGTCACTGTCGGATTCAAAACCCTGGAATAGTCCGGAGCATCCGTCCGGCCGCAAAAGGCATCCGCCATCACGTCGGCATCGTCGAATTCATAAGCCAATGTATGGTAGACCGGCATCTGAAGCGCATCGTAGGCGTCGCGCCGCTGATAGGGCGTATGGATAGCTTTGGTGGTATTCTTCATTGTTTTTATTTCAAAATGATATTTCGATGCAAAATTAACATTTTACACCGAAACCTACACCATCAAAAGCCCAAAATATTTCACTTCCCCACCAATGTCGCCAATAATTGATCATTGATAATTCATCATTAATCATTGGCAGTTGATTCCGGCCCGCTCCGATGCCCTTATAATCCATATCGGGGAAAAATATGGCGCGTGTATTTTTCATAATAAGGACGATTCCCGATATCGGAGACGTGGGACCGGCATCCTGTGTTTTCGGGTTTCATTAATAAAACAATTGCCTTTACATTTGGTTGCTTTTTTTCTATTTGATTTCTATTTTTCTTGCGTATTAAAAAATAAATCATTACCTTTGCGAATGTTCTCAGGAAGACGCCAAGAATAACCAATTTATATAACCCGTCAGGAGAAATCCTGCCAATCAACAAAACAACATTTATGAAAAAGTATTTAGCAGAAATGATCGGTACGTTCGTATTGACATTAATGGGCTGCGGATCTGCAGTCTTCGCCGGCATCGGTCTGGGAACGACAGGATACGGAGTATCCACACTTGGTATCGCCTTTGCGTTCGGTCTCGCAGTAGTAGCCATGGCCTATACCATCGGAGGCATTTCCGGATGCCACATCAACCCCGCCATCACCCTCGGCGTATGGGCCAACGGACGTATGAATGGCAAAGACGCCTGCAATTATATGATTTTCCAGGTGATCGGTGCCATTATAGCTTCTGCTGTAATATATTTCCTCGTAAATTCAGGCAATGAGGCTGGTCTGTCAGCAGTCTTCAATGATACCACTACCACAGGTGCAAACTCATACCTCCCGGGTAATGTAGTGCCAGCGTTCATCGCAGAATTTATCTTCACGTTCATCTTCGTGCTCGTAGTGCTCGGCACAACCGATGAGAAGAAAGGCGCAGGTAACTTCGCAGGCCTCGCCATCGGTCTTGCTCTCGTGCTCGTACACATTGTCTGCATTCCTATCACAGGCACATCCGTAAACCCTGCACGCTCAATCGGCCCGGCGATCTTCGCCTGCATCGAAGGCAACTGCACTCCCATTTCTCAGATCTGGCTCTTCATCGTGGCTCCCTTCCTCGGTGCACTCCTCAGCTCTGCAGTTTGGAACATCATCCGCAAAGACAACTAAGCCATAAACATAACAATCACCATACTTCGGGCCCACATCCTCAGCACCGCGTTGAGGGCGTGAGCCCGAAATCTTTTGCATATCTCCCATATTTTACGTAATTTTGCATTAAATTTATTATAAATCTTATAAAACTTATAAGACTAATAAATCATATATTTTTTTGAAATGAAAGAAAATCTCAACGCCGGAACAATCTGCGTACAAGGCGGATGGAAACCGGAGAACGGTCAGCCCCGCGTGCTCCCCATCATACAGAGCACTACCTTCAAATACTCCACATCCGAACAGATGGCCCGACTCTTCGACCTCGAGGAGAGCGGCTATTTTTATACCCGACTCGCAAATCCTACCAACGACGCTGTAGCGGCAAAGATAGCTGAACTCGAAGGTGGAGTCGCCGCAATCCTCACATCTTCAGGGCAGGCAGCCAACTTCTACGCCGTATTCAACCTCTGCTCAGCAGGCGACCATTTCGTATGCTCCTCCGCTATCTATGGCGGTACCTTCAACCTCTTTGCGGTCACCATGAAGAAGATGGGCATAGAATGCACATTCATCAGTCCGGACTCTACCGAAGAAGAGATCGCGGCGGCATTCCGGCCCAACACAAAGCTTATCTTCGGCGAGACAATCTCCAACCCCAGCAACGATGTGCTCGACATTGAGAAATTCGCCAAGGTAGCCCATGAGAACGGCGTGCCCCTGATCGTAGACAACACATTCGCCACTCCCATTAACTGCCGACCCTTCGAATGGGGAGCGGACATCGTCACCCACTCTACTACAAAATACATGGATGGCCACGCGACGAGTGTAGGGGGAGTGATCGTAGACAGCGGCAACTTCGACTGGGAAGCGCACGCCGAGAAATTCCCCGGCCTCACCACCCCCGACGAGTCATACCACGGCCTTACCTATACAAAAGCTTTCGGCAAGGCTGCCTTCATCACAAAAGCCACAGCCCAGCTTATGCGCGACCTCGGCTCGATACCCTCGCCCCACAACTCATTCCTACTAAACCTCGGACTCGAGACACTCCACCTCCGTATGCCACGCCACTGCGAGAACGCTCTGAAAGTGGCACAATGGCTCGAGAAGCATCCGAAAGTGGGTTGGGTCAACTATGCCGGTCTCGAAGGCAACAAATATTATGACCTCGCCAAAAAGCAGATGCCCAATGGCACTTGCGGCGTAATCTCCTTTGGACTCAAAGGCACCCGTGAGGACGCCATCGAATTTATGGACAAACTGAAATTCATAGCCATCGTGACCCACGTAGCCGATGCCCGCACCTGCGTTCTTCACCCCGCGAGCCACACCCACCGCCAGCTTACCGACGAACAGCTCCGCGAAGCCGGCGTTCCCGCCGACCTCGTCCGCCTTTCCGTCGGCATCGAAGACGTAGAAGACATCATCGCCGACCTCGACCAAGCCTTGTCTTAATGATAAATGATCAATTATCAATGATTAATTAAGATTTTCCACTTCATTAGTACATTCCTCTTAAGTTCAGTTATCCTAAGCTCGGAGAGCTTTCATTGTGCTGAAACCCCAGGCTTCAGCCTGGGGCATCCTGACAGACTCTCAGTAGCCTCGGAGAGGCGATTTTTGGTTGCGACATAATTAATCATTCATCATTATTAATTCATCATTGAAAAAATGCTCACACTTATTGCCGAATCCAAGACAATGCTCGAGCAGGAGCAACCCGTCAGCCGGGAGTATTACGAAGCCAACACCCCGGCCGGCGAGGCTTTTGCCGACGAGACTATGGCGCGCGTCGCCGACATGGACGTAGCTGACATCGCAACCGCCATCAAGATAAGCCCCGCAATGGCCGCCAAAGTAGTCCGCATGGCCTATGAATTCCCCAACAAGCAGACAGGACTCAGAGCCATCGACGCCTTCACCGGAGTAGTCTTCAAGAACTTCGACTATCCCTCACTATCCCCCGAAGATAAGGAACGCACAGCCGCCAACGTCCGCATCATCTCCTCCCTCTACGGCTGGCTTCGCCCCGAAGACATAATCAAACCCTACCGCTTCGACTTCACCACACCCCTCGCCCCCGATGACAAGACCTTCGCCGCCTGGTGGAAAAAAGACGTCACCATCCAGCTCGTCAGGCAACTGAAAGCCACCGGCGAGAAAAATATCCTCAACCTCCTTCCCGCAGATGCCGCCAAATGCATCGACTGGAAACTTGTAAAGAACTTCGCCAAAGTCTGGAAAGTAGACTTCAAGGAGCAGGATGGTTCCAACGTCCGCACCCCTCACGCCGGCAAACTCAAAGCCCTCCGCGGCCACCTCCTAAAAGAAATAATCACCCGGATCATAAC
>JAIECF010000134.1 GCA_029068655.1 Muribaculaceae bacterium | reverse complement strand
CTCCATTATAGCATTGCGTAGCAGGTTTGTCGAAGGTGAATAAAGCGGCTTGTCCGCATTCTTAAGACTGAAGACTGGAGACTTAAGACTTAGAACCGAAGAATTTGTCGATGATCAGCGCGATGAAGCCGTCGCCCGTCACGTTGCAGGCCGTTCCGAAACTATCCATAGCTATATACAGCGCTATCATCAGAGCCTGGTCTCCCTCAGAAAACCCCAATATGCTGCCAAGTATACCCAGGGAAGCCATGATCGCTCCTCCAGGTACCCCCGGAGCCGCCACTATCGAGACTCCGAGCATACAGATAAAGCCCGACATCATCCCGATGTCGTAGGGGTGTCCCTGCATTATCATAAGAGCCAAAGCACAGCATACTATCTTCATCACGCTCCCCGACATATGGATTGTGGCGCAGAGCGGAATGACAAATCCGGCCACATCCTCTCCTACCCCCATCTTGATGGCCTGACGCAGAGTCACCGGAATAGTAGCGGCTGACGACTGGGTGCCCAGTGCCGTGAAATAAGCCGGCATCATCGTCCACAACAGCTTGAACGGATTGCGCTTTACAAACAGCGCCGCAATACAGTACTGGAAGATAAGCAGGAAGATATGGAGCGCGAAGATAACTCCTATTATCTTTGCGAATGCAGTAAGAATTCCCATCACCTGCCCCGAAACCGTCATGTTGAGGAAGATTCCGAAGATATAGAGGGGAAGCAACGGGATTATGGCCCCCGCTATAGTCATCTCCACTATCTTGCGGAACTCCGAGAAACCATGTTTCAATGCCGTTCCCTCCATCCGCGATAGGCATATGCCCATCGTGAAAGCCGTCACCAACGCTGTCATGACTCCCATCAGCGGCGGCATCTCCACCGTGAAATAGGGTTCCAGGTCATGACCCTCGGTGATGCCCCCCAAGGTGCCCGGCGATATGAGATGGGGAAAGACCGATTCGCCAACCCCATAGCTCAGGAAGCCCGACATCAGAGTCGCCGCATAGGCGATAAGGGCTGTCCATACGAGCATCTTTCCGGCGTTCCTGCCTATCTCGGCGATGGCGGGAGCCACAAACCCCAAGATGATGAGCGGAATCAGAAAGCCTAAGAACTGGCTGAAGATGGCATTGAAGGTCATGAAGATCCTTCCCGCCCACTCCGGGAAGAAATTGCCGGCCACGATGCCGAGACCCATAGCAATGAGGATCTTCACCAGCAGGTTGATGCGTATCGGTTTCATTGGTTATGATGATGATTATTGTCATGATGTATCATGATATAACATGTTGAATCAGGATACATCATGAAAAATTAATCTTTAATAAAATAATTGATCATTGATCATTAATCATTGATCATTAATTCCGGTCTCCTCCGTAGAGTTCTTTCGGGAAGGAGATGAGGCGCACGTCGAGGTCGCGCACCCGCACGTCGAGCGCGTTCTCGTTGTAGATGCCGTAGGTCTTGCCGTGCACCCATCCCTCGCCGTCGCAGGGACGGCGGTCATAGACCCCTTTCTGCCAGGGCGTTGCATCGACAAGGTCGATGCGCACGTTGTCGAGCAGGATGTCGCGGATCTTGCCCGGAGTATCGCATCCGATGAAGATGCCGTTTTCAGAGGTGGCGAAGATATTGATGAAGCGTATGTCTTTCACCGGTCCGCATGCTCCCTTTGTGGCCCCTTTCGGGAATCTCCATCCGGCATCCTTGTGGTTGCCCACTGCGCGGGGATAGGAGGTGATGTAGATCGGTTCCGATTGTCCCCACCATACTTCGGAGAAGAGATGGCAGTCAAGTATGATGTTGGAGAAGGTGACGTTTTCCACGCTTCCCTCGTCACGGTTCTGGATCCCTATACCGCGGTTGGAGTCACGGATGATGCAGTTGTCGAAGGTCACGTGCGAGATGCGGTCCATGTTCTCCGATCCTATCTTGACTGCGCAGCTGCGCGAGGTCATGATGCAGTTGGTCACTGTAATGTCGTAGCAGGGACCGTATTCCTCGAATTCACGCCGGTTCTTCAGGCAGATGCAGTCATCGCCGCTCTCTATGTAGCAGTCCGAGATACGCACCTTGTGAGAATGATCGATATCGATGCCGTCGCCGTTGCGCACCTTGAGGTTATTGAGCAGCGATATCCCTGAGACAGCCACGTCGTGGCAGCCTACGAGATGCACTGTCCAGTAGGCGGAGTTGGCTATGGTCACGTCTGTAATCCTGACATTCTCGCATCCGAAGAGCGTCAGCACATGTGGCCGGGGATCGAAGGTGGTGACAGGTTTCAGCTCATAGGAATCTACAAGCTCCGCTCCCATGAAGGCAACCGCGTTGCCGTCGATGCGTCCCGTGCCGGTGATTGATATGTTCTTGAGGTCGGTGCCGGATAGCCACATCATGCCTTCACCTTCGTTGGCCCGGAATGCAGATTCCTTATAGATGGACTCGTCCGGACTGGCGAGCAGCGTGGCGTTGGGCTGAAGATGGAGGTCGATGTCCGATTTCAGGTGAAGCGGACCAGAAAGGTAGGTATGTCCTGAGGGAAAAAGCACCTGACCCCCTCCCGATGCGGAGCATGAGTCAATAGCTTTCTGTATCGCCACTGCATCATCCGTCTGTCCATCCCCCCTGGCACCGAAATCCAATACGTTCACGTCATTGGCGACCGCTGTCGCTAATGCACAATGCATAATGCACAATGCATAATATCTCAAATTCTTCATATTGTTATTTTGTATCATCCATGATTCATCATGATAAATCAAGTTAAATCATGATAGATCATGGGATTCCCATGAAATTTTAATAATGGAAAGATGATCCTCCTAAGAACTCCCTCAGCAGCGATGTCGGTGGAATCTGGTCTGCAGGAATCGGATCGAAATAGTCAAGGAAGCGCAGTAGTCGATAGGCGTTGGCGTATTCCGCCACATTGTGGGGCACCTGCCGCAGGATCGGCTCCGCATACTCCTTCATGACTCCGAGCTCAAAGAGCAGCGAGGAGTTGAATGTCGCGTCGGCGTTCTCCTGGAATGGGAAGATCCATTTCTCTTCTCCGCGGCGTACCGATGGCCAGCGTCGGATCGTGTCGAGCGCCGAGGTATGGCGGTAGCGGTAGTCGCGCACGATGCGCCGAAGCAGACGGTTGTCGTTGGGCGATATCCAGTTGTGGTCGTCGATCGCAAGTGTTGTCAGGGCCGACACATACACCTTATATATAGAGGAAGCACCTACGGAAGAGATCAGTTCAGGATTCAAGCCGTGTATTCCCTCGATGATAAGCACGTCGGTAGCCTCCATCTTCAGAGGTTTCTCCTTCTCTATCCTGTGTCCGAACTCAAAACTGTAGGTAGGCAGGTTGACGGTTTCCCCGGCCAGGAGGCGGGAAAGGTCGGAGTTGAGCCGTTCCAGATCGAGAGCATAGAGGCTCTCGTAGTCGTAATCTCCGGTCTCGTCGAGAGGCGTACGGTCGCGGTCAACGAAATAGTCGTCGAGCGATATCATCTTGGGCGTGACGAGTGAAGTCATCAGCTGCACTGCAAGACGCTTGCATGTAGTGGTCTTTCCCGATGAGGATGGCCCGGCAAGCAGGACTATCTTGGCACCCCGCTCCACGATTTCGTCGGCGATTCGCCCGATCTGACGCTCATGCATGGCCTCTGCCACATTGATTAGATCGCGCACCCTGCGGTCGCGCACCGACATGTTGAGCTCGCCTACATCGCGCACCTTTACCACCTCGTTGAAGTGCATGTAGTCGGTGAAGGCCTTGAACATCTTCGTCTGCCTCTCGGGCTCCAGAGCGCGTTGCGGATTCTGAGGGTCACGACCCATCAGTATGAAGCCGTCGGCATAGGGATGCAGTGCGAAGACCGGGGCGTAACCTGTAGATGGCGGCAATGCCCCGTAATAGCTGTCGGCAAGGCCGTCGAGGGTGTAATATACGGTATAGAGTTGACCTGTGGTCTCGAAAAGCAGCATCTTGCTGAAGAGATTCTGCTCCCGGAGTTTCGGCAGGAGATCCGATGTCAGACGTTCGTGCCGCTCGAATGGAAGGTCGGCGTCGGCAAGCTCTTTCATGCGGGCCTGCAGGGCCTCGATCCTGTCTCGTGTCAAGATACATGGCTCAGAACTGCCGACTTCGAAGATGCGGCAGAAATAGCCGCGGAAGATGCTGTGCTCGATACGAAGCTGGATGCCCGGTAGCATCTCGCTGACCGCTTTGTAGAGCATGAAGCAGAGCGCGCGTGTATAGACACGCCGTCCGGTCTGGGTATCGGCCGACAGGTATTCCACCTGCTTCGGGGCGTAGATGGGAAATCTAAGGTCTTCTGTCTTGTTGTTGACGCGGCAGCATATAGGCCGGAAAGGGAGGGCTATGGAGCCGTCGTCGATCAGCGATAGGGGAGAGCAGCCTCCTTCGGCTGACACATATCTGTCTTGATTCTTGATATAGATTTCCATGATTCAGATCAATTCATAATGCAAAATGCATAATTCATAATTTTTTTAAGGCCTCGATGACAACGATGACAACCAGAAAAAGGCATAAACAGCCCTTTTCAGATGCAAAGATAAGAAAATTAATCCGGAATGAGCAAAAAAATGCAGAAAAATTTGGTGGAATGAAAAAAGAGCATTAACTTTGCACTCGCAAAAAGCCCCCACCCTCATTGTAGCGGTGTGGACTGTTGCGAAAGGAGGCCCATTCGTCTATCGGTTAGGACGAGAGATTTTCATTCTCTAAAGAGCAGTTCGACTCTGCTATGGGCTACTAATAACAATAAAAGCAAGAAAATACAGAAATGGCAAATCATAAGTCATCACTTAAGAGAATCCGTCAGGCTGAGAAGCGTAGACTCGAGAACCGTTACTGGGCTAAGACCGCACGCAACGCCGTGCGTAAGGTCCGCAAGATGGAAGATGCAGCTGAAGCACAGGCTGCTTACAACAAGGTAAGCGCTCTTCTCCAGCGTCTTGGTCGCAAGAACGTGATCTCGAAGAACAAAGCTGCCAACCTTTGCAGCGGCCTTCAGGTTCACATCAACAAGCTCACAGCTGCCGCAAAGTAATTTCGGTCGGCTGAATGATGGCCCATTCGTCTATCGGTTAGGACGAGAGATTTTCATTCTCTAAAGAGCAGTTCGACTCTGCTATGGGCTACTCCCCAAATCCATCCTATCCCCCGAGACCCGTTGCCTCCCCCGAGGCGCGGGTCTCAACTTTT
>JAIECF010000133.1 GCA_029068655.1 Muribaculaceae bacterium | reverse complement strand
TCAATCCTTCCCGATAACATATACAAAAAGAAACTATGAACGATAATAAAGACTATAACGAGATGGATCAGAACATGTCGACTGATCCCGCTCTGGATGAAAATGTAGTTATCGACGGCGATTATGCCGGTGATTCCGAAGATACTCAGGCCGAACAGGAAGTAAATGTTCTTGAGAACCAGCTTGTAGAGCTTCAGGCACAGGTAGAGAAAGAAAAGAAAGAATATTTATTCCTGGCTGCTGAATTCGACAACTACCGCAAGCGTACGTTAAAAGAAAAGGCAGAGATCATCAAGAACGGCGGAGAAAATGTACTTAAAGGCATTCTTCCAATAGTAGATGATTTCGAACGCGGTCTAAAGGCTGCAGAGTCTGACACAGATCCCCATTCAGTACTCGAAGGAATGACCTTAATCTATAATAAGCTTGTCAAATATCTCGAGAGCATGGGAGTAAAGGAAATGAATTCCACCGGTGAGGTATTCAATTCAGATATCCATGAGGCCATCGCCCAGGTACCAGCTCCATCCGAAGACATGAAAGGCAAGGTTCTCGATACAGTTCAGAAGGGATACATGATCAACGACAAAGTGCTTCGTCATGCCAAAGTGGCCGTAGCCCAGTAACACGTCAGAAGTTCACAACTAAAGATCCACCATCATGGCAGAAAAAAGAGATTACTATGAAGTGCTGGGCGTTGGAAAAAACGCTTCAGCCGACGAAATAAAGAAGGCCTATAGAAAAATGGCCATCAAATACCACCCCGACAAGTATTCCGATAAGTCTGAAGCAGAGCAGAAAGCTGCGGAAGAAAAGTTCAAGGAGGCGGCTGAAGCCTACGACGTATTGAGCGACGATAAGAAGAAACAGCTCTACGACACTTATGGCCACGACATGGGTCCCAAAGGATTCGGCGGCGGCGGTGGCGGCTCTTATGGCGGATTCGGCGGCTTCGGAGGAGGTGGATTCTCCATGGAAGACATCTTCTCTAACTTCGGCGACATATTTGGAGATGCCTTTCAGGGAGCCGGAACATATCGTGGATACTCCAGTGGCGGAGGACGTGCGAGAAAACCGGTAAATAAAGGAACTGACCTCAGAATTACAGTGAAGGTTAGTCTTAAGGACATCGCCAACGGTGTTGACAAGAAACTTAAGATACCCAAATTCGTGGCCTGCTCTCATTGCAATGGCACGGGGGCTAAAGACGGCACGTCATTCCATACCTGCCAGCGTTGCGGTGGCACCGGATATGTCACCCAGATGCGTCAGACATTCCTCGGAGCACAGCAGGTACAATCTGTATGTCCTGAATGCAACGGCGAAGGAAAGGTCATCACAGAAGAATGCTCCTACTGCCACGGCACAGGCGTGGAGAAGAAAGATACCATCGTGGAATTTCATATTCCAGCCGGTGTTCAGGATGGCCAGACACTCGTGCTTAAAGGAGAAGGAAACGCTCCACGCCACGGAGGTGTCAACGGTGATCTCCTCATAGTGATTCAGGAAGAGAAGAATGCTGAACTCATTCGCGACGACCAGGACCTTATTTACAATCTTATGCTTGACTTCCCGACAGCTGCCCTCGGTGGGAGCGCTGAGATCCCGCTCATCGACGGAAAGGCACGTGTCAAGATAGCTCCGGGAACTCAACCGGGTAAAGTGCTCCGTCTGCGCGGTAAAGGTCTACCCGCTTTCCAGAATGAGCACGTTCGCGGCGATATACTCGTCAACGTAATGGTATATGTCCCTGAAAACCTTTCCGACGCTGAAAAGAGCGCCATAGAAAGCCTAAAGGATAGCAGCAACGTAGTGCCGACAGAATCGACATCAAAGAGAATATTCTCTCGTCTACGCCATATATTCAATAAGGAAAACCGCGGAGAACAGTAACCATAACCTATTAAATCAAGACTGACATATAAAAGTGAGCCCCGGAGAGGTAGAATTCTCCGGGGCTCGCTTTTATTCAATACTATTAAATTGGCAATAGCTTTAAAGTATCATCATTTCACAAGTATTTTCTTACCATCGCGTATATAAATACCTTTGCCGGGATTTGCTACGCGGCGTCCGGTAAGGTCATAGTAGACATTGTCCGAGACTGTTGATGATTCCACGCGATCCACTCCATTCTGATCAGTTGACACTGAGTTGAAGGAGATCAGTCCGTCTTCTGATTCAGATATATCTTCGATTTCGAATGCGAGACGCTTCTTTCCCCAAGTCGCGAGCTGAGGCTTGGTATCGAAATTATAAGTCGTTACGTTCTTTGTACCTGGAAAAGCATCTCCTGCAGTAGAATCGGCCGATCTGACATTGTCAGCCTCTACTAAGTCTACGTATTGATGAAGTGCAATATTATTGACCGTATTTGCCTCCCATATGCTCTTTCTGTAGTCTATATGCCATACTATCATGCCATGACCGGGAAGGAATTCATCATTACCTCGCTGCTGACGGTTTTCAAAGAAGAAGAATTCATCAGCCTTATCGGTTGGTAAGGCATAGGCAATGTTGGTCTCGTTAAGATACGGCAGTTCCATACTTCCTTCAGTAAACGGTTGGAAATCTATCCATCCAAGAGCACATTTCTCGTAAGACGAATAGTTGGGCGGGGTCAGACCGAAATTATTGTACGAGCCTTTGTCCATGACACTCCATGCGCATGGCGTATAGACAGCCCTCATGTCCATGGTGTTGTAGAGGTCAGGAAGTCCCATCACATGGCCGAACTCATGCACGAATGTTCCGATACCGTCAGGACGTTTGTATCCACTGGGATACTCACATGTGCAAGCGTAATGATTCAGGCTGACCCCATCGAAAATGAAATCTTCGTCCGGATAGCTTGCTCTGATGTCCCAGGAATGGGGCCATACAGCATTGGTGATTCCGCTATCGTGCTCTCCTTTTCCGGCAAAGAAAATAAAAACATTGTCGATGCAACCGTCTCCATCCCTGTCATATTGAGAAAAGTCGACTTCTTCGTCAAGCATCTGACAAGCATGGATTGCCATATCTTCCGGATGACTGTCGCTTCCGTAATTGCTGCTTGAATTGCCACCATAATATTCACGATTATTAGGGAGTTTAACAGGACCGTATACATCGAAATCAGGTAGGAAAAGACCTCCGGAATTCTCAATAAACCAATCACGCGCCGACCCTAACGATCCGTAATCGGAAAAGCCTTCTTCGTTGAGCATACGGTTGAAGTAATCGTAATCCCCATAGTCGAAAGGCACGTCTTGATATTCAACGAGAATTACGAGTCCCTTCTGCTCTCCCAATACAGGGAAGGTAGCGTCACAACGGCCGAAATTCAATGGCACAAGACGGGATTCTCCCTCTTCCTGTCCGTCTTCCTCTGAACGAGTGATCCTTTTTAAGGATTTAATCTCAGTCAGTCTTCTGATTCGGGTTTCTTTATTCTGAATCATTTTCTCCGTCCATCCGTCTAAAAGATGCTTTGGCTGCAGTTTTTCTGTCAGAGAGATATCGTCTGTGACTGAACCGACGGAAATACCGGAAGGTACCGGGTAGCCGGCCTCGTCAAATTTCGCATACTCCATTCTGCCGTTAGACTCTACAAGCAGGCGACCTGATTCAGAATATATCAAATGTCCGTGTTCATCTCCTGCAAGAAGAATATTGATCACAGTTCCGTCGGGCTGAGTATAGGCTATGATACCCGGTTTAGCAGGTATCGCCATTGCTCCAGCGCAGATACCGGAAGCAAGCATTGAAAGTAAAAGTCGTTTCATTAGCTGTAATTTATGTTGTTTCTATAAAGCCGACGGCCTCACCCGCCAGCGGGAGAGGCCGATATAAGTTCTTAACCATTAAGAATCCGCTATTCCTACCATTGATAGGATACAGTGCCTCCCAATGAATTTAACGTGCCGGAGTTCGAGTTATTGTACCACCAGTAGTTACAAGTTAATAATTGATAGGTCAGACCTATGTTTACCGAGCGTTTTCCATTCTTGGTGACAGGAACACGAAGGCCGATGGAAGGCTTCAGCATAAAATATTCAGATCCGTTTATATAACCGTTCTCGATAGCGAGATAGTTCTTTCCGATGAGAAAGGATCCGCCTGCCTTTATATCGATGAAGAATGATGGTCCCTGGCTGCCCCCGATATTAAACCTGAAGTCGGTGAAAACGGGCACCATCGCGCCGCTTGAACTAACTTTTCTGTTGAAGTTCCATTCATTGGCAGGCTTGCTTGATTTTGAATAGACAAGGTCGACTCCCATGCCGGCTCCCATAAAGAACCAGTCGGCATACTGGACTCCCTGCACCGTGCTGACTCCTACGAAATCTACCTGTAGGTTTCCGAATCCTCCAGTATATGATACGTCGACATATCCGCGATAGCGCATGCCTCCCAGCATCGCAGTCTGCATCAGGCTTGCCGCCTGATTCACTATATTAGTATACTGGGCTGAAGCGCCGAAAGGCATTATTCCGATTAGAGCCGCTATAATGAGCGCGATGTGTTTCTTCTTCATAATTCTTATTATTGGTTAAGGTTTTTTAATAATGACTTACCTTATTAACCAACCATTTGAATTATGGTTCATTGATATGTGTCAATTTTCAGAGAAAATCTCCTCGATCTTCTTTACGGCATGATGATAACTGGCCTTGAGCGCACCTACTGAAGTACCAAGTATCTCAGAGATCTCTTCGTATTTCATCTCATCATAATATCGCATGTTGAATACTAAACGCTGCTTCTCAGGAAGTTTTGCCACGGCTTTCAGAAGCTCAGCCTGCAGCTCGTCGCCATCAAAATACTCATCCGCCTGAATATTGTTGAGAAGATATGAGTCATCTCCTTCCTCTACGCTCAGCTGATTGCGGGTCTTCTCTTTGTTCAGGAAATTGATTGACTCGTTGATGGCGATCTTAAAAAGCCAGGTGGAGAGTTTGGCCTCACCGCGGAAATGCCGTAGATTGTTCCATGCCTTCAGAAATACATTCTGCAGGATGTCATCAGCATCCTCGTGGCGCACTACAAGCTTACGTATCTGCCAGTAGACCGGCTCGCCATAGGCACGCATCAGGTTGTCGAAGGCGGATGAGGCCGTCTTCGGGTCCTGAAGCTGCTCAATTAGCTTCTTCTCGTCTATGGGAATCGCCGTCTTTGCCATTTGGGCACAAAGTTAACACAAAAAATCCGTTTTCACAATAGCATTTTTTTATTTTTAACATTAAACCATCAGCAGTCTTTTTTGTCACATATTCAGAAGCTGAGTAATCAAGTCTCAGCTAAATATTCAATCTTTTATAATTCAAACTTTTATATCGACATATATCTACATGGAAACAAGACACGACATACTCGAAAAAGCGGGCCATAAGACGGGATACACCGTTCCTGAGGGCTATTTCGATAGTGTCAGGAGCAAAATAATGCAGAATCTGCCGGAATATCAGGAGTCTAAACCCGAAAAACTCTCTATGTGGAAGAGGGTGCAGCCTTATGTCTATATGGCTGCCATGTTTGCGGGAATATGGTGCATGATGAAGATGTTCCATATGATGACCTCCACCGACCTCAGTCTCGACAATCCTCCCGAGTCCATAGCGCTTGCTATGGCCGACCTTGACCACAACGAATGGTATGCCCCCGCTGACAATACCGATGTGTTCATTATCGAGGACGACATCTGCTCGCAATATTCATCTTTCGATGACTTCAAGAAGGATTTCGATAACTCCGACATCTAAAACCTTAAATAAATCATGAAAAGATATCTTATATTCTTGCTGCTCGCCATACTCACCCTCCCGTGCGCATTTGCACAGGAAAAAGACAAGGCTAAGATGATGGAAGAACTCCAGCAGTTCAAGATCGATTTCCTTGCGAAGGAGATGCAGCTTTCAGAAAAGCAGAAAGCCGAGTTCGTCCCTATGTATAAGGATTTCGATGAGCAGAGACGTAGAGCCGGTGCTGAAGCCTGGAAGTTTGAAAGAAAACTGAAAAAAAATAAAGACGCCTCTGAAGCCGACTACAAGAAACTCTCCGAGCTTCAGCAGAATGCCCGCGCCAAGGACAATGAAATAGTTAAGAAATTCGATTCGCGTCTCGAGACTTTCCTTACTGCTAAGCAGATCTACATGATGCATCAAGGAGAAGAAAAATTCTTCGAGAAGATGAAGGAGATGCGCAGGAAGCACCATGAGGGCAAACATGCCCCCGGTAAGCATGATCAGAAACCGACACCTAAAAAGAACAAGGATAAAAAGGATTCTCCCTCACCATTCGACGACTTTGCACCCTGTTTTTGTGAAGACTGATTATCTCAGACTTAAGAATCTTATTTTGACAAAATATGATGAGACATATTCTTTCCCCACGTACAGTTGCCCTAATGGCAACTGTCGTGCTTTTAGGAGGTATGGTATTTCCTGATGCCTCTGCTAAGAGTGCGAGAACGATAAAAACATCTAAAAACGTTAAAATGAAAGTCCCCGACTTCGCATATCCTAAGACTGTAGGACAAAATGCGTCCGCCGCCCTTGACAAAGCTGTTGCTCATGGTGATTGGGCGTCAGCTGTTGAGTCATCCATCCAGATGGTGACCGCAGAAAATATCGTTAGCCGCAACAATGCTCTTAATGGCATTTCCAAGATCGACAGTATAGCCTCCATAGCGCCCGGACTATGGAAGCCTGCATTTCAGCTGATCGAGGCAGACATCTACACCTCGATCTATGGCTCTATCAGATGGCAGGCCGACTCGCGCAAGCTCCCTCTTGATTCCGTTCCGGCCGACCCTTACGAATGGAGCAGGGAGATCTTTGCTGATAAAGTCTTCGGCTTATGTAGTGATATGCTTAATAATACAGGCCAAGATTCGCGATCTCTGAAAGACTGGAGCAAGTTTATTAAAAACACCTCGGATGCATACACTCTTGGAATGACAGTGGAGGAATTTCTTTGCGATAGATGTTTCACACTGCTGGGGAACTTCGCCGATGAGTCGAGAGATGTGATTCCGTTTTTTACAAAGACATCGGAACCTACTACACCCGCACAGATGTGTGCCGATCTGCGCGACAAGGCTATTGATAGGCTGATTGAATCCGCATCAGCCAGACGACAGTCACTCCTGCTTGCAGAAGCTCTTTCGAACAAGGCAAACACACTGCCATATTCTATGAGGATGAAATTTCTCATTGATTCTTATGAAAAGGTAATTAATTCCGAAGGGGAGCAATTAATCCTTTCAAGTCTGCGAAACTACCTCAATGAAGATAGTAGATCAGGTGTGGAATCACCGTTTCCCTACTCCAGGAAAGAATACATAGAAATACTACGGAAATCTGTGTCGGAATTCCCTAAAGGGAGATATGTAAATGCACTGAAGAATATTATCAATGAATTAACACGTCCGTTTTCCGAGATCGGCTATAAAGGGCAATACCTCTCTACGTCAGATATCCGGATGGATGTCATACTATCTAACTGCAACGAGTCATGGGCGCTTGTATATGATTATTCTCCATTCGTGAATAAAACAGACAATCAGCCAAAAAACAAAGATATAGCGGCACGCTGTCGCCTTGTGAAGTCAGTACGTCTGTCTGTAGACGGAAACGTTCCTTTCACGTCCGAGACCAAGGCTGAGATCGGGAAGCTGCCGAAGGGTACATATGTAGTAATTCCAAGCGCGACTGCCGACGGGAGAGGTATCTATCCGAACATTCTTAACGATTCATGGCGTGAACCATTCACTGTCAGCGATATCAGCGTGATGACTCTGCAGTGCCCGGATGCGAAGACCCGCGTCTTCGTTGTCGACGGATCTGACGGACACCCCATCGAAGGAGCTCAGGTAAAGATATATACACGCAAGAATTATTCTTCTCCGCGCCAGCTTGTCAAAACGCTTACAACAGATAAGGATGGCTGTGTTACAGTATCAGAAGAAAGATTTGATATAGAAGCTTCTTACAATGGTTCGAAATGGAAAAGCGAATCCAGATATTACAATACTTCAGCTCGTCGTGACACTACGACAAGGAATCGTGTGCAGATTCTCGCCGACAGGGCTTTATGCCATCCCGGCGACAGTCTGAAAGCCGCGGTCATAGCATATAGTTCCAGAGAATGCGATCTGATGCTTAATCCAGGTATGACTTTGGACGTTATTCTCAGTGACGCAAACGGCAACGACGTGATATCCAAATCACTCGTGACCGACCGGTTCGGTCGGACTGAAGTTGATTTCAAGATACCGGAACAGGGTCTGCTTGGCAACTGGCAGATCATAGTCCAGGATTCCGACAGGAAATGGCTCGGCTCCACATCAATTCAGGTGGCAGACTATGTGGCTCCTACATTCTTCATTACTTCCGAGCATTCAGAAGAGGATGTCAATCCCGGAGATGTGATAAGCCTTAAAGGGCAGGTCCTCACCTACTCCGGTATGCCTGTCGGTGGGGCCACGGTACGGTACAGTGTGACGTACACTCCTCCGATGCGCTGGTATGCATCGGGTTTCGCGACCTTTGATTCCTCAGTCACCGCCGATGGCGATGGAAGATATAATATCGAGCTCCCTACAGCCAACCTGAAAGGTACTCAGTTTGAACGCGGTGTATTTTCAGTGCAGATTTCCGCTACGTCTCCGGCAGGAGAGTCGCAGAACGGACCTAAAGAAAGGTTTGCCATCGGCAGGGAATTTAATATTTTCTCTACCGACGGTGGAACGAAAATGGATGTAAGCGACAGTGTTCCCAATCTCACCTTCTATGTCACCGATATGCTTGGCAAGCGGGTAAGAAAGGAACTCACTTTCGAGATGATCGACAACTCGACGAAGGAGACCGTTGCCTCCGGAAGTTTTATGTCTCCGATTCTTGATCTTCCTGATAAAGATTTTCCGTCGGCAGTCTACACTGTGAAGACGGCCTTAAAGGAGGATCCGGAAGTAAAGTCTGAAATTCAGCTGACACTTTGGCGACGCTCCGATAAGGTTGCGCCAAAAGGCACAAGGTTATGGGTACCGGAAGAGGTTCTTGTCGCTGCTCCAACTGATTCCACTGTAGATGCTACCGTCGGTAGCGGAGTTCCTGACAGGTGGATTCCCGCAGTTCTTTCTACGGATGGTGAAATTTTGTCTGTGGAATGGCTACATATTGATAAGGACAACCTGTCAGTTCCGGTCAAAGCTCCGCTTGGCAACCGAAAATATATGCTCAATCTAAGCTGGCTATCCGATCTGGATACGGAGATGCGCAACATAATGATCGTCTCCGCTTCTTCCCAAGAAAAATTGGAAGTGGCCACGGAATCATATCGTGACAGGATCTCTGCGGGAGATGTCGAAAGGTGGTCGTTCAGGTTCTTCAGAAAATCCACTGCCGCCTCCGAGATACCGGCAATGGCGGTTATGACCGATGCTGCCCTTAATGCCATAACTCCATTCAATTGGAATTTCACGCCACGTCCTAACAGATACGGTTCATTCTACGGTATGCGTGAGTCTTTCTCTTCCTCTCGGTCTGTTTATACAGTTATACGCGAGAATAAATATCTCTCCTTCTCCGCGCTCTCACTCCCGAAACTCAACGACTATGGTGAGAGCTGGGGACTGAACAGCGGAATGTATTATGACACAGAAATGGCCTATGTCACAGGTGGCGTCATGCACGAGAGGTCAATGATGCGTTCTACAGTACTGGCATCAAGGAAGATGGCAGCTCCGGCTATGAACGCAATGGCGACTGCTGACGCCGATATGGCTGTCATGGAAGAAGCGGAAACCGAGGATGCTGCATTGTCGGAAGATATGGTCAGAGGATCTGGCGATGCCGGAGCCTCAGCCGGTAGTGACACACCTGAGCTTCGTGAAACTGAATGTCCGGTGGCGTTTTTCATGCCCGATCTCTTATCAGACAAAGAAGGCAAATTAAATATTGATTTCACAGTTCCGAATTTCAATACCACATGGGCATTTCAGCTTATAGGTTATGATAGCCAACTACAGACTGCAAAGACGACACTCGAGGCAGTTGCGTCAAAACCGATCATGGTCACTACGCACGCGCCGAGGTTTGTACGAACAGGCGACATAATCGAATTGACTGCTACAGTTTTCAACAATTCTGATGCAGCATGCTCACCTAAATGCCGGTTAGAACTGGTCGATCTAATTAGCGGCAAGACAATTGTCGCAGAAGATTTCAATTCGGAAACCTTGGATATTGCGGCAAGCCGTTTGCTTACGATGAAGTGGAATGTTCCGTCTGATGTATCGGCAGTCGGATTCCGCGCTTATGCCGAGGGGGGGAGACATCGCGATGGCGAACAGGCTCTCATACCTGTTCTACCGGCATCTTCTCCCGTTGTAGAGTCGACTCCTTTCTGGATTGTTCCCGGTGGTGAGAGGATTGATATAAAACTACCGAAGTTTAAAAATACTGATCAGGTGACTCTTCAGTATTGTGATAATCCGGCGTGGTATTGCTTATCAGCATTGCCAGATATTGTCATACCGGAATCAAAGAGTGTCACCTCTAAAATCAAGGCTCTCTTCGGCAACTCGATTGCCTATCACCTTGTTTCATCCCGACCGGGACTCAAGAAAGGCCTCGAGATTCTGCTGAGTGATAAGGACTCACAGTTCGCAGCTCTGAAGAGCAATCTTGAGAAAGACGGAAACCTGAAGATCACCCGGCTTTCTAATACTCCATGGGTCAACGATGCGATGTCGGAGACTCTTCGTATGAACCGTCTCGGATCGTTGCTCGATGATTCCTCGGCTATGAAAACCATAAGTGAGCTTCTTGAGGATATCAGAGGCCTCCAGGCTTCCGACGGCGGATGGAGCTGGTGTCCGGAGATGGAGTCATCTCCATGGATCACCCGCGACGTACTTCGCCATTTGGCAATGATTGTCAAGGCAGGAGCCTCAAACACTCTTGAAGACTCAGAGACTATGATACGCAAAGCAATAGCATATGTCGATTCTGAGACAGTGAAGGATTACAGGAAGTATCATAAGAAGGGGGAATCACTGAGTTATCTGCTCGACTGGCTGTATGTGCGCGGCAACTTCCCGACCTCATATCTTTCTACCGGATCCGCAGGAAATGAGATGTCATCCATCGCGGATAAAGCCTGCAGAGACATTGCCTCGGAATGGAAGGATTTGGGTATAGGCCAGAAGGCGAAGGCCGCTGTAGTGCTGTGGCGGGCATCCGATCACCGCACGGCCAACGAGATTCTTGAATCACTCCGCCAGTTCGCAAGCGAAAGTCCGGAGAAGGGGATGTGGTTTGACAATCTCAATTCCGGTTGGGGAGGAATGTCTGTCGTTCAGACCACTACCCTCGTCCTGGAGGCTTTTGCTGCGATCCAGCCGAACAATGCCATCATCAACAGTCTCCGTCAGTGGCTCGTGCTCGGACGACAGTATCAGGACTGGGGCAGAAATACGTATACGGTAGAGACGGTCAACGCCATTCTTTCCTCCGGCTCAGACTGGACGGATCCCTCCGACAACGGAATCCCTGAATTTACCCTGAAAGGAAAAAAAATAAAAGTGCCGGAAAGCGCGAAGCTCACTGGAGCTTTTACTCTTACACTTGATGCCAAGGACTCTTCAGGCAAGACTCTATCAGTCTCACGCAAGGGTGCTTCACCGGCATGGGGAGGCGTCATCAGCCAGTATGAGGCTCCGATCATGGAGGTTGCGCCAGCGGATGTTCCGGAACTTTCCATCCGCAAGAGTATCGTGGCTTTAGTGGAAGGAGAGAACGGACAGCTGATCCCTAAGGAAGGTATCGAATTGAAGAAAGGCATGAAGGTGCGCGTGACTCTTTTCATCAACGCGGGTCGTGACATGGATTATGTGGCCGTCACAGATGAACGTAGCGCATGTCTCGAACCTGTCGACCAGCTCTCCGGTTACCGCCATTCCGATGGAGTAGGTTTCTACCGCGAGGTACGGGATGCGCAGACCAACCTTTTCTTCGGTTGGCTGCCGAAAGGACAGCACGTTGTCAGCTATGACTGTCGCGTAAGTCAGGACGGAGAGTTCAGCTGCGGCATTGCCACAGCTCAGTCACAGTACTCCCCAATTACGGTAGCCCACTCAGCTGGCTCCATCCTCAATGTAGAAGATTGATTTCCCACTCTGACAATTTTTCCGCTCTCCGGCAATACAGGAGGGCGGATTTTTTCATGATTATGGTCCTCCTCTCCATGCTTGAAAAATTGCACACTTTTCGCTAAATTATGCCATATAAAAATTGCAGATTTAAGAATTTTTAAGTATCTTTGCAGTCAAATAGTGGGCAAATTGCGCGCTATTTCGACTTGACATCTGAATAAACAATTAAAACACAATAACTTCTATGAATTTACTGTTGGAAATAAGCAACGGAGACCTTGCGGTCACAGCAACCCTCACCGGCATCGGTCTGGTGTTTGCGGCTCTGCTCATCGCACGACTTATCTCCCCTAAATCCTATTCGGTAAAGAAAGGCGAGACCTATGAATGCGGTATCCCCACCCGAGGGGAATCAATGATTCAGTTCAAGTCGGGCTACTACATCTTCGCCATCCTGTTTCTTCTTTTCGATGTCGAGACAGTCTTCCTGTATCCCTGGGCCACAATCATGCGCGGTCTTGGTCCTTCAGGTCTTCTCTGCGTCGCAATCTTCTTGTTCATACTTATTTTAGGCCTGGCCTACGCCTGGCGGAAAGGAGCGCTCAAATGGCAGTAAAGGAACCTTCCATCAAGTCAATGAAGCATGAGGACTTCAAAGACAACGAATACATCGACAAACTTGTAGAGGAACTGAACGCCACCGGTGCCAACGTGATGGTCGGGAAACTTGATCAGCTCATCAACTGGGGTATCTCCAACTCTCTTTGGCCCCTATGTTTCGGCACGAGCTGCTGCGCCATCGAGTTCATGTGTCTCGGCGCAGCCCGCTATGACATGGCTCGCTTCGGTTTCGAGGTTGCCCGTAACTCCCCGCGTCAGGCAGACTATATCATGGTGCAGGGCACTATAGTGCATAAGATGGCTCCCGCCCTGGTGCGACTCTACGACCAGCTCGCAGAGCCTAAATACGTGATCGCTTGCGGCGGCTGCGCTGTATCCGGCGGACCGTTCAAGAAATCCTACTGTGTCGTAGACGGAGTAGAAAAGATCATCCCGGTAGACGTATACATCCCCGGATGTCCTCCGCGCCCCGAGGCCATGTTCTATGGTCTCATGCAGCTGCAGCGCAAGATAAAGCTCCAGAAATTCTTCGGAGGCGTCAACCGTCAGGAGAAGATCCAGGACTTCTTCCGCAAGCACCCCTCAGAGGCAGGCGAATACTAACAACCTTTACACTAACCTATCTTAAGACTCAAGACTTAAGACTTAAGACTTAAACAATGAGCGTTAAAGACTGCATAAGCAAGATTTGTCCGTCGGCCACTTTTGAGGAGGGTGATATCCTTCTTGTCAATGTCCCGGCTGAAGACTGGCGCAAGCTTGCTACAGAACTCAAGCACAACCCCGAGCTCAACTTCGACGTCCTCACCGCAGTGGTGGGTATGGACTGGAAGGAATCCCTCGGTGTAGTATATTACTTCACCGCTACTTCCCGGAAATGGGAGATGATTTCGGTGAAGGTAGCCGTAACAGACCGTGAAAATCCCTATATATATACGGTATCTGATCTGTGGAAAGTGGCCAACTTCCAGGAGCGCGAGGTCTACGATTTCTTCGGCATCAAATTCATCAACCATCCCGACATGCGTCGCTTCTTCCTGCGCAACGACTGGAAGGGTTACCCGCTACGTAAGGATTATGACGCTGACCCGAAGCTCAATCCGATCCCGGTAGACGATGAGAAGAACGAGGATGACACTGTTTCATATGTTGAACAGCCGGACGGCACCATCAAGGGAATTCCCGGTAAAGTGTTTAAGGAAGGCGACTATGTTGTTAACGTCGGCCCTCAGCATCCCTCTACCCACGGCGTAATGCGTTTCCGTGCTGCAATCGACGGCGAGGAAGTAAAGAAAGTCGACGTCGTTTCCGGATATATCCATCGCGGAATAGAGAAACTCTGTGAGAGCCTCGGCTATCCCCAGATACTCCACTTCACCGACCGTATGGACTACATGAGCGCCCATCAGAACCGCCATTGTCTATGCATGTGCATAGAAAAGGCTATGGGTATAGTAGTTCCTGAGCGAGCTGTAGTGATCCGCACTATGATGGATGAGCTCATGCGTATCTCAAGCCATCTCCTCAGTTTCGGATGTACAGCAATGGACCTTGGAGCTACCACGGCGTTCTTCTACGGGTTCCGTGAGCGCGAACAGATCCTCGATATCTTCGAGAAGACCTGTGGTGCGCGCATGTCGATGAACTATAATGTGATCGGCGGCGTCATCGCCGACCTTCACCCCGACTTCGTTAAGGATGTCAAGGCTCTTCTCGCCATCATGCCTGAGCGCCTGAAAGAATATCATAAGGTATACTCCGGAAATATTATCGCTAAAAACCGTATGGTAGGCGTCGGTCACTTAAGCAAGGAAGATGCAATAAACTATTGTATTACAGGACCTTCAGGGCGTGGATCCAACTGGAGCTGCGACTGCCGCAAGAAACATCCGTATGCTGCATACGATAGAGTAGAATTTGATGAGGTACTCCTTGACGGGTGCGATTCCTATTCCCGCTATATGGTTCGCATGAAAGAGATTGAGCAGAGCTGCAGGATACTCGAGCAGCTCGTCGACCGTATTCCCGAGGGTGACATCCGCGCACAGGTTCCTAAGATCGTCAAGCTCCCTGCAGGACACTGGTATACTCAGGTGGAGGCTTCTCGCGGCACTTTCGGCGTATACATCGAAAGCGACGGCGGCAAGAATCCTTTCCGCGTTCATTTCCAGAGTCCTTGCTTCAACCTTGTAGGCGTAATGGATCTCTGCTGCCGCGGCAATATGATCGCCGACCTCATCACCATCGGAGCCGCTCTTGACTTCGTAATTCCGGATATTGACCGCTAACTATAACTCAGAATCGACATGTTTGACTTTGGTATAATCACAAACTGGATCAACGACCTTCTTATCGGCTGCATGCCCGGATGGGCTGCTACCTTAATAGAATGCGTCATCATCGGAGTCCTGATACTGCTCACCTATACGGTGCTTGCACTTTTCTACATCCTCTACGAACGTAAGCTCTGCGCATGGTTCCAGTGCCGTCTCGGCCCGATGCGTGTAGGCCCATGGGGTCTGCTTCAGGTGTTTGCCGATATGTTCAAGATCCTTATCAAGGAGCTGATCTCCCTTAAAGGAACAGATAAATTCCTCTTCAAGCTCGCGCCTTACATCATCATCACATCATCGGTAGTGATGCTCGCATGTCTCCCGTGGGGACGCGGACTTCAGATCATCGACTACAATATCGGTATTTTCTTCATCCTTGCTGTCTCAAGTGTCGGAGTTCTCGGCATCCTTCTCGCAGGTTGGTCTTCCAACAACAAGTATACCCTCATCGGTGCGATGCGAAGCGGCGCTCAGATGATCTCCTATGAGCTTTCTCTTGGACTGGCGCTAATGTCGATAGTTGTGCTTGCAGGAACGATGAACATCAATGAACTCGTGGCACTTCAGGAACACGCATGGTTTATCTTCCAAGGATGGCTTCCTGCAGTCGTTGCCTTCGTGATCTATGTGATCGCCGCAACAGCAGAGACCAACCGAGGCCCGTTCGACCTTCCGGAGGCAGAGCATGAGCTGACCGCAGGCTATCATACGGAGTATTCCGGTATACACTTCGGATTCTTCTACCTTGCTGAATACCTTAACCTCTTCATTGTCAGCGGTATCGCATCGCTTATGTTCCTCGGCGGATGGATGCCTTTCCACATCGCCGGATGGGATGGGTTCAACATGGTCATGAACTGGATTCCCGGTCCCATATGGTTCCTTGCCAAGGCGTTCTTCATCAGCTACATCATTATCTGGTTCAAGTGGACATTCCCGCGAGTGCGTATAGACCAGATGCTGGCACTTGAATGGAAATACATGATGCCGTTCGCTCTTGTCAACCTTATCGTGATGGCCGTTTTCGTAGCTCTCGGCTGGACATTCTGACCCATACAAGACTCAATAGACTTAATAATAAACCTGACGGAGGCTTGAAACCCTCCGTCAGGACCAAAAATTAACAACAATAAGTATTCTAAATACTTTACGACATCAGACAAAATGAGCGCAAACAAAGGAACGATCACTCAGATTATCGGCCCCGTAATCGACGTTAGTTTCGAGGGTGGCAAAGAGAACATTCCCCCTATCTACGCTGCACTTAAGATCACGCGAGATAATGGAGAGGAACTGATACTTGAAGTCGAGCAGCATATCGGCGAACAGACCGTACGCTGCGTGGCTATGGAATCTACCGACGGCATCCGCCGCGGTATGGAAGTAGAAAACCTCGGACGCCCGATTGCAGTTCCGACCGGACAGCAGGTTAAAGGTCGCCTTCTAAACGTGATCGGCGAGCCCATCGACCACCTTCCGGAACTTGATCGCGACCACCTCCGTCCTATCCATCAGCCGGCTCCGGCCTTCGAGGACCTCGCAATCTCGACAGAAATCCTTCTGACCGGCATCAAGGTGATCGACTTCCTTGAGCCCTATACAAAAGGTGGTAAGATCGGTCTTTTCGGTGGAGCAGGCGTTGGCAAGACCGTGCTTATCCAGGAGCTGATCAATAATATCGCAAAAGGCTCCAATGGTTTCTCCGTATTCACCGGCGTAGGTGAACGCACCCGCGAGGGTAACGACCTTCTCCGCGAAATGATCGAGAGCGGCGTCATGAAATATGGCAAGAAGTTTGAGGAGGGGATGGAAAAAGGCGAGTGGAACCTTGCCGACGTAGATATGAGCGAAGTGGAGAAGAGCCAGGTGACAATGGTGTTCGGCCAGATGAACGAACCGCCGGGTGCACGTCTTCGCGTGGCTCTTTCCGGACTGACGGTGGCAGAGCAGTTCCGCGATGCGGAAGGCGGAGGACAGGATATCCTTCTCTTCATCGACAATATCTTCCGTTTCACTCAGGCCGGTTCAGAGGTTTCGGCGCTTCTCGGCCGTATGCCGTCTGCTGTGGGTTATCAGCCTACGCTTGCTTCTGAGATGGGTGCTCTTCAGGAACGAATCACATCTACCAAGAACGGATCAATCACTTCCGTACAGGCTATCTATGTGCCGGCCGACGACCTTACCGACCCGGCTCCGGCCACTACCTTCTCCTTCCTTGACGCAACTACGGTGCTCAACCGTAAGATCGCCGAGCTCGGCATCTATCCTGCCGTCGACCCGCTCGATTCCACTTCACGTATCCTTGACCCGAACATCATCGGAGAGGAACATTACAATGTAGCTCAGCAGACCAAACAGCTTCTTCAGAAATACAACGACCTTCAGGATATCATCGCGATTCTCGGTGTCGACGAGCTCAGCGACGAGGATAAACTCGTAGTGGCTCGTGCACGCAGGGCTCAGCGATTCCTAAGCCAGCCATTCCACGTAGCGGAGCAGTTTACCGGTGTTCCCGGCGTTATGGTGCCCCTGCAGGAGACCATCCGTGGCTTCAAGATGATTCTCAGCGGCGAGATGGACGAATATCCGGAACAGGCATTCCTCAACGTCGGCACTATCGACGAAGCGATAGCCAAAGGTAAGAAGATGCTTGCCGAAGTATAACAATAGCACTCTGCAAAATGACTTTAGAAATCATTTCACCTCAGGAAGTCGTCTTCAAGGGCGAAGCGGTATCCGTGACATTGCCGGGACAGATCGGCAGGTTTACGGTGCTTAAAAACCACGCGCCTCTGATCTCTGTGCTCGTTGAGGGAACAGTCGCCTACCGCACTCCCGAAGGAGAGGATAAGACCTACGACATCAAGGGTGGTCTCGCGGATGTCGACCATAATGTAATCTCAGTGTGCATCTATTAACACGGAACTGTAATGAGAAAAAAATTAGCCATACTGTTTTCCATCATATCGTTGATCTTCCTTTCCTTCCCTGCTTTCGCTTCGGAAGGAGAGAAGGGAGAAGTGGACGTGAAGGAAAACATATTTCATCACCTCGGTGACGGCTACGGCTGGGAAGTACCTTTCAGCCATACCTACCGGATTCCGCTCCCTGTGATCGTACGTGCGGAAGACGGAAGCTGGCACTGCTTCTCATCGGGCCGACTCATGAAATACGAGGAGCACACCGATGCAGAGACTGGAAAGACCCACACTGTTGCTGTTCCGCAGATAGTAAATATAGCTAAAGACGGAAACGCAGAAGCTTACCGCTTTGTGCTCGCGCATGTAAGCAAGCACAAGAACAAGGTGGTAGAGCTTTTGCCTACCACTCCTGAAGAAGAGGAAGCTGCGGAAAAGATTGCTTCAGCCCAGAATGATGAGATCGTAGACGGCTATGTAGAATTCGATGGCAGATATTATAGGGAATATAAGCCATTTGACATCTCCATCACAAAAAATGTCCTTGCACTCTTCATAGCGGCGGCTCTCGTCACATGGATGGTGATGGGTCTTGTGAGGTTCTACACCCGTAAGGGATTCAAGGCGCCCCGTAAGGGAATGGGATTCCTTGAGCTGTGTGTCGATTTCGTATATACCGGTGTGATAAAGAGCACTCTCGGCGACAAAGCGCCAAAATTCGCACCCTACCTGCTGACGGCATTCTTCTTCATACTTGTGATGAACCTTCTTGGCCTCATAGTGATATTCCCCGGAGGAGCGAATCTTACAGGTAATATCGCGATCACATTGGTGCTTGCTGTAATGACATTCGTTATCACAAACATTCACGGCAACAAGCATTATTGGAAGGAGATCTTCTGGCCCGATGTGCCATTATTGCTGAAATTCCCGATTCCTATCATGCAGGTGATCGAGATCTTCGGTATCTTTACGAAGCCGGCGGCACTTTGCGTACGTCTCTTCGCCAACATGATGGGTGGCCATATGATAGTCATAACCCTGACACTGCTGATATTCATATTCGCTGCATATGGTGCTACGATAGCAGGAGTATCCGCAGTAGTATCACTTCTCTTCTCTATCTTCATGCTGGCATTGGATACTCTTGTCAGCTTCATCCAGGCATATGTGTTCACACTCCTCTCAACAATCTTCATCTCAATGGCGGTTCATGAAGAGCACGGCGAGCACCCCAAGGCCGCGGTAGAAGAAATCTAAACCAAAAGAAATAAACTATAACAATAATAACACTAAAAACACAAGACTATGTTTTCAATGATTTTAGTAGCAGAAGCCCTTGCTTCATTCGGCGCAGCGTTCGGCGCAGGCCTCTCAGCAATCGGTGCAGGTATCGGTATCGGTAAAATCGGTAGCAGCGCTATGGAAGCAATCGCACGTCAGCCGGAAAGCGCAGGCGATATCCGTTCGAACATGATCGTGATCGCAGCCCTCATCGAAGGTGTTGCCCTCTTCGCAGTGATCGTATCAGCCCTCGCACTCTTCATCTGATCGGCTCCGGCCATAAATTCTCTACAGAATGGAATTATTCACGCCCGATTTTGGACTGGTATTCTGGATGTTCGTCGCGTTCATCCTCCTCTTCATCGTACTTGCGAAGTGGGGATGGCCTGTGATCATCAAGCAGATGGAAGGGCGTGCTGATGCTATCGACAAAGGAGTGGAATATGCTCGCGAAGCCAAGCAGCAGCTTGACAACGCCAAGCAGTCCGCTCAGCAGGTCATAGGTGAAGCTCAGGCCCGTCAGGCTGAAATGCTGCGCGAAGCCGCCAAAATGAAGAGCCAGATCATCGAGGAAGCCAAGAAAGAGGCATCCGAAGAGGCTCGTAAAGTAATGGAGCAGGCTAAGGTCTCCATAGAGCAGTCGCGCAAGGAAGCAGAACTCCAGTTCAGAAATGAAGTCAGCAAGTTCTCACTCGACATCGCCGAGAAGATGGTCAGAACCCAGCTCAAAGACGATGAAGAGCAGCAGAAGCTTGTCAATAAGATGTTGGACGAAATAGAGAAGAACTGAGACAATGAACGAGGGACTCATACCACAGCGCTACGCTAAGGCGCTCTATAAACTCGCCGTCGAGCGCGGTAACGCCGATAAGGTCTACCTCGAGATGAAGACGGTAGCTGAATCGTTTGCCGGCAATCCGGGTCTGCAGAAAGTACTCGCGAATCCTTTCGTCAAGAAAGAAGATAAGGAGAAACTCCTGCTCTCAGCCGCAGGCGACATGGTGGAGGATGACTATCGTTCATTTGTCAAGCTCATTCTTGACCGCAAACGCGCTGAATTCGCTCAGCTTATGGCTCTCGCTTATTGCGATCTTTACCGGAAGGAAAACAAGATGGCTCGAGTGAAGATCATCACAGCCTCTAAGCTTGACGACGCAATGATGCAGAAACTCCGCAACATAGTGACTCAGGCTTATCCGGGAATGACTCTTGAATTCTCTTATGATGTGGATCCCGAACTCATAGGTGGGTTTGTGATCGATGTTGACGGTCAACGTCTCGACGCTTCGATCAGCAATGAGATCGAACAATTACGTTTAAAACTTTTAAGAAGCAATTAACAATGCTTAACCCAAGCGAAATTTCAGATATTCTTAAGCAACAACTCGAGAACGTCAACTCTCAGGTGAAGTTTGAAGAGACAGGTACCGTCCTCAGCGTCGGCGACGGCGTTGCCCACGTATATGGTCTCGAAAACGTAAAGGCCTCAGAGCTCGTCGAGTTCGAAAACGGTTCTACCGGTGTCGCTCTCAACCTCGAGGAAAGCAACGTGGGTGTTGTGCTTCTCGACGATGTGAATGCGGTTTCAGAAAACATGACGGTACGTCGCACGGGTGAGATTGCCTCTATTCCGGTCGGCGATGGCCTTTTCGGTCGCGTAATCAACATCCTTGGCGAACCCATCGACGGCAACGGCCCTATAGAGGGTGAGTTGCTTCGTATGCCGCTTGAGAGAAAGGCTCCAGGTGTCATTTTCCGCCAGCCCGTGAAGCAGCCGCTCCAGACCGGCCTAAAGGCAATCGACTCTATGATTCCTATCGGTCGCGGGCAGCGCGAACTTATCATCGGCGACCGCCAGATCGGTAAGACCGCGATTGCAATCGATACCATCATCAACCAGCGGGAATTCTATCTTGCAGGCAAACCTGTCTACTGTATATATGTGGCAATCGGCCAGAAAGCATCTACAGTAGCTTCAATCGTACAGACTCTCAAGAAGCATGGTGCGATGGACTACACCGTCGTAGTCTCTGCTACAGCTTCCGACTCTGCTGCGATGCGCTACTTCGCTCCTTTCGCAGGCGTAGCTATAGGCGAGTTCATCCGCGATACCGGCCGCGACGCTCTCATCGTCTACGATGACCTTTCCAAGCAGGCGGTAGCCTATCGTGAGATATCCCTTATCCTCAAGCGTCCTTCCGGACGTGAGGCATATCCCGGCGATATCTTCTATCTGCACTCCCGTCTGCTCGAACGAGCCGCTAAGATCATCGACAACCAGCAGGTGGCTTCCAATATGAACGACCTTCCGGAAGTGTTGAAGCCTATCGTGAAGGGTGGAGGCTCGCTTACCGCGCTTCCTATCATCGAGACTCAGGCCGGCGACGTTTCAGCATACATTCCGACCAACGTCATCTCAATTACCGACGGACAGATCTTCCTTGAGACTGCCCTCTTCAACCAGGGTATACGTCCGGCTGTAAACGTGGGTATCTCCGTGTCACGTGTCGGTGGAAACGCGCAGATCAAGCCGATGAAGAAGGTGGCAGGTACACTGAAGATCGCCCAGGCTCAGTATCGAGAGCTTGAGTCGTTTACCAAGTTCGGTGGTGACATCGACCCGGTTACTGCAAAAGTGATCGACAGAGGACGCAAAAACCAGCAGCTTCTCATTCAGCCACAATATCAGCCATGGCCGGTAGAAAACCAGGTGGCAGTGATATTCTGCGGCGTCAACGGACTTATGGAAAACGTTCCTCTTGACAAGGTGCATGAATTCGAGACTCTCTTCATCCAGCTTCTTGAGGCAAAATACCGCAAGGAAGTGCTCGAAGAGATAAAGGCAGGCAACTTTAGCGACGATGTTCAGGCAAAACTGCGCGAATGCGCGGCAGAAATCAGCGCTCGCTATAAATAAGACTTTACAGGCATGCGCCGGGTGAAACCGACGCATGCCACTAACTGAAAAATCTATAATACAATACAATGGCAACCCTCAGGGAACTAAAGACACGTATCGGCTCAGTGGCTTCGAGCGAAAAGATCACCGGCGCCATGAAGATGATATCTTCGGCGAAGGTGCATAAATTTGAAGCATCGCTCAAGCAGCTCGTGCCCTACCGAAATAAGATCAAGTCGGTGATGGCCCATATAATGCAGTCGGGCACCGACTTCAGCAGTCCGCTTATCGAGCCTCGCCACGAAGTGAAGAAGATTGCTTTGGCCGTATTCGGAAGCGACGACGGACTCTGCGGCGCTTATAATATCAATATTTTCAAGGCTGCACTTACAGAATTAAGACAGCTTCAGGTCAAATACGGACCGACGGTGGAAATAGACCTCTACCCTATCGGCCAGAAGATGTACAAGGCTCTGTCGAAACTCGCAGGCACGCATATACATGTCGTGAGAGTAGAGGGAGTCGACTCCAAGATGGAGGCCGAGAAGGTCAATGAGTTCACACATTCCCTTCGCGACAGGTTCTCTTCCGGAGAATACGATCTTGTCTGCGTAGAATACATGAAGTTCTATTCCATGAGTCGCCAGCGGGCCACGTTCGAAACACTCTTCCCTATCTCCGGTGATACCCTTCTTGAAGGATCGGAGACTTCGACAGCTACCGGTATGACAATCTTCGAGCCTGACGCCAACAGTATTTTCAATGCAGTGCTCCCGATGTTTGTACTCTCCACCATGCAGGAGATCACTATCGAGAACCGCGCTTCCGAACAGGCTGCAAGGGTGATGGCTATGCAGAGCGCCAACGACAATGCCAAGAAACTTCTCGAGGGTCTGCAGCTTGAATACAACAAATTGCGTCAGGAAAACATCACCACAGAACTTCTGGATATACTCGGCGGTCAGGTGGAACGCTGATCACCCACCCCGACAACTTGACAACTTGAAAGACCAGACAACCCGAAAACTAAATTAAAAACCATTATATGAGTAGTATTAAGGAATATTTTTCGTCGGTAGGTAAAGGCATTGCGAGCCTGGCGAAAGGTATGGCCGTGACAGGAAAGGAGTTCGTCACTCCCAAGGTCACAGAGCAATATCCTGAGAATCGCCAGACCCTCAAGATCGCCGACCGTTTCCGTGCGGAACTTACACTGATCGGAGATGAGCAGGGACACAATAAGTGTATCGCCTGCGGCATCTGCCAGATGAACTGCCCGAACAGTTCTATTGAGCTCAAGACGAGATTCGTGGAACTGCCCGACGGCAAGAAGAAGAAAGTGCTCGACAAGTATTTCTATGATCTCGGAAGCTGCACGTTCTGTATGCTTTGCGTTACGACTTGTCCACAAGATGCCCTTGAGTTCTCAAACGACTTTGAGCAGGCAGTCTTCACCCGCGACAAACTCGTCAAGGTCCTGAACTCCCATTCCGAACTGACCGATGCAGAGGTCATAGCGGAGGCATCCAAGCCAAAGCCAAAACCGGCTATGGATCCCGAACAGCTTGCAAAGATCAAGGCCGAAGCTCTGGCTAAAGCCGCTGCGAAGAAAGCTGCTCAGCAAGCCGCTCAAAATCCGGACACTCCAACTACCTGACAACTTGACAACCCGACAACTAACAACAAAAAAACAATGGATTCAGTAGGAAACATCATACTCTACTTCGTAGTAGCCATCGCGATGGTGCTTTCAGCCTTTATGGCTGTCACTACGACAAAAATCCTCCGCGCAGCGACTTATCTGCTCTTCTCTCTGATCTGCACAGCCGTGTTCTATTTCCAGCTCGGATTTCAGTTTCTCGGCGCCGTTCAGATTGCTGTTTACGCCGGAGGCATAATGGTGCTGTTTGTGTTTGCGATTATTCTTACCCATAAGCCAAACGAGAAAAGCGCACCCCTGCTCGCCCACAGAAAACTGACCGGAATAGCAGCCTCAGTAATAGGAGCGGTGCTTCTTCTTGTTGCCCTGTTCAAGATGCCACTTGTCAAGGGAATCTCCCTTGCACAGGCTATTGAATACGGAGGCTCAAGGCTGACAATGCACGATATAGGCACAGCTCTTGTGGGTTCGGAAAAGTTCCAGTATCTTCTTCCTTTCGAGGCAGTCAGCGTCCTTCTGCTCGCATGTATCATCGGAGGTGTAGTGATCGCACGTAAAAAATAATCAGAAAATAGTTTTATATTATGGATATAAGCATTTTATGGTATTTGGTGCCGAGCATTCTACTCTT
Organism: Muribaculaceae bacterium; assembly: GCA_029068655.1. Lineage (GTDB taxonomy): Bacteria > Bacteroidota > Bacteroidia > Bacteroidales > Muribaculaceae > Lepagella. Next base: position 351 of record JAIECF010000133.1, on the reverse strand, counting down.
CGTATGTGGCGTCTACGGCTTCATTACCCGCAAAAACATGATCGCAATGCTGATCTCACTTGAGCTGATGCTCAATTCAGCCGATCTCAATTTCGTGATTTTCAACCGTTACCTCTTCCCGGGCTCAATGGAGGGCATGATGTTTACACTCTTCGCCATCGCCATCGCCGCAGCAGAGACCGCTATAGCGATAGCTCTGATCATCAACATCTATCGCGCTATCGGCAATACCAACGTGACGGATATTAAAGAAATGAAATTCTAAACAATTCCTAAGATATGGACATAACACTTCCAATTTTAATCCTTGCGATCCCAATTGCGATGTTCCTCATCTTGGGAATCGGAGGC